>NZ_JBMDKU010000014.1:0-178523 GCF_057809855.1 Phenylobacterium sp. FG114 | reverse complement strand
GCCCCGGTGGGGCTGGCGCCGCGGGCCCGGGGGCTCGGCGGGCCGGCCGCGGCGCTGCGGTTCCTGGAGGGGGCCGCGGCGCTCGACTACACGGTGCGGGACGGGTCCGGCGAGGGGCGCGATGTCGGTCTCTATCAGGCGTGGGCCGGCCGCCTCGCCTTTGCCGAGGAACGGCCCCATCCGACGCCGCTGGTGGAAGCCGGCGCCATGGCCTCGGTGGCCGCCCCGGCGCCGAGCTATCGCCCCGTGCTGCCCCCGGCGCTGCGGGTGGAGGGTCGGCTGTCCGACGCCCAGACCGAGACCGTCGTCTATGCGGGCGAGGCGCATTCCGCCCTGCTGCCCGGATGGTGGGCGCTGGGCGAGACCGGGCACGATCTGCGCCTCGCGGACGCGAACCGTGAGGACGCGGTCCGGCTGCGGCGCGGCATGTTCCTGGGCGACGGGACCGGCGCCGGCAAGGGCCGGCAGATCGCCGCGGTCATCGCCGACAACATGGCCCAGGGGCGGCTGCGGGCGCTCTGGCTCTCGCGCAACGAAGCGCTGCTGGAGGACGCGCGCCGCGACTGGAAGGCGATCGGCGGCTCGGTCCACGACGTGGTCGCCCAGGGTCGCTGGAAACAGGGCGAGGCGATCCGGATGGAGCGTGGCGTGCTCTTCACCACCTACGCCACCCTGCGCCAGCCCGCCCGCGGCGGCCGGCCCTCGCGCCTCGACCAGATCGTGGCCTGGCTGGGCGGCGACTTCGACGGCGTCGTCGTCTTCGACGAGGCGCACGCCATGGGGGGCGCCGCCGGCGGCGTGGGCGGCCGCGGCCCGAAGAAGGCCTCACAGCAGGGGCTGGCCGGGCTGGCGCTGCAGAACCGCCTGCCGACCGCGCGCGTCTTTTACGTCTCGGCGACCGGGGCCACCGAGCCCGCCAACCTCGCCTATGCCGCGCGCCTGGGCCTGTGGGGAGGCCCCGAAGCCCCCTTCGCGACGCGGGCGGACTTCCTCGAGGCCGCCGAGGCCGGCGGGATCGCCTTCATGGAGCTGGTGGCGCGCGAGCTGAAGGCCATGGGACTCTACGTCGCCCGCAGCCTGTCGTTCGAGGGGGTCGAGTACGCGCCGCTCGAGCACGCCCTGACGCCCGACGACGTCGGCATCTGGGACGCGTGGGCGGACGCCTTCCAGTTGATCCACGCCAACCTCGGCGCCGCCTTGCGGACCGTCGGCGTCGTGGATGACGACGGCAAGGTCGCCAGTGGGGCGGCGCTGAGCGCGCTGCGCTCGGCGTTCGAGAGCGCCAAGCTGCGGTTCTTCGGCCACCTGCTGGCCGGGCTGAAGGCGCCCAGCCTGGTGGGGGCCATCCGCCGCGACCTGGGGGCCGGGCGCTCGGCGGTCGTGCAGATCGTCTCGACCAACGAGGCGGTGATGAGCCGCCGGTTGGCGGAGATCCCGCCCGAGGAGTGGTCGAACCTGCAGGTGGACCTGACGCCCAAAGAGTACGTCCTCGACTACCTGCGGGGCGCCTTTCCCACCGCCCTGATGGAGGCCATCGAAGGCGAGGACGGCGAGGTGACCCTCGTTCCGGTGATGCAGGACGGGCGGCCGGTGCATTCGCAGGCGGCGCTGCGCCTGCGCGACGAGACCATCGCCGGCCTGGCCAGCCTGCCGGCCGTGCCCGGCGTGCTGGATGCGCTGCTCGACGGCTTCGGGACGGGCGCAGTCGCCGAGATCACCGGGCGGTCGCGGCGCGTGGTGCTGCGCGAGGGCCGCCGCGTCGTCGAGCGGCGCGGGCCCTCCGCGGCGCGGGCGGAGACCGACGCCTTCATGGATGGGCGCAAGCGCGTCCTGGTGTTCTCCGACGCCGGCGGCACCGGACGCAGCTATCACGCCGCCCTCGATGCTGTGAACCGCGAGCGGCGCGTCCACTACCTGGTCGAGCCCGGCTGGCGCGCCGATGCGGCCATCCAGGGCCTTGGGCGCACGCACCGCACCCACCAGGCCTCCGCGCCCCTCTTCCGGCCGGCGACCACCGACATCCACGGGGAGAAGCGGTACCTGTCGACGATCGCGCGCCGCCTGGACTCCCTGGGGGCGCTGACCCGTGGCGAGCGGCGGGTGGCCGGCGCCGGCCTGTTCCGGGCGGAGGACAATCTCGAGAGCCCCTGGGCGCGCCGCGCGCTGCTGATCCTCTACGGGGCGCTCGCGCGCGGTGAGCTCGGTTGCTTCTCGCTGGGCGAGTTCGAGGGGAAAACAGGGCTGTCGCTGCTCGATGCCGAGGGTCTCTTGAAGGGGCCTGACGACCTGCCGCCGATCAACACCTTCCTCAACCGGCTGCTCGCGCTGCGCATCGCCGACCAGAACGCGCTCTTCGCCGACTTCGAGAAGATCCTGGCCGGCGTGGTGGAGCGCGCCGCGGCCGCCGGCCACCTCGACCACGGCGTCGAGGACATCGTGGCCGAGGACCTGCAGGTGCTGGCGGAGGAAACGGTGCGCACCGATCCGGCCACCGGCGCCGAGACCCGGCTCGTGACCTTTGCCCTGCGCTCGCGGCGCGAGCTGATGTCGCTGGACGAAGCGCTGGCGCGAGCGGGTGACCTGGGCGAAGCGGCCGTGCTGGCGATCAACAGCCGGTCCGGGCGCGCCGCCCTGGTCGAGCTCGGCCTGACGACGACCGACGACGAGGACCGCCTGCTGCCGGCCGTGCGGCTGCGCCGGCCGGACGGCAAGTCGCTGGAGACGGCCAGGGCGTTCGAGGAGTCGGCCTGGGCGCCGGCGGCGATGGAGGTCTGGCGCGCGGCTTGGGAAGCGGAGGTCGCCGCAGCGGATCCCTGGCGCACGCGCGAACTGACCCTGGCCACGGGTTTGCTACTGCCGGTCTGGGCGCGGCTGCCGGCCAAGGGCGCCCAGGTGCGCCGGGTGAAGGCGCCGGACGGGCGCCGCTGGCTGGGCCGTGTGCTCGACCCAGCCCAGGTCGCGGGGCTGAAGTCGGCGCTGGGCGTCACCAGCCTCGCCGACGCCTGGGCGGATGGGGCGACGGTGCTGCGCGAGACGCTCGAGCGCGGGGTCCAGCTTGGGCTCGCGGGCGGCTTCTGGCTGCGCCGCGCGCGGGTGATGGACCGCTGGCGGCTGGAGGTGGTGGGCGGGGCCGGCGACCGCGCGGCGCTGGTCGCGCTGGGCGCCTTCACCGAGATCATCGCCTACGCGCTGCGGGTTTTCGTGCCCGTGGACCAGCCGAAGGTGGTGGCGGCCGTGCTCGGGCGTCATCCGGTCGTCCAGGCGCTCGAGCCCGCGGCTTGATCAGTCGAGCTCGCCGGCGTGGGCCTCGGGGTTCAGGCCGGCGACGAGGTCGGCGTGCTCGGCCTCGCGCGTGGTGCGTGCGACGTTCAGGCGGACATAGAGACGGGCGCCGCGGCGGCCGGCGAGGGTCTGTCCGATCGCCGGGGCGGCGCCGGCCAAGCTCCGGGTGGACCCGCAGAACAGCACCTTGAGCCGCGGCGGCTGGCCGCTCGCGACCACGGCGTTGCCGGCCATCGCCGGGAGTTCGGCCGGATCGGCGCGGCGGAAGCGGTAGTGAGCTCCGGAGGCGCCCTGCAGGTCGACGAAGTCGGTCATCGCGCCTGCCTTAGCGTCCCTCGCGGGTCCGAGCCAAGGCGTGATCGTGTCCGCTTCGCGGCCGAGCTGCGCCGCCGGAGGGCGTCGCGGCCTGGAGGCGGAGGGAGGGCTTCGCCGGGTGAAGCCGGCCCGGGATTGGGCCTCGGGGCTTCGGATCCACAAGGAGACTGTGATGCAAAACGTCGTGTTCGTGGGCCGCCTGGCGGCCGATCCTGAGGTGACGGAGGACTACGCCAAAGCCGTCTTCCGGCTGCTGGAGAACCGGGGCCGCAACGCCGCCGGGGATCCTCGGGTGGTGGGGATCAACTGCGTCAGCTGGGCCAAGGGCCTCAACGAGCGGGTGATCGCCGAGGGGCTCGCCGCCGGCTGCGAAGTGGTCGCCGTGGGCGTCTTCGTCGACAACCACTACGAGGCCCGCGAGGGCGGCGAGCGCGCCGCCAAGGAGTTGGTGATCCGCTCGCTCACCGTCCTCGATTGGGCCGCCGACCGCGCCTCCGACGCCGCCGCCGACCAGCGCGCGGCCTGATCCCTCAGACTTAGGAGACTGACCATGCAAAGCGTGATCATCGAAGGCTATCTGGCCGCCGATCCCTCGATCCTCGCCGCTCAAGGCTCCGGCCGGAAGCGCGCCAGCTTCCGCGTGCTGGAGACCGTGCGGTTCCGGCGCGGCGACGGCCAGCAGGGTGAGCGCACCACCGGCTTCAACTGCGTCTGCTTCAACGAGAAGACGGCGCAGGACTACATCGGTCCCTACGCCAAAAAGGGGGTCCGGGTGGTGGTGAGCGGCCATGTGGAGAACGACACCTGGACAGGCCGGGACGGGACCGCCCACTACGACCTGCGGCTGATCGTCGAGGGGTTGCGGATCAAGTCCCGCACGTCGCGCGATGAGGCGTCGCCGGCCGAGGACCCGGGCCCGCTGACAGCGGACCTGGACGACGAGATCCCGTTCTAGAGCCGAACGGAAATCCGGAACAGAAGAGGCGGTCAGCTCCCCCCGGAGCTGGCCGCTTCGCTTTTGGGCGCCGCGCCCGCGCCGAGGAACAGGCGAAGGCGCCGCCGCATCGCGCTGTCGATGTGGATGCCCTAGAGCGTGAACACCGGATGGCTGGGACGGCTCACGTGGCCCTCAGGGGCGAAGGTCGCGACGAGTTCAAGGGCGGCGTTGATCCGCCGCGGCGTCCAGCCGAACTGCTCGTGGATGTAGTGGGCGCTCAAATGGTCCTGCGCCAGCGCCTGCTCGGCAAGTCGGGCGGCGTCCTTCATCGGCGAGACCCCGCTGGCGAGGGGTTCGAAGAGCCAGAACAACGGCCAGGCGGCCCGGACCCTCGCGCCGCCGGCGCCGATGACCGGAGTGATCGTGACCAGGTCCGCATCGCCGAGCTCGTGGACAGCTTCCTCGACATCGCCGACCGCGCCGTCCGGAAACGCCGTGAGGATCTGGTCGAGGCCGACCGGATAGCCAGGCGCCCTTTCGTCCTCGCCGAGGAGCCAAAGGGCGACGTCCACGGCGACATCCGTCAGAACCAGCTCGGGTTGGTGGGCCGCCTCGAGGTTCGCCAGGCGCTCGGCGAGGTCGTTCACCGTGGCGCTGATGTCGCCCTGCCAGCGCTCGACGTCTTGCGCGAACTGCGAGGGGTGGGTGGTCTGGAACAGACGGGTGATCGGTCCGACGACCGGGATCATCCCCACTCCGCTCTCCACCAGCGCGCGAAGTACGGCGTGACCCTTGTTCTCGATCGGCGGCGTCAGAGGCATCGGACGTCACAGCTACGGGGATTCGCGGATCGACCGCTGGGGAAGCTCATCGGCGAGGCGGGTTTAGGGCGTGCCCCGGCCTGACGGCCGGGTCGGGCTCTAGTCGCCTGCGGGCTCCCGGAGCCCCGTGCCGGGTCTCCGCCCATTCGGGTGACGATCCCTCACGCGAAGCCGAAGGAAGGGCGGGCGGAGGCGAGCCGATCGGGCTCGTCAGTGGGATCACCACCATGTCCGCACCCGTCAGCATCTGGACCGACGATCGTGTCCAGACCCTCAGCAAGCTCTGGCGCGACGGCCTGAGCGCCAGCCAGATCGCCCGAGACCTCGGCCATGGCATCACGCGCAACGCCGTCATCGGCAAGGTCCACCGACTGGGTCTCACCGGTCGCGCGGCTCCGCACGTCCCAGGGGCCGGTCGGCCAGACCAGCGCCGCGAGCGACGGGGACGCCTGCCCCGCCGGGCTGCGCCACACCGCGCGTCGCCTCCGCCGGCGGCCAGCACTCTGGACCTAGCGCTGCCGGCGACGGGAACGGTGACCGTGGTCAGCGTCCGATGGGGGCAGTGCCGCTGGCCGATGGGCGAACCCTTCAGGGACGACTTCTGCCTCTGCGGACGGCCCGCTGTTCGCGGGGCCTACTGTGCGCCTCACGGGGCGGTGGCCTATCGACCGACCGAGCGGAACCACCTCATCAAGCTCGCTGGTCGAGCAGCCCTGGCGTAACGGCGTCAGCACCCGGCGCGAGGGGCGCGCCGGACGGAGCGCCCGCCTCTGCGGGCGGGCGCAACGCCCCCACACAACGCCCTCTCATCCTGTCACGTCACCCGGGCCGTCAACGGCCTGCGGCCGTTCCCCTCCGCTTCGCGTGAGGCGCTCCGCTCCGGTGACTGCCCGGGGCCCGACGTGGCCAGGAGTGAGGTCGTTGCGCGTGGGGCGCATCGGCGATTCCTCAAACCACGGAGTCCCTCCGATGACCTTTTCCCTTCATGCCTTCTCGACCTCGGACACCGCTTTCGACGTGCAGGCGTCGGCGCTGGAAGACCCGCGGCCGCATCCGACCGAAGCCGCCCTCGTGCAGCTCGGACACGCCGTGATGACGGAGCTTCTGGACCTGGTGGGCGACACCGCCCTGGAAGACGTGCAGACGATCCTGGCGGAGAGCTTGATCGGCGCCTTCCATTCGGCGGCAGGGCGGATCGAGCGCGACGCGGAGCGCGCTCGCGACCGGATGAAGATCCTGGACCGAGACTTTGACGGCTCCGAAATGGCCGACACCGAGCTGCAGGAGGCGACTCGGGCGGCCCGGGGGATGGATGTGGCGCAGGCCGGCTGCGAGCTGGTGCGCGATGCGGCGGCCGAAGTCTATACGGCGGCGACGGGCGAGGTCTGGTCGCCGTGGCGGGGCAGCCGCCGGGGCACCCGGCTCACCGCCGCCCAGCTGGAGGCCAAGCAGGCCCTGCGCGGCATCGCCGGGCGCAAGATGACCGAAGCCGACCCCGGCGGTCCGGTGGTGGCCTTCCGGGCCGCGCCGCTCGCGAACAGCGGGGTGGACGCCGCTCGAATCTTCGACGCGCTGAATTGGGCGCGGGCGCAGTGGCCGGACATGGCGCTGGCGACGACCGGGGCGAAAGGCGCGGAGCGACTGGCGATCCGCTGGGCGCAGCAGAAGGGTGTGACGCTGGTGCTCGCCAGGGCGGACTTCGACCGCCACGGCAAGGCCGCGCCCTTTCGGGCCAACGATGAGCTGATGGCGCTGGATCCGACCTGCTGCATCACCCTGGTGCAGTCACTGGATGAGGACCGGGCGGCGGGGAGCCATCCGTTCGGGCCCGCCTTGAACCTCGCGCAGCAGGCGGCCGCGCGGGGGGTGCAGCATCTGACGATCCGGCGCCGCGGCTAAGCCGCCGGCTTCAGTCTTTCGACCTGACCCGCTCGGCTCCGGCCGGGCGGGTTTCTTCGTTTGGCCGATGCAGCGACGAGACTCGGTTTAGACGTCGGGAAGGTCTCGGCTCGCGACCAATTGCGCGATGTTGTCGTCGTATGATTTGGATTGATGAACGGGTGGATTTCGGGGCTTAGGGCAAGATAAAAGAGGTGTTTTTCGCCTCGCGTTGCTATAGTCTTTTCAGCTGGTTATCTCGGCGCTCGCGCACTTCGACAACTTGTCGTGACGCACCGGCGCTTGCCGCGGTTCTCGCTTCCTATGCTGGCTCGCGATGCGATCGACGTCCGACTTTCCGCCTCCGGCGCAGACATGCCTGGCCCACGGCTGGCGCGCCTTCCCACCCGCCTGAAGGCCGACCGCTTCCCCGCCCGCACCGCCATCCTCCAGCGCCTCGCCGCGTCCAGGATCTTCGCCTATGGCGACCGCGCTGGGGTCCTTCGATCGGCCCAAGCGCGCTCCGGCCGTGCCTTCCGCCTCGACGTCCGGCAGCGTGTGATCGTCAAGGCCTTGGTGTCCCGTCACACCGGTCACGGCGTTGCGCGCGGAGCCGCCCTCGCAGCTCATGTGACTTACCTTGGGCGTCCCGGCACGGCGCTTGAGAGCGACCACCCCGCCTTCTTCGATCGGGCGTCGGACGAGCTTGATCCGACCGCGGCGACGGCCGGCTGGGGTGAGGACCGTCATCACTTCCGCTTCATCATCTCGCCGGAGAACGGCGACCGGATCGCCGACCTCAACCGGTTCACGCGGGAGACGATGCGGCGGGTCGCCGAGGACCTGGGCGAGCCTGAACTTCGGTGGGTCGCGATCTGCCACTACGACACCGACCAGCCTCACGCTCACATCCTGCTGAGGGGTCGGCGGGCCAGCGGGCGAGACTTGGTGATCCCGCGCGATTACATCGGCTACGGCTTCCGGGCGCGCGCCCAAGAGGTGGCCCACGAACTGCTCGGCGAGCTTTCCCGCGCCGAGGCCGAGCAGCGGATCTGGCGGGAAACCCAGGCTGACCGGTTCACGGGCTTCGACCGCAGGCTCCTGCAGGCCGCGGACGCCGACCGCGGCGTCGATGACGGTGTGGGCGGCAGCAACGCCTGGGCTGCGCTGACCCGAGGCCGATTGCGTCACCTAGAAGCGCTCGGTCTGGCGACCCGTCACGGCCGCCGCTACCGGCTCCATCCCGACCTGGAGGCACAGCTCCGAACGCTTCAACTTCGCCGGGACATCATTCGCAGCCTCCAGCAGCGGCGTCTGGAGTCTGGGCGCGATGTCCGCGAACTCGGCAAGGCGCCGGTGCGGGGCAAGGTCGTGAGGGTCGGCCGTCACGATGAGATGGGCGCGTCAGCCTGGGTGATCGTGCGGGACGCGGCGGGCCAGGAGCACTTCGCGCGGCTCAAGCTCGGGCAAACGATGCCGAGCGTGGGCCGCGGGGTCGAGCTCGTGCCGACGGCCCAGGGCGCGAAGATCAACGGGCTCGGGCGGTCGGCCGACCTCGGCCGGTGATCGTCCGATCGCTTGCAATACGCCGCTTCCAGCTCGCTCCCGACCTCCACGCGGCGCTCTGCAGCACGCGGGGCTGGGGCGTGAAACCGTACCGCTACCTGCCCGCGGTGATTCGCTGTGCTCCGTGAATTGGCGTGAAACAGACGGAAGGGCGACGTTGCCCGAATGCGGACGAAAGGCACGAAGGTTTGATCGAACTTGTAGGGCGGCTTGTAGGGCGACACCAACACCACGAAAAATATGATTATAAATCAATAGCCTATGGCGCAGAAAGAAATTCTGCGCCAGAAGCTCATTTCGCTATGGCATGCCTTACGACCGCGGCGGCCGCGTGACAATCATCCCAAGGGGTTAAGTTTTGGACAGGGTTTTCGCCTTCTGGATCGATCGCGGGGGCACGTTCACCGACGTGATCGGCCGCGCCGACGACGGCGAAGAGGTCTCAGCCAAGCTGCTGTCGGCCTCGCCCGCCTATCCGGACGCCGCCGTGGAGGCCATGCGGCGGATCCTGGGCGCGGCGGCGGGCGAGCCGTTCCCCGCCGCCCGCGTGTCGGCCATCAAGATGGGCACGACGGTGGCCACCAACGCGCTGCTGGAACGGGCCGGCGCCAAGACCCTCTTCGTCACCACCGAAGGATTCGCCGACGCCCTGGCCATCGGTGATCAGGCCCGCCCCGACCTGTTCGCGCTCAACATCGAGAAGCCCGAGCCGCTCTATGCCGGCGTCGTCGAGGCCTCGGAGCGGCTGGCGGCGGACGGTTCGGTGGTCGCACCGTTGGACACCGAAGCCCTGCGCGTGAAGCTGGAGGCCGCGGTGGCCCAGGGCTTCACCTCGGCGGCCATCGCCTTCCTGCACGCCGACCTCAACCCGGCGCATGAACAGGCGGCGGGCGAAATCGCCCGGGCCGCTGGGTTCGACTTCGTGGCCCTGAGCTCCGAGGTCTCGCCCCTGCCCCGCTTCATTCCGCGCGCCGAGACGACGGTGGCCGACGCCTACCTGACGCCGGTGCTGCAGGCTTATGTGCGCCGCGTCGCCGACGCGGTGGCCGGCGCGCCGCTCTACTTCATGACCTCGGCCGGCGGCCTGGTGCGCGCCGAGGCGTTCCGTGGCCGGGACGCCGTTGTGTCCGGGCCGGCGGGAGGCGTGGTCGGCGTGGCGCGCACGGCGTCCGAGGCCGGCGCGGAGGCGGTGCTGGGCTTCGACATGGGCGGCACCTCGACCGACGTCTGCCGCTTCGCCGGCCAGCTGGAACGGCGCGACGCGGCGAAGGTGGCGGGGGTGAAGTTGCGCAGCCCCATGCTGGACGTGGAGACGGTGGCGGCCGGCGGCGGATCGGTGCTGGCCTTCGACGGGATGCGCGCCCGTGCGGGCCCCGCCAGCGTCGGCGCCGATCCGGGCCCGGCCTGCTACGGCCGTGGCGGGCCCGCGGCGGTCACCGACGCCAACCTGGCCCTGGGCCGGCTGGATCCGCGCTTTTTCCCTTCGGTGTTCGGGCCCAAGGGCGACGCGCCGTTGGATCCGGCCGCGAGCCGTGCACGGCTGGAGGCGCTGGCCGAGGCCATGGGCGCGGAGAGCCTCGAGGCGGCCGCGGAGGGATTCGTCGCCGTGGCCGTCGAACAGATGGCCCAGGCGGTGCGCCGCATCTCGACGGAGCGCGGCTTCGACCCGCGCGAGCACGCCTTGGTGGCGTTCGGCGGCGCGGCGGGCCAGGTGGCCTGTCAGACCGCGGAGGCGCTGGGCGTCGGTGCGGTGCTGTGCCCGAAGTACGGCAGCGTTCTGTCGGCCTGGGGCATCGGCCAGGCGCAGGTGACCGCGCTGCGGCAGGCGGGCGTGGAAGCGCCGCTGGCGAGCGGGCTGGAGGCGGCGAAGGCGGCGCTGGCGGGGATCGAGGCGGAGGCGCGCGCCGACATGGACGCCCAGGGGGCCGAGGCGGCGGAGATTCGCCGGACGCTGCGCCTGCGCTACGACGGCGCCGACGCCGAGCTGCCGGTCCCGCTGAGCGACGCGGCGATCGCACAGGCGGCGTTCGAGCAGGCCCACCAGCGCCTGTTCGGCTTCATCGAACCGCAGCGCCCGATCCTGATCGCGGCGGTGGAGGCGGAGGCCGTGAGCGCCCCTTCTTCCCTTGCGGGAGAAGGTGTCGCCCGAAGGGTGACGGATGAGGGGTCGCGCGGCGAGGGAAGCAAAACCCCTCATTCGACCCGCTCCGCGGGCCACCTTCTCCCGCAAGGGGAGAAGGTCCGCATGTACGCGTTCGGGGCCTGGCATGACGCGCCAGTCGTCGCGGCGGAGACTCTGCAACAGATTGAAGGCCCGGCCCTCGTCGTCCGGGCCGACACCCAGATCGCGGTGCTGCCCGGCTGGCGCGCCGTCGCCCAACCGAAGGGCCTGATCCGGCTCGCCCGCACCACCGCTGCCACGCGCCAGGCCATCGCGCTCGACAGGCCGGACCCGGTCACGCTCGAACTCTTCAATCGCCGCTTCATGGGCGTGGCCGAGGCCATGGGCGCGGCGCTGGAGCGCACGGCGCACTCGGTCAACATCAAGGAGCGGCTGGACTTCTCCTGCGCCCTGTTCGACGCCGACGGCGGGCTGGTGGCCAACGCGCCGCACATGCCGGTGCACCTGGGCTCGATGGGCGCCAGCGTGCGCGCCGTTCGCGACCGCCACCCCGAGCTGAAGCCCGGCCAGGCCTTTGCGCTGAACAACCCCTACGCTGGCGGCACCCACCTGCCGGACATCACTGTCGTCATGCCGGTGTTCATGGCCGAGGCGGACGCCCAGGCTAGCTTCTATGTGGCCGCCCGGGGCCACCACGCCGATGTGGGCGGGATCCAGCCGGGCTCCATGCCGCCCTTCTCGAAGACCATCGACGAGGAGGGCGTGATGCTGGACGCCCTGCCGATCATGCGCGACGGCCGCTTCCTGGAGGCCGAGACCCGCGCCGCGCTCGCCGCCGGGCGCTGGCCGGCCCGCGCGCCCGATCGCAATCTGGCCGACCTCAAGGCGCAGGTGGCCTCCTGCCAGGCCGGCGCCGCGGCCGTCGCCGAGATGATCCGCGCCTACGGGGCCGAAGCCGTCGCCCGCTACATGGGCTTCGTGCAGGAGAACGCCGCCGAGGCCGTGCGCCGCGCCGTTGGCAAGCTCAAGGACGGCGAGGCCCGTGTGCCGATGGATGGCGGCGGCGAGATCGTGGTGCGCACGACCGTCGACCCGGCCGCGCGCGAGGCGGTGTTGAACTTCACGGCGAGCGCGGACCAGCTCGGCTCGAACTTCAACGCGCCCTCGGCCATCGTCGACGCCGCCGCCCTCTACGTCTTCCGGACGCTCGTCGACGACGACATCCCGCTGAACGCCGGGTGCCTGAAGCCGCTGAAGATCCTGACGCGCGACGGTTCGATGCTGGCCCCGCATCCGCCCGCGGCGGTGGTGGCCGGCAACGTCGAGACCAGCCAGCATGTGGTCGACGCGATCTATGCGGCGCTCGGGGTGATGGCCAACGCCCAGGGCTCGATGAACAATTTCACTTTCGGCGACGAGCAGCGGCAATATTACGAGACCATCTGTGGCGGGGCCGGCGCCACGGCGACCAACGACGGCGCCAGCGCGGTTCACACCCACATGACCAACTCGCGGCTCACCGATCCGGAGATCATGGAGCGGCGCTTCCCGGTCCGTGTCGAGCACTTCGGCCGGCGTCACGGCTCGGGCGGCGCGGGCGCGCGGCGCGGCGGGGACGGGGCGCGGCGGCGCATCCGGTTCCTGGCGCCGATGGAGGCCGCCCTGCTTTCCTCGCGCCGGGAGCATGCGCCGGAGGGCCTGCGCGGCGGATCGCCCGGACTGCCCGGCCGGCAGCGCTTGATCGCGGCCTCCGGCGCTGTCAGTGAACTTCCCGGCTGCTTCTCCGTTACGGTGGAGCTTGGCGACGCAATCGAGATCGAAACGCCGGGGGGCGGCGGGTTCGGCCCCGTGGAACCAGGTTCGGCGCAAAGCTGACAAAATCACTGAACACAAGGCTCTGAATGACTGCTCTCGCTATCGCGCTCGCCCTTTTCGCCCAGGCTCCGGAAGCGGCCGCGCCCGCCGCCGAGGCTCCGGCGCCCGCGGAAGACCGGCTGCCCGCCGGGGCGCCGCGCGACGACTACCAGTTCGTGGCCTGGTGCTACGGCGCCCTGCGCGGCTACCTCGACATGCACGACGAGATGATGCCCGAGGTCACCCGCATCGAGAGCCAGTTCCGCAAGCCGGGCACGAATCTGGAGGACGATCTCAAGGTCTATGCCGACATGCAGAAGACCGGAAAGACCCAGCTCAAGACCTTCCAGGCGGCGCTGACCGCCGCCGAGAAGGCCTCGGTGCGGCCCATCAACACCCTGGGCGCCACCGCCGTGCGCCAGGGGCGCCAGATCTGGAACACCGGCCCCGAGGTGACCAAGGCGCGCAAGGCCCAGGAATGGATGAGCTGGAGCCTGCCGGCCCGCTGCGAGACGGTCTCGGCCTCGCTCGAAAGCCGCGCCAAGCTCATGGGCGCCACGTTCAAGGTGAACGAGGAAAGCGCTGCGCCGGCCGAAGCCGCGCCGCCGGCCGAAGCGGCTCCGACTGAAGCTCCGACCACCGAGACTCCGCCGAACCCGGCGCGCTAACGCCGCCTTCATCGCGACGCGGCGACGCTCGGGCGCATGTTCGAGCTGTTCGCGCTCTATGTCCTGGCGATCAACGCCGCGACCTTTGCCACCTTCGCCCTCGACAAGCGGGCGGCGGAGCGGCGCGCGTGGCGGATCCCCGAGCGGCGGCTGTTGATGCTGGCGGCGTTCGGCGGATCCCCGGGCGCGCTGGTCGCCCAGCAGACGCTCCGTCACAAGACGCGCAAGGAGCCGTTCCGCACCGCCCTCTGGGCGATCGTGGCCGCGCAGGCCTCGGTGCTCGCCTGGTGCGCCTATCGCGCGCTGAGGTAGCGCGCCAGCCGCTCCAGGCCGGCGGCGTTCTTCTCGGGGCGGGCGGCGAAGCACCAGCGCAGCCACCCCTCGCCCTCCGGCCCGAAAGCCGCGCCGGGCGCCAGGCCCAGGCCCGCGTGCGCGATCAGGTCCTTGGCGAGCGCCAGCGAGTCCGTGCAGCCCTCGACCCGGAAGAAGGCGTAGAGCCCGCCGTCGGGCGTGGGCGCCTCGACGCCCGGCAAGGTGCGCAGAGCACCGATCACCTGGTCGCGGGCGGCCGCCAGTTCCGCCTTGAGCTCGGCCACCACCGCCTCCCCCTGCTCCACGGCCACCTTGGCGCCTTCCTGGATAAAGTCCGGCGCGCAGGAGGTGTTGTATTCGACGAGCACCCCCAGGCTCTCCAGCAGCGTCGGCGGGACCACCATCCAGCCCAGGCGCCATCCGGTCATGCGCCAGGCCTTCGAGAAACTGTTCACGCCGATGATCCGGTCCTGCGACGTCGCCAGCGGGAGGAACGACGGCGCCGACGGCCGGTCGAACGCCAGGCGCTCGTAGACGTCGTCGCAGATCAGCCAGATGCCGTATTGCCGACAGCGCTCCAGGATCGCCGCGCGGTCCTCGGCTGGGATCGTCCAGCCGGTCGGGTTGTTCGGCGAATTCAGGAACAGCGCCCTGGTGCCCGGCGTCAGCGCGGCCATCAACCGGTCCATATCGAGCCGCCAACGGCCCTGCCCCGCCTCCACGGGCACGACTTCGACCCGGCTGGACAGGATCTTGGGGATCTCCACCACGTTCGGCCAGATCGGCCCCGCCACCACCGTCCGGTCCCCGGGCGAGATGACGAGCTGGGCCGCCAGCATCAGGGCGTTGACGCCCGCACTGGTCACGGCGACGCGGTCCGTCGCAATCGGCGCGCCATGCAGACCGGTCAGGTAGCGCGACAGGGTCTCTCGCAGATCTGGGCGGCCCAGGTTGTGGGTATAGTAGGTGCGGCCTGCCAGCAGGGCGTCGGCCGCCGCCTGGCGGATGAACTCCGGCGTCGGCCGATCGCCCTCGCCGAACCAGAACGCCAGGATGTCGTCGCGGCCCATCCCGGCGTTGGCGACCTCGCGGATCTTCGACATCCGGAGGTCCAGGATTTCCTGGCGGGGCTGGGCGGGGAACATCGCCCCTAGGTGCTACAGCTTCCGCTTCTGCGCCAGCGCCGTGCAGCTCGCCGAGCCGATATGCCCCTGCGCGTCGTGCAGCAGGCAGTCGCCCACGGCGACGCCGTCGGTGGCGCCGTGCGTCAGGCTCTCGAAGCCGATCCACTCGCCCACCGGCTCGCGGTGCAGGTACAGCGTCACGTCGGTGTTGATGTAGCCCAGGCCCTGGTCGCCGACGTGGGCGAAGGGGCTGGCGAAGTCGGCGGCCACGGCGACGCGGACGAAGGGCGTCAGCGGGTCGCCGTCGACCACCTCGCGAACCTCCGCCATCCAGAGGCGGCGGGGCTCGACGCCGCGCATCTGGCCCGAGATCGGCTTGACCTTCCACATGCCGCCCATCGGGCTCTCGGGCGCCTGGGGCAGGTCGTCCGGATGCGCCGCGCCCCACGGCTCGCGCTTCCATACATTGCCGGGGGCGTTCTCGGTCTTGCGCAGGAGTTGGCAGGTCGCGCGACCCGCGCTGACGCCGCCCGAGATGAACTCGGCGTCGATCACCTTGATGCGATAGCCGTCCTTGACCGTGCGGGTCACCACCTCGACCGGCGACAGGTCCGGCAACTTGTACATGTCGACCGTCAGGCGCGCGGGCATGTACTCGGCCGAGCCATGGCGTTTTTCGATCTCGGCGCCGAGCAGGCCGATGATCACCCGGCCATGGAGTGAGTTCTTGTCCCAGGGGCCGATGCCCGCGGTGGTCGGGACGAAAAGATCGCCGTCTTTTCGAAAGAAGGGTTCGTTCTTCATGCGGGCCGGACCATGCCGGAACCGCTCAGGCTTGGGTAGTCGTCTCGGTGTTGGGCTCGTTGCGAGCCAAGATCGCGGTGACCGCCATGTCGCCGCAGACGTTGCCCAGCGTGCGGAAGATGTCGGGAACAACCTCTACGGCGAGCAGGATCGGCAGCAGCTCGATCGGCAGGCCGAGCGCTATGCAGATCGGCGCGACGCTGACGATGAACGACACCTGGCCCGGCAGGCCCACCGACCCGACGCTGACGGCCAAGGCGACGAACACCGCGCCGGTGTACTGCAGCATCGACGGCTGCAGGCCGTAGACGTGGGCGACGAAGACGCAGACGGCCAGGTTCACCGCCGGGCTGGTCATGCGGAACACCGCGACCGCCAGCGGCAGGATCAGGTTGGCGATGCGCTGGGGCACACCCAGGTCGTCCCGCGAGCGCTCGATCATCGCGGGCAGGCAGGCCAGCGACGACTGGGTGGCGAAGGCCGTCGCCAGCACCGGCGACGTGGCGCGCGCCCAGCGGCCCAGCGGCACGCGGCCGACCGTGATCGCCACCACGTAGGCCACGATCGCGATGACCAGGCCGGCCAGCGAGGCCACCACGATGTACTGGCCGAGGATCCCCGCCGCCCCGACGCCCGCGCGCAGGCCCACGCCCAGGCCCAGCGCGAACACGCCGATGGGCGCCGCCAGCAGCACCCAGCGCACGATGACGATCATCGCCTCGCCCAGCGCCTGGAAGACGTCGAGCAGGGTCTTCCCCTTGCCGTCGGTCAGACGGGTGAGCGCGAAGCCGGTGAAGACGGCGAACACGACCACGGGCAGGATCGCGTCCTCGGCGGCGGCCTTGATCGGGTTGGACGGCGCCAGGCTCTTGACCCACGCGACGAAGTCCGGGGCGGTCGCCACGTCGGCGGCGGGCGCCTGGGCGCCGGCCCGCAGCGCGCCGGCGGCCGTCTCGCCGACCGGCCAGACCGCCAGCACGCCGTTGCACAGCAGGACCGAGACGACCGCCGAAAGCAGCAGGAGGCCGAAGAACCAGAGCACCGCGCGCGCCGCGAGGCGGCCCGTGGCCGCGGCGTCGGAAACCTGGGCGATGCCGGTCACCAGAACCGCGAAGATCAGCGGCACGACGGTCATGCGCAGGGCGTTCAGCCACAGCCCGCCCAGCGCCTCGATACCCTCGATCAGCCGCCGCGCCCCGTCGCCGCCGTACGCGGCGGCGAACGCGCCCACGGCCACGCCCAACGCCAGCGCGATCAGCACCTGGACGCTCAAGGATCGAAGGAATTTCAAGACTTGGCCCCGCGGGATGATTCACCCGCGATGTGGCCCGGCGGGCATCTGGCCCGCAAGCGCTTAGGTTAGGCGGCGCGCGGCTGATAGCGCATCGAAAGCGATGCGGGCGCCGAGCCGTCTGCGTCACGCAGGCGTTCGGCGACGTCGTGCAACGCCCGTTCCTGGTCCGCAAAGCGGCCAAGCTCGCGACCTTCCCGGCGGACGACCCAGCCGTCCGGTTCCTCTACGACTTCAAAGCGCATTCTGCGTCCCGTTCCCGTGCAACCGGCTGTACGGGTGGGCGGGAACGACAACAATTGCGCGCATCGTCGCAGGAGCTTCACCGTAGCCGGATCGGGACCTCGACGTCGCAGATGCTGAAGGCGGCGCCCTTTTCTCGCTTGAGGGCCGCGACCTTGGCCTGGAAGGCCGGGCCGCGCGTGTCGGCCACCTCGATCCTGGGCCGCTCGGTCTCGGGAATGTCGGCCAGCATCCGCACCTTGAGCATCAGGTCGGGAACCTTGGGCGGCTCTCCGACCGCCACCGCCTGGATCGCGTCCCGCCCCGCCACCACGCGGCCGACGACGGTGTATTCGTGATCCAGCCGGCGCGACGGGCCGCGCATGAAGAAGATTTCGCTGTTGGCGGTGCCCGGGTCGGCCTGGCGCCCCATGCCCACGACCCCCGGGCAATAGGCGCCCCAGCCGCGCAGCCGCTTGTCGGGCCCCCGCGCCTGCTCGGCCGCCGAGACGGCCTGGAACGGGGTGGCGCCCACGAAACCGTCCCGCGCGTCGCTGCGGTCGACGACCACGGTGGCGGCCTCCTCGGGTATTCGGAAGCCGAACTCCGGCGGTAGATCGGGATGGGCCGAGGCGCCGCCATCGCGGTTGTTAGGATTGCCGGTCTGGGCGACGAAGCCGTCGATCACCCGGTGGAACTGTAGCCCGCTGTAGACGCCTTCGCGGGTCAGGAGCCTGATGCGCTCCACGGCCTTCGGCGCGAACTCTGGCCTCAGTTCGACGACGACCTGTCCCTTTGTCGTTCCGATGACCAGGGTGTTCTCAGGATCCAGCGGCCGCCAGTCGGACGCGGGCGCGGCGCCCATCAGCAGGATGGCGGCCGCGGAAATTCCAATCCGACGCATCTGTCCCTCCCCAACCTGGGCTGGAGAGGGGCAGGATGGTCAGTTCCGGTCAATACTTCCGGCACAGCAGATCGCGGATCACGGAGGAGCGGCCGATCATTTGGCCCTCAGGCCCGACGGCCTGGCTCGCGCGCTGGCTGGAGTCGTACCAGACCGCCGGGCCGAGCCCCTGGCGGCGGCAATACATGTCCGCGCCGCGGCTTCCGGCCGCCACGTCGATGCCGCCCAGGGTCGGGCGCGCGAAGAACACGGTGACCGTCCCGTCGACGCCGCGACCATCGGGACGACCGGGGAAGCCCGGGATAGGGCCGGGGCCGGGACCGCCCGGCCGCCCGCCGACCGGCTCGAGGGACGACATCTGCGCCATCAGGCCCAGGGTGTGCAGATTGGCCACCTCGCCGCGAACCTCCTGGCAGCGGCCCTTGAAGTCGTCGTGCTCGCAGATCAGCCAGCGGCCTTCGAACCGGGCGCTCTGGGCGCGGTCGTTGAAGCGCCACTTGCCGAGGTCGGGCGCGGACTGGGTGATCGTCACCGAGTTGCCCTGGAAGTTCGGCTGATCGTAAAGCGTCGCCGATCCGCCGCGGAACGGTTGGCCGTGAGCGCCGCTTCCCACAGCGAGGGCCGCCAGCGCGGCGATGCAGAACGTCTTGCTCATGTCGAAGGGCCTCCAGCCAATTGCCGCGCCAGTGGAGCTTCAGCGTAATGAACCGCGCCTGAAGGCGGACCGCAGGCCTGTGTCAGCCGGCCCCTATTGCTTCCGCCAGAGAGATAATCTTCTCCTTCAGCCGCGATTTATCACCCGAACAGAGCCATTATCTTACCCCTCGAACGGCGCGGCCACCCGCGCCAACCGGGAGACTTCGAGATGATCGACCGCAGACCCTTCGCGCGCCTCGGCGGCGCCGACCATGGCTGGCTCAAGGCTCGCCATCACTTCTCGTTCGCCAACTACTATGACCCGCAGAACATGGGCTGGGGCCCGATCCGCGTGTGGAACGACGACGAGATCGCCCCGAACTCCGGCTTCCCGCCGCATCCCCATGCGGACATGGAGATCGTCACCTACGTCCGGACTGGGGCGATCACGCACAAGGACAGCCTGGGCAACGAGGGCCGCACCGCGGCCGGCGACGTCCAGGTGATGAGCGCCGGGACAGGCATCCGCCACGCCGAGTACAATCTCGAGCCCGAGACCACGACGCTGTTCCAGATCTGGATCGAGCCGTCCGAGCGTGGCGGCCAGCCCAGCTGGGGCGCCAAGCCCTTTCCGAAGGGCGACCGGGCCGGGAAGTTCGTTACCCTGGCCAGCGGTGTCCCCGGCGATGCGGACGTGCTGCCGATCCGGACCAACGGCCGGGTGGCGGGCGCCACGCTGAAGGCCGGCGAGACCACAGAGTATGTGCTGGGCAAGGACCGGCACGCCTACCTCGTGCCGGCGGTCGGCGCCATCGAGGTCAACGGGGTTCGGCTGAACGCCCGGGACGGCGCGGCGGTGAAGGACGAAGACGTCCTGAAGGTGACAGCGCTGGAAGACTCTGAAGTCGTCCTGGTCGACGCCGCGGCCTGAGTATTGGCGAAGGTCTAGACGCGATTAGGCCCACAGCTGGGGCGGCTGTGGGCCTTTTCGCACGTCCGCTATTCGAAGGGAGAGCTTAGCGGGCGGCGAAGGTCTTGGCCGGCTGCGCGGCCTGGGCGGTGCGCAGCGCGGCGACTTTCTCGGAGAGCTCCAGCTTCACGCCGGCCCGGCAGTGGGCGGCGGCGCTCAGGCTGCGTTCGTCGCGGCAGAAGTCGCGGGCGGCGTAGTCGGCGCGCTTGGCGAAGGTGGCCATGCCCTCGGAGGTGAGCAGGTTGATGTCGGCGACCTTGACGGCGGCAGGCGCGGCCAAGGCCGAGGCCGGGAGCGACGCGATGGGGAGCGCGGCGAGGGCCAGCATGGCAAGGCCGGAGATGCGGTTGGTCAGGTTGAGCTTGTTCATGGTCGTTTCCTTCGGAGCGGTCTGTGCTCCGGCGGTGTTGTCCGCCGGCAAGGAAACGAATACTCGCGACCACGGATGAAAACCCGTGAATAGGGAGTAATGACACCGATTTAAGAATATTACAGACGCTTAATACTTAAACGACGCGTAATGTGACGTCTGAGCCGCCTGTGACGCCTCAGTGGAGGCAGGTGGGCTCCACCACGGTCTGGTCCCATTCGCCGTCCGCGTCGCAGACCAGCACCGGCCAGGGCATCTCGATCAGGCGCACCCAGTCGCCGGCGGCGGCGAGGGCCTCGTCACGCGTCTCGTAGGCGCCCAGGTCGCCGGCTTCGGCGTCCTGGAGAACCCAATGGCCGCTACGGGCCCGCACGGTGAAATCGAACATGGGATCTGCCCTCAATCGCCAGGCGATTCTCGCGAAGAGTGGTTTCCAAAGCACGAAGACCGCGCGTCGCACCCCATGCGACCCAGGCGCGCACCGAATGCGGCGCGACGCGGAACCAGGGCGAAGCTGGGCCGTTCTCCACGCGAGGGACTGAGGGCGGGAGGGAAGCGATGCACGCGACGGGCGATTGCCTAACACCTCCCGCGACATTCAGTTCATGTTCAACTAGACAGGTGTGATTGAACGATGCCGGATGACGCTGGCCTTCGTGTTGGAGTGCATGGAATGACCGCCCAGACGAGCCTGGAGGGGCTTCGCGTCCTCGTGGTCGAGGACGAAATGATGGTGTCCATGCTGATCGAGGACATGCTGAGCGACCTCGGCTGCACGGTCGTGGGCCCCGCTTCGCGCCTGGACGAGGCGATCGAACTGGCGAAGCAGGCCGAACTGGACTGCGCCGTCCTCGACGTGAACCTCGGCGGCCAGCCGATCTTCCCCCTCGCCGACCTGCTGCGGGAAAAGGGCGCGCCGTTCGCCTTCGCCACGGGCTATGGCGATGCGGGCCTTCGCGATGTGGATCGGGGTTCGCCGGTGCTGCAGAAGCCCTTCCGTGAGGGCGATCTCGCGCGCGTGCTAAGCGAGCTCAAGGCTCGCTAGAGCCAGAGGCCTAGAGGTAAGGGAAGGCCTGACCGGCCCAGTCGGTCACCAGCAGGCCGACCGACCCCACCAGGGCGCTGATCGCCAGAAGCAGCTTCACGTCTCGTCTCCTCGAAACCGGACAACCCGGTGCGAGGGAGCAAATAGTGCGCCAGCCACGGCTACGGTAGTTACCGTTTGTGCAGAATAGTTCTGCGTTTCACGCCGACAGCGCCATCGCCGCGACGGCGGCAGCCATCAGGGCGGTCGCGGCCCATCCCAGGGTGGCGACCGCCGGACCGGCCGTGAACCGGCCCAGGATCGGCCGCCGGGTCGCCACCAGCATCATCGCCGCCATGATCGGCACCGAGATGATTCCATTGACCACCGCGCTCCAGAACAGGGCGCGCATGGGATCCAGCCCGATCGCCGCGACGCCGATACCGAGGCCGATTGCGGCGGCGATGACGCCATAGAAGCCGGGCGCCTGCCGCGCCTTCAGCTCCAGGCCCCGCGGCCAGCCCATCAGGTCGCTCACCGCATAGGCCGCCGAGCCCGCCAGCACCGGGATGGCCAGCAGGCCCGTCCCCACCACCCCCAGGCTGAACAACGCGAAGGCGAGATCCCCGGCGATGGGGCGAAGCGCGCTGGCCGCCTCCGCCGCGGTCTGGATGTCGCGCACCCCATGCGCATGCAGGGTCACGGCGGTGGTCAAGATGATGAAGAAGGCGATGAGGTTGGACAGGCCCATCCCCAGCACGTTGTCGAGGGCGATCCGGCGCAGTTCCACCGGCGCGGCGGCCGGCTGGTCCAGGAGCGAGCCAGCGCCGCGCTCCTCCTCTTCCTCCACCTCTTCCGAGGCTTCCCAGAAGAAGAGGTAGGGGCTGATCGTGGTGCCCAGGATGGCCACGACCATCAGCAGGGCCGCATGGTCCAGCTTCAGCCGCGGCATGGCCGTGCGGGCGGCGAGCTCCAGCCAGTCCACCTGCACCGTGAACACCACGCCGACGTAGGCGAAGAGCGCCATGGTCAGCCACTTCAGGACGCTGACGTAGCGGTGGTACGGAACCAGGACCTGGATCAGGAGCGAGCCGGCGGCGAACGCCAGGGTCATGGCGTGGGCGTCCCAGCCGCTGACGAGCTGGGCCGCGGCGCCCATGGCCGCGAGATCGGCTGCGATGTTGAACACATTGGCCACGATCAGGAGCAGGACCAGCCCGGCGACGACCGGCCGCGGCAGGACGCGCGTGAGGTTGAGCGCCAGGCCCTGGCCCGTGACCCGGCCGATGCGCGCACTGATAGCCTGCACCGCCGTCATCAGCGGCAGAGTCAGGACGACGGTCCAGAGCATCTGGAGCCCGAAGACGGCTCCCGCCTGGGAGTAGGTTGCGATGCCGCTGGGGTCGTCGTCCGCCGCCCCGGTGATCAACCCCGGTCCCAGGCGGCGCAGCAGGCCGGTCGGCGGATCGGCGGGCGCGGTTGACGCTAGCGGTTCGGCGTCGGGCATTCGAGCAGGCGCAGCACCGCCGCACGGGCGCCTTCGTAGCGCGCGATGCGGCGAAGGCGCTTACCCGAAGCGCGCTTGCCGGATGTCAGGAGTTCGATCAACCGCCCGTCGATCTCCTCCAGGAGACCGCGGAGCTGGGCTTCCCGATGCTGCGCGGGAGCAGTGGGTGTTTCAGAGGCCATGACTAAAGCCTAGCCGGAGAGGCGCCGCCCGCGTTGATCTGGCGCAAAGGCGTCCTGGCGGATCGCCCCCGCCGCGAGGCGGCGGGGGCGGCCGTACTCAGTAGGTGTAGCGCAGAGCCACGCCGTAGGTGCGCGGCTGGCCCAGGAAGGCGTCGTACGAGCCCGACTGGAGCACCGCGTTGAAGCCCACCTGATAGTAGGTGTCGTCGAACAGGTTCTGGGCGAAGGCTTCCACCGCCCAGCGCTTGTCGGCGGACGACAGGCCCACGCGGGCGTTCACCAGAGTGAAGCCGGGCTGGTTCTTCACCGGATCGAGGTCCGAACCGGTGTTGTAGCCAGACACGCTCTTGGAGTTGATCGCAAAGCGGCCGACGAGCTCGTCGGTGATGTTGCGCTCGTAGGTCACGCCCAGCGAGCCAGACCACATCGGCGCCAGCGAAAGCCGCGCGCCGGGCAGGTTGCCGCCGAGGAAGAGCGGATTGCTCTTGGGGTAGTAGGTCTCGGCATAGGTGACGCCGCCGTTCAGGGTCAGGCCGTCGATCGGCGTGAACCACAGGAAGTCGAGGTCGACCCCCTTGGAAACGACCTTCGGCACCGAGGCGACCGAGAAGACGAGGCCGTTGAAGGCGTTCAGCTGGAAGTCGTTGTACTTCTGGTAGAACAGCGTGGCGTTCAGCAGGAGCTTGCGGTTCAGCAGCGTGCTCTTGGCGCCGATCTCATACGAGTCGACGGTCTCGGGCGCGAAGCTGGTGTCCAGCACCGGCGTGGTCGGCTGACCGACGACGGTCTGGTTGGTCGTCGCGATCCGGTCGAGGTTGAAGCCGCCGGCCTTGTAGCCCCGCGCGTAGGACGCGTAGGTCATCAGTTCCGGCGAGAACCGGTAGGCCAGCTTGGCGGTCCCGGTCAGCTTATCTTCGCTGAGGCTCTGCTTGTTCGTGCCCACGCGACCGAAGGCCGGGCTGTTGGAGGCCGCGCACAGCACCTGGTAGGGGCCGGACGCCAGCGTGCCGTCGGCGCGGATGAGCGCGGCGGGCACCCGGCCAGCCAGACCAGCCGCCCGGGCCAGCGCCAGCGAACAGCCGGAGCCGCCGTCGGTGTTGCTCCAGAAGGACTTCAGATCCTTGTCTTCCCAGGTGTAGCGCAGACCCACCGTCAGCTCGAGCGCGTCGGTGAACTGGTAGCTGTTGTTCGTGAAGAGCGAGAAGCCTTCCTCGCGCTGGTTGTAGAGGTCGTCCTGCCCCTGCCCCGCGACGAAGGTGGTCCCGAGCGGCCGGCCGGTGAACACCGACGAGAGCGTGTTGGAGAACAGGGCGTTGACGTACTGCTCGTACTGGGTCCCGTAGGTGACGGTCCGCACGTGCAGGCCCAGGTCTTCACGCGAGTAGAACGCGCCGACCAGCCAGTTCAGCTTGTCGGTCGCCCCGGCGAGGCGGACCTCCTGGGTGAAGGTCTTGAACTTGCTCGACCCCGGGTTGGAGCTTTCGCGCAGCGTCGGCGAGTAGAGGATGTCGGCGGTGGTCCAGTCCACGTCCGCGCCGCCGGTCTGGCTCCAGTCGCGCAGGGCCGTGACCGAGGTCAGCTTGGCGCCGCCCAGCCAAGGCGTCTTCCAGTTGGCTTCGACCGCCCAGCCCGAATCCTTCACGGTCTTCAGGAAGCTGCGGTTGCTGTAGTCGCGGAATTCGTCCGGATCGGGGGGATTGGCGAGCCCGCCGGGCGCCAGCGAATTGATGATCGCCTGGGTCGCGCCGTTCTTGATCTGCACCGCGCCGCAGCAGCGCTCGTCGCGCTTGGTGTAGTCCATGGAGACGTTCACATCCAAAGTGTCGGTGGGCGTGAACAGGATCTGGCCGCGGCCGGTGTAGAAGTTCTGGTCGTTGTTGTCCGGGCCGAGCGTCTTGTAATAGCCGTCGCGCTCGCGAGCCGCGACGTAGACCCGGGCCGCGACCTTGTCGGCGATGACCGGGCCGGTGAGCGAGATCGAGCCGCCGAAGCCGTCGAAGTTGGTGAACTGGGCTTCGGACGTCGCCCCCAGCTCGAACGAGGGCTTGCGGGTGATGATGTTGATGACGCCGGCGGTCGTGTTCTTGCCGAACAGCGTGCCCTGCGGACCCTTCAGCACTTCGATGCGCTCGGTCTCGCCCAGGTCGCTGAAGGCGACGCCGTTGCGGGGCCGGTAGACGCCGTCGATCACGACGCCGACGGACGATTCGAGGCCCGGGTTGTCGCCGACGGTGCCGATCCCGCGGATGCGGGCGGTGGTGACGGCGGAGCTGCTGGTCGAGGTGACCGTGAGGCCGGGCGCGACGATCGTCAGATCCTTGATGTCGCGAACGCCGGCGTCCTGCAGCTGTTGGGCGTTCACGGACGTGACCACGACCGGCACGTCCTGCAGACTTTGTTCGCGCATCTGCGCGGTGACGACGATTTCGTCGATCGTCGGACCCTCATCCGCCTGAGTGGCCTGAGCCATGGCGAAGGCAGGGGCCGCCAACACGAACGCGCCGACGGCCAGTGCACTGGCGCCGCGGAACAGTACTCGCTTCATGATTTTGTCCTTCCCTAGGGCGCTTCTGCGAACGCCTACGTCCGACACTCAACGTGAGGACCACCTAGGTTCAAAGGCAAAGCCGATCGCGCAACGTCGATATCTCGGAGCTGAGGCGTTCAGGCCACAGCCACGCCACCGCGGCGCCAATCCCTTGTGCGATAAGGCTCCGCGCGAGGCGCCCGCCGGGGAGGAGCCGCGTCAACGCCCCTGCGCGATGAGGGCCGCGAGCAGCTTGTCGGGCGTGATCGGATAGTCGCGCAACCTCACGCCGCAGGCGTTGTAGATGGCGTTGGCCACGGCGGCCCCGGCGCCCGAATTGCCCAGTTCACCTACGCCCTTGATGCCCATCGGATTCGCCTTGTCGTCCACCTCGTCGAGCATGATGGCGTCGAGCTCGCCGATGTCGGCCTGCACCGGCACCAGGTATTGAGCCAGGTCCTGGCCCGTCAGCGATCCGTGGCGAGGGTCGACAAGGTTGCCTTCGGTGATGGCCGAGCCGATCCCCCAGATCATCCCGCCGGTCAGCTGGCTCCTGGCGGTCTTCTCGTTGAGGATCCGCCCGGCGGCGAAGACGCCCAGCATCCGGCTCACCCGCACCTCGCCGGTCACCGGGTCGACGCCGACCTCGCAGAAATGGCTGCCGTAGGTCTGGGTGCTCCATTCGCGCATGTCCGCGGCCGGACGGCTGTCGCCTTCGACCGTCAGGCCCCCGGGCGCCGCACGGGCCACCAGGGCCGCCAGCGTCTCGGACTTGTTCTCGATGGCCACCACTTCATCCTGGATGGTCACCAGCTCGGGATCCTCGCCGTATAGCGGAGAGCCCGGATCGCCGGTCGCGAGCTCGGCGATGGCCTTGCGCAGGTTCATCCCCGCGGCCAGCGCCGCTGACCCGGCCGAGGCCGCGCCGAACTGTCCACCGGACCCCGGCGCGGGCGGCAGTTCGCTGTCGCCGATCTCGACCACCACCTTGCCCAGCGGCACGCCCAGGGTCTCGGCCGCGATCTGGGCCAGCACCGTGTAAGTGCCGGTGCCGATGTCGGTCATGCCCTGGCGCACGGTGATCGTCCCCTCGGCGTCCACCGAGAAGCTGCACTTGGCGGGCAGCAGGAAGTTGCCGCGGATGGCCGCGGCCATGCCCAGGCCCACCAGCCAGCGGCCGTCGCGCACCTGGCCGGGCGTCGGCATGCGCCGGTCCCAGCCGAACAGCTGGGCGCCTTCCTTGAGGCAGCGCACCAGTTGGCGCTGCGAGAACGGGCGGCCGTTTTCCGGATCAACGGGCGGCTCGTTGCGAATGCGCAGTTCGACGGGGTCCATGCCGAGCTGCTCGGCCAGCTCGTCCATGGCGCATTCCAGGCTCATGGTGCCGGAGGCTTCGCCCGGCGCCCGCATCGGTCCCGCGCCCGGCAGGTCCAGCTTCACCAGACGATGGCCCGTCAGGCGATTCGGCGCGGCGTAGAGGGCGCGGGCGAAGTTCGAGGCGTGCTCGGTGAACGACCCGTCACGGTGGCAGTGCGTCCAGGTCATGATCGAGAAGGCGTTCAGCCGCCCATCCTTCTCGGCGCCCAGGCGGACGCGCTGGACGGTGGCCGGACGATGGATCGTGCCGTGCATCATCTGCTGGCGCGTGAAAGCCACCTTCACCGGCCGCCCCAGGGCGCGAGCCGCGAGGGCCGCCAGGGTGAGGTCGTCGTAGGTCTGGCCCTTCCCGCCGAAGCCGCCGCCGATATAACGGGTCAGCAGATGCACCGCGTCGCGGTCGATGCCGAGGGTTTCCGCCAGGCCGTGCTGGGCCGGCTTCACCATCTGCACGGACGTGTGGGCGATGCAGGTGTCGCCCTCCCACCAGGCCAGCGAGGCGCAGGGCTCCATCTGGCAATGGTTCTGAATCGGCGTGGACCAGGTCTCGTCCAGCTTCACCGCCGAGGCGGCGAAGCCGGCGTCGAAGTCCCCGATCTCGACATCCTGCTCGCCCGGCGGCTGGCCGGCGTCGGCCAGGCGGGCGCGGAAATCCACCTCGGGCGCATCCCCCTCGTAGGTCAGCTTCACGAGGGCCGAGGCCGCGACGGCGTTCTCCAGCGTGTCGGCCACCACAAAGGCGACCGGCTGGCCGAAGTGGAAGACCCGATCGCTCTCCAGCGCAGGCCGGGAGCCAGCGGTGCTACGCGGATGGACCTTCGTGCCGCGCGGGGGTTGGGCCGGGACGTTCCGATGGGTCCAGACGGCGAGCACGCCCGGCGCGGCCTGCGCCTCGGCGATGTCGACGTCGGCGATGCGGCCGGTGGCGATGGTGGCGCCCACCATGACGCCGTACGCCGGCGGCGAGGGCGGCTGGACCTCGTAGGCGTAGGCCGCCGTGCCCGTGACCTTCAGCGGGCCCTCGTAGCGGTCGACGCCCTTGCCGATCAGGCCGGAACGGTTGGTCGTGACGGGATTGGGCGCTGCCCAGTCGTGCACCGAGCTCATGCGTCCCTCCCGTTGCCGGCCTGAGGTTGAGCCTCGGCAAGTGCTGCCGCGACCAGCCGGGTCGCCAGCGGAACCTTGAAGGCGTTCTCGCCACGCAAGGTCGCGTCCTTCAATTCGCGGCCCATCGCTTCAGCGGCGCTCGCGCCTTCGGCGAGGGCCGCTTCCGCGTCGACGGCGCGCCAGGGCTTGTGAGCCAGCCCGCCCAGGGCGATCCGGCCGCCGGCTATGGCGACGCTGGCATGGGCGGTGGCGTAGGACGCCCGGTCGCGCGCCTTCCGATATTGCTGGCCGCCCTCGGGCGGTGGGGGAAGGACGACGGCGGTGATCAGTTCGCCCGGGATCAGGTGGGTCTCGAGGTGAGGGGTGTCTCCAGGGAGCCGATGCAGCTCCATCAGCGGGAAGCGGCGAGCGTCCCCGGACGGTGTGAGCGTCTCGACCCACGCATCGAGCGCGACCATCGCCACCGCCATGTCCGACGGATGCACGGCTATGCAGGCGGTGCTGACGCCCAGGATCGCACTCTCTCGGATGTGGCCCTCGATCGCCGCGCAACCTTCACCGGGCCGGCGCTTATTGCAGGGCTTGGAGGTGTCGTAGAAATACGGGCAGCGGGTGCGCTGCAGCAGATTGCCCCCGGTCGTGGCCTTGTTGCGCAGCTGGCCCGACGCTCCCGACACGATGGCCTGGGACAACACGCGATAGCGTGTCCGCACGCGAGGGTCTGAGGCGACGCGCGTGTTCGTCGCCATGGCGCCGATGCGGAGGCCGCCTTCGTCCGTGTCCTCGATGCTCGCCATCGGCAGCCGACCGACATCGACCAGGTGCGCGGGCTGTTCGATTTCCAGCTTCATCAGGTCCAGCAGGTTGGTGCCGCCTGCGATGAACCTCGCGCCAGGGGTCGCGGTGACGGCCTCCACGGCGCCGCGCGCGTCGGTCGCACGCTCATAGGTGAAGGCCTTCACGAGGTGGCTCCGGCGGCGTCAAGGATCGCGTCGATGATCTGGGGATAGGCCGAGCAGCGGCAGATGTTCCCGCTCATCCGCTCGCGCAATTCGTCGGGCGCCAGGCGCGCGCGGTCGGCCACGTCGGAGGCGTGGCTCGGGACATCCGCCTCGATCTCCTCGAGCACCGCCACCGCCGAGCAGATCTGGCCGGGGGTGCAATAGCCGCACTGGAAGGCGTCGTGCTTGAGGAACGCCTGCTGCATGGCGTGCAGCTTGTCGGGGCTGCCAAGCCCTTCGATGGTCGTGACCGCGTCGCCGTCGTGCATGACGGCCAGCGAGAGACAGGCGTTTATCCGCACGCCGTTCACCAGGACGGTGCAGGCACCACACTGCCCGTGGTCACAGCCCTTTTTCGAGCCGGTCAGCTTCAGGTGCTCGCGCAGCGCGTCGAGCAGAGTCGTCCGCGGATCGAGGTCGAGCGACCGCGCTTCGCCGTTGACGGTGATGGTCGTCCGCAAGCCGTCCCCTCCAATTGTCGTCTGGCCGCCTCGAGCTGCGGCTCTTCAAATCCTAGTCTGTGCCTCAGCCCTCGCCGGGCGCCAGCGCCTTCACCGACAGCGCGTGGACCGGCCC
This sequence comes from Phenylobacterium sp. FG114, assembly GCF_057809855.1. NCBI lineage: Bacteria > Pseudomonadati > Pseudomonadota > Alphaproteobacteria > Caulobacterales > Caulobacteraceae > Phenylobacterium > Phenylobacterium sp. FG114. Next base: position 149,146 of record NZ_JBMDKU010000014.1, on the reverse strand, counting down.
CGCCAGTTCGTCGGCGAGCGCCCGGTAGACCATCCGCTGGCGGGCGACCCGAGGCGTTCCCGAAAATGCGGGCGACTCGATGGTCACGTTGAAATGGCTTTCCCCGCCTTCGCGCGCGCCGCTGTGGCCCGCATGCCGGTCGGAGTCGTCGACGATCTCCAACCGTGTGGGCTGGAAGGCCGCCGTGAGCTTGTCTTGGATCACATCAAATATGGCGCCCATTGGCCGCATCTTCAATTCTTGCAGGGAAGTTTCTCCCCCCCATACTTGGCCCATGCCGGGTGCGTTTCAATACAAGCCGAAGTTCGTGGATATCCGCGTCCGTCCGCCGTCCGAGAAGGACGAGTCGGAACAGGACGTCCACGCCCTGAAGCCAGGCGAGCGCGCCTGCGACCACCCCGGTTGCCGGCGGCCCGCGACGGCGCGGGCGCCCAAGGCGCGCGACATGCTCAACGAGCACTACTGGTTCTGCCAGCCGCATGCCGCGGAGTACAATCGCAACTGGAACTTCTTCGCTGGCCTGCCGGAGGGCGAGGTCCGCCGCCGCCAGCAGGAAGAGCTCATGACGGGCGGGCGTCCCACCTGGGAGATGAAGGCCGGACGGATGAGCCGCGAGGCCGCGGCCTTTCAAACGAAGTTCGGCACCGGCCAGGGCTACCGTGACCCGTTCAATATGTTCGGCGGCGGAGGCGCCCAGGCGCGCCGGCCCGAGCCCGAGGGCCGCAAGCTGGGCAAGATCGAGCGCAACGCGCTTGCCGACCTCGACCTGGATGATGACGCCGACAGCGCCAAGATCCGCGCCCGCTACACCGAGCTGGTTCGCCGCTTGCACCCCGACGCCAACAACGGCGACCGCTCGGGCGAGCACCGCCTGCAGAGGGTGATCAAGTCGTATCAGGCCCTGCGCAAGGCCGGGATGGTCTAGGCCGCGCGCGCTCGGGACGGGGCCGGCGCAGGCCCGACCAGGAAGCCGTCCATGAGTTGCGACAGGCCCAGGCTTTCGCGATTCAGGGACGTGGTCGCGGCGGTGGTCTGATCGACCATGGCGGCGTTCTGCTGAGTCAGCTGGTCGAGCTGGTTGACCGCGATATTGACCTCGCCAATGGCGCGGGTCTGCTGCTGCGCCGACGCCGCCATCTCGGCCACCAGCATGTCGATGGCCGCCACGCGCTCAGAGATCGCTGTCAGGGCCTCGCCCGCCTGACCCACCATCTCGACGCCGGACTTAACGTGCGCGTTGGACTCGCCGACGAGCGCCTTGATCTCCTTGGCGGCCTCGGCCGAGCGCTGGGCCAAGGCCCGGACTTCCGAGGCCACGACCGCGAAGCCCTTGCCCGCGTCGCCGGCCCGGGCCGCTTCGACGCCGGCGTTCAGCGCCAGCAGGTTGGTCTGGAAGGCGATCTCGTCGATCACGCCGATGATCTGGCCGATCTGGTTCGAGGAACTGTCGATCTGGTCCATGGCGCCGATCGCGTGGGCCACGATGTCGCCCGAACGGTCGGCTTCCGACTTGGCGCCCGCGACCATGCGGCTGGCGTCCTGGGCGCCCTCGGCGCTCTTCCGGACCGCTACGGTGATCTGCTCCAGGGCGGCGGCGGTCTGCTCCAGGTTCGCCGCCTGCTGCTCGGTGCGGCGCGAGAGGTTGTCGGCCGCCGAGTCGATCTGGCTGACGCCGCCGCTGACGACGCGGGCCGCTTCGCTGGCGGCGCCCACCGCCTGCTCCAGGGCCGAGATCGCCGCATTGAAGTCGGCCTTGAGGCCGGTGAATTCGGGGGCGAGGTCGGCGTCGACCCGCGCGCGCAGGTCGCCGTTCGATAGCCGCGACAGCGCCGCCGCGAGGGCCGAGACCGCCGCCGCTTGGTTGCGCTCCGCCATCTCGCGCTCGGCCTGCAACCGCGCACGATCCGCTTCCAGCGCGTCGAGATATGTCGACAGCGCGAAATCCATGTCGAGCATCATCGCCTTGACCGTCGCCGCCACGGCGTCGGCCATCTCGGCGGCGTCCCTGCCCCGGCGACCCAGTCGCTTCGGCCAGCGCGTCTCCACGATCCGGCGGACCAGAGTGTCCGTCACGAGGGCGTAGCCGGCGATGTACCAGCGGGGTTCCAGCCCGATCCGCGCGTGGGTCTGTCCGATCGAGCGCACCGCCGTCACATAGGCATCGTCGAACACGCCGTCGCAGATGAGCCCCCAATGCCGGGCCTGCGCCCCCTTGGCGGCGGTGATGCGGCTCTCGTCCCTGAAGAACGCCCGCATCTTCGGCGTCTCGCGCAAGCGGGCGTAGAACACCGTCAGAGCCGGCTCGATCTCGGCCTGGATGAACGGCTTGAGACTCCGCAGGACGGCGCGGGCGGACGCGTCCATGCCGATGAAGTCGAGACGTTCGCGGACGGCGTAGGTGTCGCTCACGGAGGTTCCCTCTGGCTGGGCGGCCACTGGGCGACACGTTGGTTAAGCTTCGTTTGCCGCACGGCGTTCGATGGAGCCGAAAGACGCCATGGGTTCCGATCCGCGGGCTGGTGCGACGACCTGCCGCTCCCGCGCGCCGTCGTTGGCGGAGCGCGGGTCTTTCAGATGGGGCGCTACTCCAGGACCCGCGGGGCCCTGAACTCGCCCGCGCGGCCACGGAACACCAGCACGCGGGCCCGGCCATCGGGGTCGAGCTGGAAGGCCAAGTCGGCGTCCCCCAGCGCCAGCGAGAACGCTCCGTCGCCATGGAAGGCCAAGGGCACGGCCGGCCCCGTCTTGTCGGCGGCGATGGATTGAACGGTCAGATGACCCGCATCATAGCCGATCACGCTCACGATACTGCGGCTGAACCTGTACCGGCCGAGATAGGGCGCGGCCGCCTCTGGCGTCAGCGTCAGTTCCGGCCGGGTCTGGCGCGGATCGCGCGGCGGCGGCGCCGGCGGCAGGGGTCGCACCGGCACGCCGGCGATCACGAACAGGCCGATGTCGTCCGCGCCGGCCACGCCCTCGGAATTGGAGAGCACCACCACGCCCTGCCGGGTCTTCGGATTGAAGGCCGCGAAGGCGCGCTGCCCCACGGTTCCGCCGGAATGCGTGAAGACCCGGCCGCTGGGGAGGTCGAGCGCCATCCAGCCGATCGCCTGGCGCATGCCCGCCATGCCCGGCCGGTCCTCGGTCAGCATACCGGACATGGCCGCCGCGAGCGGCGTCCGGCGGTAGTTCAACTCCGCCTCCAGAAGGTTCAGCATCTCGTTCACGGACGAGCGGATGGCGCCCGCGGCGGCGACAGCGGGTCCTGTCGGGAAAGGCTCCACCGGACGCAGGTCCGCGTCGTGGCCGACAGCCAGCCGCGCGCTGGCGATTGAGGCGACATTCATCGTGGTGGCCGGCATCCCGAGCGGGCCGGTGATCCGTTGACGCATGAGCGTGTCGAGATCCTCGCCCGCGCGGCGGCTCAAAGCGACGCCCAGCAGGCCCACGCCCAGGTTCGAGTAGCTCCACTCCGCGCCCGGGTCGCGAGGGAGTTCGTAGGTGTTCAGCAGCTGGTAGAGCTGAGCCTCGTCCGCAGCCGCATAGATGTCCTCCAGGCGCCTGGCCTTGATATGGGTGAAGTCGCGCGGCAGGCCCGACGTATGGGTGGCGAGCTGGCGCAGGGTGATCGCCTTGCCGTTGCGCGACGGAACCTTGACCTCGGCCGGCAGGTATTTCGACACCGGGTCGTCCAGCGCGACTTCGCCCTTCAGCGCCATGTCTTCGAGCAGCAGGCCGGTGAACACCTTGGTGATCGACCCGATCTCGAACAGCGTGTCCCCCGTCACCGGCGCGCCTTCCGCGTCCATGGCCCCGTAGGCCACGACCTGGCGTCCCTTGGGGGAGACCGTGCCGACGACCATGCCCACGCCGCGGCGTTCCACGTCTATGCGTCGGGCCAGAACGGTCCGGATCGCCGCCGCGTCGGGCACGGTCCAGCGCGCGGGCGGCGGCGAACTCACCGGCGCACCGGCGAGCGCGGACGGGCCGTCGCCGCTGCGCTTCATGACCAGCGGCATCAGCGCCCCGCCCTGCGAGAACTCGCCTTGCAGGGTCGCGCCGTCGTCGGACAGGTCGGCGACGAATGTCGCCCGTAGCGCGCGCATGTCGAAGGTGACTTCGCGCCCGGCGCGGCGGACCATGATTGGGACGCCGTCGACGCCCTGGTCGATGCTGTCGAGCGCCGCCTGGGTTCCCTCCGCGCCCGTGCGGATGTGGATTGCGAGACGGAGCAGGCCGGCCGGCCCGCCGTTCAGCGCCCCCTGCCAGTCGCCGTCCAGCCCCTCGACGCTCGCGGCCGGAGGCGGAACTCCACGGCGGAAGCGGACCGGATAGCCCTGCCCCGAGCCGGTGGTCCAGGTTCCCGCCCACTGCGAGGCCGCGGCGTCCCAGGCCCCCTCGAACCGGCCGCGGACAGACGGAACCTCAAGGACCAGTTTTTCGGGCGTGGCGGCCACGACCTTGATCGGCACGCCTTTCGAGCCGAGCTCCACCGTGTCGAGCGTGGCTTCGTAGCCGGCCGTTCCCTTCTTCAGGTGCAGCGCCAGGGTGAGATCGCCGGTGCTCTGGGTGCTCATGACGCCCACCCAGTCGCCTGCCGCGTCCTGCGCCCGGGCCGCATCGGCCAGCAGCAGGCCGATAGCCAGCGCCGCTACCGCGAGGCCCACCGTCCAGCGCATCACGATCGCCCCCATCTGCCCCTCCTCAGGTCTTGGATTGCTGGGCGGACAGCGCGGCCTGGGTCATCCCCAGCACGCCGCCCGGATTCATGGCGTCGACCATGGCGGTGGGCAGCAGGATCGTCGCGCCGCCCTCCTTGGTGGTCTCGTAGATGATGTTCATGGCGCGGAGCTGGAGCGCGGCAGGCGACCGGCCGTAGATTTCCGCCGCCTCGACGAACTTGATCGCCACTTCCTGTTCGGCTTGGCCCAGGGCCACCCGCGCCAGCCGCTCGCGTTCGGCCTGCGCCTGGCGGCTCATAGCGTCCTGCAGTCCGGCGGGCACGCCGATGTCGCGGATCTCCACCGAGATCACCGAGATGCCCCAATCGGCGGTCTTGCGGCCGATCACCTCGCGCAGGATCTCGTCTCCCTTCGCCCGTTCGGCCAGCAGGGTCGACAGCATCGACGAACCCACGATCTCGCGCAGCGAGGTCTCGGAGACCTGGGCGATGGCGCGTCGATAGTCCTGGATCTCCAGCGCCGCCCGTTCGGTGTCGTGCACCTGCCAGAAGACGACGGCGTCGATATTCACCGGCACGGTGTCCTTGGATAGCGCCTGCTGGGCGTTGAACTCGGTGGTCTGGATCCGCTGGTCGATCCAGTAGGCCACCTGGTCGATCACCGGGATGATCAGGAAGAGGCCCGGTCCGGCGATCCTGTTCAGGCGGCCCAGGCGCAGGACCACCGCCCGCTCCCACTGGTTGGCCAGCTTGAGCGTCAGCGGGATCAGCGCGCCGATCACGATAAGGATGGCGCCCGCCCACTTGGAGGCGCCGCCCTCGACCGCGGCCGCGAGGATCGCGCCGCCGGTGATCACGAGGCTCGAAAGCACCACGGCGAGCGGATTGGCGACACGCAGTTTCGGCATGCCGAAGCTGTCGATCCGCAGGTTCGGGCTAGAGGCGTTCATCATCGGACTTCCTCCTTCGCGGCGGCCAGCGCCGTGATCTTCTGAGCGAGCAGCCGGGGGTCGACCCCAGCCGCCGCGGCGGTGGCGAGGATCTGGCGGGCAAGCCGCTCGGCCTCGGCGTCATGGTCGGGTCCTTCGAGCGCCGCCGGCGGCTCGGCGACGAAGCTGCCGCGCCCCCGCACCAGGGCCACGGCGCCGGCCCGTTCGAGCTCGTCGTAGGCATGACGCACGGTGTTGAGGTCGATCCGAAGCGCGACCGCCACCTGGCGCATGGTGGGCATCTGGTCGCCGGGCTTCAGCAGCCCCGCTCCCATGGCCCGAAGGAACTGCTCGCGGAGCTGCACATAGATCGGGACGCCAGTGTCCTCGACCCGCAGGCGGCTCAGCAATTGATCCTGTGTATGCATACAATCATACAATTACGATACAGTGGCGCTCGGTCAACCGGAATCGGCGGGCGTGACTTCGCGCCGGTCCGAGGTCACCCTCCCGCCAACGAACAACCTGTCGAGGAAACCCGATGAAGCTCAGCCTGCTCGGCCCCGCCGTCGCGGCCGCCGCCCTGCTCGCCGCCGGCGCCGCCATGGCCGCCAAGGCTCCGCCCAAGCAGCTCGAGCTCTACGCCATGGACTGCGGTCGTCTCACGATGGAGAACGCCGACGGCTATGCCGACGACGGGTCCTACAAGGGCCGCAAGGCGAGCATGATCGTGCCCTGCTACCTGATCCGCCATCCCAAGGGCGACCTGATCTGGGATACGGGTGTCCCGCAGGCGATCTACGACATGCCGGACCACACCGCCCCCGGCGGGATCGTGGTGACGAAGAAGCTGACCGACCAGCTGGCGCAGCTCGACCTGGCGCCGGCCGACATCGAGTACCTGTCGATCTCGCACAGCCACTTCGACCACATCGGCAATGCCGGCCTGTTCGCGGGGTCCACCTGGATCGTCGACGCCGACGAGCGGGCACACGCCTTCCGGCCCGCCGCCCGCAGCGCCGGCGCGCAGTTCGCCGCCTACTCCGCCCTGGAGAACGCCAAGACCGTGCTGATCGAGGGGGACGCGACCTACGACGTCTTCGGCGACACGTCGGTCACCATCATCCAGACACCGGGCCACACGCCCGGCCATACCGTGCTGCTGGTTCGGCTGAAAAGCGGCCCCGTCCTGCTCACGGGCGACATGTGGCACATCGCCGACAGCCGCGCGGGCCGCCGCGTGCCGCGGTTCAACACCAGCCGCGACCAGACGCTGAAGAGCATGGACAAGGTCGAGAAGATCGCGGCGGACACCAAGGCGCGCGTCATCCTTGAACACGTGCCGGAGGACTTCGACAGCCTGCCTAAATTCCCGCGGCCGCTGCGCTAGGGCGGCGCCGCGTCAGGCCGATCTAAGGGCGACGTAGGCGGCCGTGGCGATCACCATCAGGGCGAAGAGGCGACGCGCCAGGTCGGCGCGGCCGGCCAGGGCGCGCGCCACCGGTCCCCCGAGGAACACGCCGACCCCGCCGCCCGCCACAAGGGCGGCGAAGACTCCCCAGTCGATGAGGCCCGAGACGGCATAGCTCGCGCTGGTGGCGGCGCCAAAGAGAGCCACCGAGACCAGCGACGAGGCCGCGGCATGGGCCAGGGTCATGCCGGTGGCCGCCATGAGCCCGGGCACGATCAGGAAGCCGCCGCCGATGCCGAAGAAGCCGGCCGCGAGCCCGGTGAGGACGCCCAGAGGCGCGAGCTTGAGCGTGAAGGCGGCCGTCAGGCGCACATCCGGGTCCCCGGTGTTCCTGCGGGGCCAGAGCATCGACGCCCCGACCAGCGCCATGGCCGCGGCGAACCAGATCAGCAGGGTCGAGCCATCGACCTGCTTGGCCAGATGCGCGCCCGCCAGCGAGCCCGCGAGTCCCGCGCCGCCGAACACCAGGGCGCACGGCCACTTCACCCGCCCGCCCTTGGCCTGGGCCCAAAGCCCCACGGCGGCGTTGGCCGCCACGGCGGCGGCGGAGGTGCCGATGGCGACATGCGGGTCGCGAACGCCGACCAGGTAGATCAGCAGCGGGGTCGCCAGCACGGACCCGCCGCCGCCGAACACGCTGAGCAGCAGACCGACGACCGCCCCGCTGAACACGGCCAGTAGATATGGCCAGAACCCTTCCATGGCTCAGCGTCCCCTGCTGGGGGCGACGGACGCCCGGACGGTGCAACCGGCCGACGTCAAGGGCATCGGCTTGGCGCTCATGGCTTCGCCTCCACGCGTCCAGGACGGGCGACTTGGGCCAGCGTGCCGACCACCTTCACGGCGTCGGGGTCCGATATCCGGTATCGGACGGTCTGGGCCTCACGGCGGCTCGCGACGATCTGCTCGTCACGCAGCACCCTGAGGTGCTGTGAAAGCGCTGATTGCGAGAGGCCGACCCGCGACCGATTTCCCCCACCGACAGCTCTCCGTTCGTGAGTTGGCACAGGATCATCAGGCGGCGCTCGTTCGCCAGAGCGCGAAGCAGCCGGGCCGCCTTGTTGGCGCTGGCTTCGAACAGGGCAGCGTCGAAATCCAACATGAGGCCTATATATGCGTATTGTCTAATTTAGCAATACCTAATATATAGGGACCGGAAGGAGTTCCCATGCAGGCTCGAGTGCAGACCTTTTTCGACCCGGCGACGTCGACCGCCAGCTATCTGGTCTCGGATCCCGTCACCAAGGCCGCGGCGATCATAGACCCCGTGCTGGACTTCGATCCGAAAGCCGCGCGGATCTCGACCGTGTCGGCGGACGCTATGCTGGCGGCGGTCCGCGATCAGGAGCTTGAACTCGCCTACGTGCTCGAGACCCACGCACACGCCGACCATCTCTCCGCGGCCGACTACCTGCGCCGGAATACGGCCGCCCGGGTGGCGATCGGCGCCCGGATCCGCGAGGTGCAGAAGACCTTCATCCCGCTTTTCGAGGCGGACGAGCTTTCGCCCGACGGACAGGTGTTCGACCTTTTGCTCGACGACGGCCAAACGTTCGGGCTCGGCGGGCTGACGGTGAGCGTCATGCACACGCCGGGACACACGCCGGCCTGCGTGACCTATCGGATCGGGGATGCGGTCTTTGTCGGGGACACCCTGTTCATGCCGGACTACGGCACCGCGCGCGCCGACTTTCCCGGCGGTGACGCAGCGACGCTCTACCGTTCGATCCGCAAGATCCTCTCGCTGCCCGCGGAGACCCGCATCTTCGTAGGCCATGACTACCTGCCGCCAGGCCGTGGCGAATTCCGGTGGGAGACCACGGTCGCCGACGAGCGCGCCGACAACGTTCACGTCCACGACGGCGTCTCCGAAGACCAGTTCGTGGCGATGCGGCGGGCGCGGGACGCCACGCTGTCGGCGCCGACCCTGATCCTGCCGTCGCTTCAGGTGAACATTCGAGGCGGGGCGCTGCCACCGCCCTCGCCCGGCGGTCACATCTTCCTCCGTCTGCCCGTCAACGCCCTATAGGCGGAGGGGCTGGCTCCGGCGCGCCGCGCGCGTACACTCGCGGGAAAACAAGGCGCGGTCGGGAGGAGCGGTGATGGGACAGCTGATCAGCGGCGCGCGTAGCCTGGCGCTCGATACCCTGCAGGATCGCGCGGCGCGGGCGGCGGCGGGCCTAGCCAGCCTGGGTCTGGGCGCCGGCGACCTGGTCGCACTCTACCTGCGCAACGACCTGCCCTTCTTCGAGGCCAGCGCGGCGGCGGGCCTGCTGGGCGCCTACCCGACCCCGGTGAACTGGCACTACACGCCCGACGAGGCGGCCTATCTGTTCGAGAACTCAGGCGCCAAGGCGATCGTCATCCACGCCGACCTGATCCCGCCGATCCGGGAGGCCTTGCCGCCGGGCGTGCCGGTGCTGGTCGTGCCGACCCCGCCCGAGATCGCCGAGGCCTACGGGATCGATCCCGCGCCGGTTCCGCCAGGCATGATCGACTGGTCGAGCTGGCTGGAGGGCTTCGAACCGCTGCCACCCTCAGGCGCGGAAGCGCCGGGGACCGTGATCTACACGTCCGGCACCACCGGCCGGCCAAAGGGCGTGCGCCGCGCGCCACCCAGCGCCGAGCAGGCGATGACCACCGCCATGGTCATCGGCCGCGCCTTCGGCTTCATGGGCTTCGGCGCCCCCGACGAGATGGTCACCGTGGTCACCGGCCCGATGTACCACTCGGCGCCGAACGCCTACGGCCTGACCGCCGCCCGGCTGGGCGGGACGGTGATCCTGCAGCCTCGCTTCGATCCCGAGGAGCTGCTGGCGTTGATCCAGCAGCATGGCGTCACGCACCTGCACATGGTGCCGATCATGTTCCACCGGCTGCTGAAGCTGCCGGACGAGGTGAAGGCGAAGTACGATCTCTCGTCCCTGAAGTTCGTGGTGCACGCCGCGGCGCCCTGCCCGCCCCCGATCAAGCGGGCGATGATCGAATGGTGGGGACCGGTCATCAACGAATACTACGGTTCGACCGAGGTCTCGGCCGTCACCTTCTGCACGTCCGAGGACTGGCTCAGCCACCCGGGCACCGTGGGCAAGGCTTGGCCCGAGGCCGATGTCAGGGTGGTCGACGCCGAGGGAAACAGCCTGCCGGCCGGCGAGATCGGCGAGGTGCTGGCCCGCATCCGCAACATGGCCGACTTCACCTACCACGGCGACGACCAGAAGCGGCGCGACAGCGAGAAGGCCGGGCTGATTGCGCCGGGCGACATCGGCTATCTCGACAAGGACGGGTTCCTCTACCTCTGCGACCGGGCCAAGGACATGATCATCTCGGGCGGGGTGAACATCTATCCCGCCGAGATCGAGGCCGAGCTGCTGAAGATGCCGGGCGTCGCCGACTGCGCGGTGTTCGGCATCCCGGACGAGGAGTTCGGCGAGGGCGTCTACGCCGTGGTCCAGCCCAGCGAGGGGGCGGACCTCAGCGAGGCGGCGGTCAAGGAATACCTCCGCGCCCACGTCGCGGGCTACAAGATGCCGCGCCGAATCGACCTGGCCGCCGAGCTGCCGCGCGAGGATTCCGGCAAGATCTTCAAGCGGAAGCTGCGCGAACCCTTCTGGGAAGGCCTGGAGCGCCGGATCTAGGCTTCGGACGGCATCCGCTCGGTGTCCACCGCAGCCTGCAACGGCGGCGAGTAGCGGGCCCCAGAGACCGTGTCGCCATTCACCGTGGCGTCAACCCGGGCGATGATCTCAGGCGACAGCACCACGTCGGCGGCAGCCGCATCCTCGCGCATGTGCGCCGGCTTCGAGGTGCCGGGGATCGGGATGATGATCTCGTCCTTGGCCAGCAACCACGCCATGCAGAGCTGGGCCGGGGTGCAGCCCGCGTCGGCGGCGATGGCCTTGAAGGCGTCAAGTAGCTTCAGGTTCGCCTGATAGGCCTCGCCCTGGAAGCGCGGCATCGCCTTGCGGATGTCGGCGTCCTCGAACTGCGACGGGTCGGGCGAGCCGCCGGCCAGGAAGCCCCGGCCCACCGGCGAGAAGGCGACGAACGCCACGCCCAGCTCGCGGCAAGTGTCCAGCACGCCCAGCTCGGGGTTGCGGGTCCAGGGCGAATACTCGGTCTGCAAGGCGGCGATCGGGTGGACGGCGTGCGCCCGGCGCAAGGTGTCGGACGACACCTCCGAGAGGCCGATCGTCCGGATCTTGCCCGCCTTCACTAGGTCGGCCAGCGCGCCGACGCTCTCCTCGATCGGCACCTTCTTGTCCCAGCGGTGCAGGTAGTACAGGTCGATGACGTCGGTTTGCAGGCGCTTCAGGCTCACGTCGCACAGGGCCTTGATGGTCTCGGGCCGCCCGTCGATGCCGCGCTGCGTGCCGGTGGCGTCGGTGATCCCGCACTTCGAGGCCAGGGTGAACTTTGAGCGGTGTGGGCTGAGCACCTCACCCACCAGGGTCTCGTTGTGGCCGAGGCCATAGACCACCGCAGTGTCGAAGAAGGTGTAGCCGGCGTCCAGCGCGCCCAGCAGCACCTCCTCGGCCTGTTCCCGCGGGGGCGGTGGGCCATAGGCGCGGCTGAGGCTCATGCAACCCAGGCCGATGGCGGAAACGTCGAACGGTCCGAGCTTGCGGGTCTGCATGGGCTTTCTCCTGGGATGACGGCGAGAAAGAGGACGCGGACGCCGCCGAGGTCAACCCAGCTTCGCCTCCAGCTCGCCCATGTCGGCCACGAACCAGACATGCCGGCCGCGGTTGGACTCGCGCACGAAGTCGCGCAGCGCGTCGCTGGCGGCCACGGCCGCCGAGATGTCGCCGACGAAGGCGACCTGGAAGCCATAGTTCACGAACTTCTGGATCACTTCGCCCGCCAGCCGCGTGCTGAGCGTGAGGAATCCATCGCCCAGCCGCGTCACCGGAATCGCCACGACCCGCGCGCCCGTGCCGAACAGGTCGCCGATGATGTCGGTGGCGGCGCGCTCGCCGTCCAGCTTCGGCCCATCGGCGCCGCAGACGTGGACCGCGACGCCGCCCAGGGTTTCGACGATCATTCGCCGTCCCCCGCGATCACCTGGACCATCTTCAGCATCACGGCGGTGTCCTCGATCGAGCCGACGATCACGATCTTCAGATGCCGCCGCGCCGGGTCGTAGGCGACGTCGAGGCTCATGGGATCGGCCTGCGCCTCCTGGGCCATGCGGACGGCCGGGACCTGGCGCGCCAGTCGCTGCGCCAGCTCGGCGCCGACGTCCGGCAGGTCGACGATGCTGGTCACGCGCGCCGAGGCCGCGACGCCCTTGGCGTGGACGACGCCGGTCATCGCCTCCAGTTCGCTGCGCAGGATCCGGTACGACTTCCCCACCTTCACCGCGCGCAGGCGCCCCTCGCGAATGAATCGGAGCACGGTCTTGGGATGCAGCTTCAGCCGCTCGGCGAACTGCTCGACGGTGTAGATTTCCTCGGACAAGCGGGCCTCCGCAGCGCTTCAATACTCCCTATCATTCCGCTTATCGGAGTCAAATCGGTTGAATAGAGCACTTTCGGGAATATTCGCGACCTTGGCGCTGGTGGGGCCGGCCGCCGCCCAGGCCGCCCCGCGCATCTTGCTGCAGCCGGACGCCGTATGGACCGCCGGCCAGGCGGCGCCCCGTGCCGACTGGGTCGTCCTGGTCGAGGGCCAGAAGATCGTCGCAGTGGGACCGCGGGCGGAAGTCGACGCGGGGAGCGCCCAGGTCATGGCCCTGCCCGGCACGACCCTGATCCCCGGCCTGATCGAGATGCACTCGCACCTGCTGCTGCACCCGTACAACCAGGCGAGCTGGGACGATCAGGTCCTGAAGGAAGCGCCGTTCTACCGGGTGCTGCGCGCCGGTCGCGACGCCGAGCGGACCCTGATGTCGGGCTTCACCACCGAGCGCGAGCTGGGCACCGAGGGCGCGGGCGACGCCGACGTCTCGCTGAAGAAAGCCATCGCCGACGGGACCATCGCCGGGCCGCGCCTGCTGGTCACCACCCGCGCCATCGTGGCCAGGGGCGCCTATGGCCCGCGCAAGGGCTTCCGCTCGGACATGGACCTGCCGCAGGGCGCCCAGGAGGTTTCGGGCGAGGCCGAGATCGTGGCCGCCGTGCGCGAGCAGGCGGCGTTGGGGGCCGACTGGATCAAGGTCTACGCCGACTACCGCATCGGCCCCGACGGTTCGGTGAAGCCGGCCTTCACCCAGCGCGAGCTGGAGGTGCTGGTCCAGACCGCCCACGACTGGGGCCGGCCGGTGGCCGCCCACGCCGCGGGCGGCGAGGGCATCCGCCGCGCGGTCGCCGCGGGGGTCGACACCATCGAGCACGGCTACGAGGCGTCCGAGGCGACGCTGAAGCTCATGAAGGCCAGGGGCACGGCGCTGATCCCGACCCTGGAAGCCGTCGCGGCGACCTCGGAGTATGGTGGGCGCTACAAGCCGGAGGGACCGCCCTCGCCCGCCATGGCCCGCGCGGCCGAGACCGTGAAGCTGGCGTTGAAGCTGGGCGTCACCGTCGGCGCCGGCAGCGACGTCGGCGTCTTCGCGCACGGGCAGAGCTGGCGCGAGCTGGACTGGATGGTGAAGGCCGGGATGACACCAGCCGAGGCGCTGACCGCGGCGACGGCGGTGAACGCGCGGCTGCTGAAGCTGGACGACAAGCTGGGGCGGGTCGCGCCGGGACAGTTGGCGGATCTGGTCGCGGTGGCCGGGGATCCGACGAAGGACATCACCGCGCTGAAGGACGTTCGGTTCGTGATGAAGGAGGGGCGGGTCTACCGCCAGCCCTAGGCCGCCGCCCGGGCCCGTGCGGCGGCGAACCAGGGGACCAGTCGGCGGATCGCCTCTTCGATCTCGGGGGTCGAGACGGCGAAGCTCATCCGGATGAAATGCCGGCCCTCGACGGGGTCGAAGTCGATGCCGGGCGCGGTGGCGACTCCGGTGTCCTGCAGGAGCTGCTTGCAGAACGACAGGCTGTCGTCGGTGAGCTGACCCACGTCGGCCCAGATGTAGAAGGCGCCGTCTGGCGGGGCGATCTTCTCCAGGCCCAAGGCCGGCAGCGCTTCCAGCAGGAGCTCGCGGTTGCGGCGGTAGGTGGCGACGTGGCCCTCCAGCTCGTCGCGGCAGTCCATGGCCACAAGGCCGGCATGCTGGGCCAGCGACGGCGCGGTCAGGAACAGCGCGCCCATGTAGGCCACCGCGCGCGAGGCCTCGGCCTTGGGCACGATCAGCCAGCCCAGCCGCCAGCCGGCCATGCTGAAATACTTGGAGAAGCTGTTCACGACGATCGTCGTGGGCTCGTACTCCAGCATCGAGTGCGTGGGCTCGGCGTAGCTGAGGCCGTGGTAGATCTCGTCCGAGATGATGCGGATGCCCCGCTCGCGGCAGACCTTGGCGATGGCATCCAGCTCCGGCCCGGGGATCACGGTGCCGGTGGGGTTCGCGGGGCTCGCCAGGATCACACCGGCGGGTGCGGGCTCGATCTTCGCCAACATTTCGGCGGTGAGCTGGAAGCGCGTCTCGGCCCCACAGGCGATCTCCAGCGGGACCATGTGCAGCGCTTTGACGTTGTTGCGGTAGGCCACGTAGCCCGGCCGCGCCATGGCGATCACGTCGCCCGGGTTGAAGGTGGCCGACAGCGCCAGCACCAGCGCCGGCGAGGCGCCGCAGGTGAGCGTGATCTGCTGGGGCTCCACCGTCACGCCGTAGGTCTCGGCGTAGTGGCGGCAGATGCGGGCCTTGAGCGGCGCGCTCTCCCAATAGCCCATGGCCTCGCGGTCGAGCACGCCGTGCGCCGCCTCGATCGCCGCCTTGGGCGCGCCCGTGGACGGCTGGCCGAACTCCATGTGGATGATCGAGCGGCCCTCGGCCTTCAGGCGGTGCGCAAGCCCGCTGACGGAGATGGCGTAGAAGGGATCGATCTCGGCGCTCATGCTTCCGAGGTAGTCGCAAACGCGCCCTTGCTCAACGGGCCGCCTGGACAACACTGGCCTCGGACGCGAGCCCAGGGCGCTTGACCGCGGACCGCTTGGGGGCGAAGCCGTGCGGAACGAGGGGGAGTTCTGCTTGACCACCACCACCCAAGCCGGCGCGGGCAGCGCATCGAACCGCCGCGTGCTGGCGGCGAGCCTCGTGGGGACGGCGGTCGAGTTCTACGACTTCTACATCTACGCGACTGCCGCCTCGCTGGTGTTCCCGCACCTGTTCTTCCCGAAGTCGTCCGACAGCGCCCAGCTCCTGCAAAGCTACGCCACCTTCGCCGTGGCGTTCTTCGCCCGGCCGGTGGGCGCGGCGTTCTTCGGCCACTTCGGCGACCGTATCGGGCGCAAGTCGACGCTGGTGGCCTCGCTGATGCTGATGGGCGGCTCGACGCTGCTGATCGCCTTCCTGCCCAGCTATGCGGTCGCGGGCTGGATCGCGCCCGCGCTGCTCTGCCTGTTGCGGTTCGGTCAGGGGTTCGGCCTGGGCGGCGAGTGGGGCGGCGCGGCCTTGCTGGCGGTCGAGAACGCACCACCCGGATGGCGCGCGCGCTTCGGCATGTTTCCGCAACTCGGCGCCCCGGTGGGCTTCATCGCCGCAAACGGCCTGTTCCTGATCCTCGGCGTGGCGATGCCGGCCGACGACTTCCTGGCCTGGGGCTGGCGGCTGCCGTTCCTGGCCAGCGCGATCCTCGTGGGCCTGGGCCTCTGGATCCGGCTGAGGATCGGTGAGACTCCCGCCTTCAGGAAGGCGATGTCGGAGGCCGAGGCCAGCCATGTGCCCATGGCCGAGGTGCTGAAGCGACACACCGGCGCGCTGCTCGGCGGCACCTTCGCCGTCGTGGCCTGCTTCGCGCTCTTCTACATCTCGACCGCCTTCGCCCTGGGCTACGGGACCGGGAAGCTGGGCTACAGTCGCGAGACCTTCCTGGCCGTGCAGCTGGGCGCGATCCTGTTCCTGGCGGCCGGCATCGTCGCCGCGGGCTACTGGTCGGACGCCGCCACCCCTCGACGCGTGCTCCTGGCCGGATGCGGCGGAACGGTGGTGGTCGGGCTGGCCATGGGTGCGATGATGGGCGCGGGCTCGCTGCCGCTGATCTGGGCCTGGCTGTCCCTGGCGCTGCTCACGATGGGCTTCGTCTACGGGCCGCTGGGCGCCTTCCTGCCCAGCCTGTTTCCGCCGCGGGTGCGCTACACCGGGGCTTCCATGGCCTTCAACGTAGGCGGGATCATCGGAGGCGGCCTGGCCCCTGTCGCCGCCCAGGCGCTGGCGGACCGCGGCGGCTTGGTCCCCGTCGGCCTGTACCTCGTCGCGGCCGGGCTGCTGAGTTTCGCGGGCCTGGTCTTCCTGCGCCCGGCGCCCGACGCCTTGGACTAAGTCGGGAATCCGTCATACCGTTGTCATGCGACACGGCGGACGGGGCGCTGAGTGGACACGGTCTCGGACCCAGAACTCGACGTCCGGATGGCCCTGCTGGTGTTCCTGGGGCTGCTTCCGATCGACGTCGCCCTCATCGGACTGGACCTCCTCCACCTTCAGGCGGAGGCCGGACGTGCGCCGGCCGGGTTCAAGGACCTGATGTTCGACATGCATGTCGAACTCGGTGTGGCGGAGGGCTTCGAGTACCTCAAGTCGGCCGTCACGGCGCTGGCCATAGGGCTGCTGGCGCGCCGCCAGCGTGCGCCGATCCTCTGGGTTCTCTGCGCTCTCAACGCCTGGATGGTGTTGGACAACGCCCTGGCGATCCACGAGCGGCTGGGCATGACCCTGGCCCGCCATATGCTTCAGGGCCTGACCCTCGGCCTCAACCGGTCGCGCGACCTGGGCGAGTTGATGGCGTTCGCGGCTGCCGGCGGCGGCTTCCTGATCTTGCTGGCCCTCACCTGGCGCAAGGCGACACCGAGGGCGCGCCGGGCCGCCATGATGCTGTCGGCGGCGCCGCTGGGCGCGGCCGTGTTCGGGGTCGGCGTCGACGCCCTCCATTCAAGCCCGTGGGCCGAGGGCCTCGACCTCCTGGCCGGCGTGGTCGAAGACGGCGGCGAGAGCGTCATGATCTCGTTGGGCTGCGCGCTGGGCGTGGGTTGCTACGCGGCCGGCCGCGCGAAGACCGGCGGCCCCGTGGTCCAGGCCGCCTAGACCGGGATTTCCCCCGCCACCGTGGTGCGGTGCATGACCCGCCGGTGCCCGTCATAGCCGCCCAGGGCATTGTGCATCGTGCAGCGGTTGTCCCAGATCACCAGCATCCCCGCCTGCCATACGTGGCGGTAGACGAACCGGTCCTGGACCATGTGCTTGTACAGCTCGCCCAGCAGCGGGTCGGCCTCGTCGGGCGTCATGCCCTCGATGCCCACCGTGTAGACCGGCGAGATGAAGAGCGCCTTGCGGCCCGTCACAGGGTGGGTCCGAACCAGGGGGTGGGCCCAGGTCTTGTCGGCCTCCGGACTGACGATGATCGGCATGGACCGCACGTCGAGTTCGCGGGCGTAACCGCTCTTCGGGCCGTAGGCGCGGGTCGCCGAGTGGACCGCGCGGAGCGGAGCCAGCCGGGCCTTCATCTCGTCGGACAGCGCCTCGTAGGCCGCCGCGCCGTCGGCATAGAGCGTGTCGCCGCCCACGGGAGGGATGATCTCGGAACGCAGGATGGTGGCCGCGGGAGGTCGCTCCTGGAAGCTCCAGTCCGAGTGCCAGTTGCCGCCGAAGGGCGTTGTCTTCTCGTCGGGCTCCCGGCGCACCTCCAGCACGTTCGGGTGGCCGGCCATCGGCGCGACATAGGGATCGTGACCGAACGGCCCGATCTGCAGGGTAAAGGCTTCCAGCTCGTCCAGGGTCAGCGGCTGGCCGGGAAAAGCCAGGACCGCGTGGCGCGCCCAGGCGTCCTTGACCTCGGCCAGCGCGACCTCGCCCAGGGGCTTGGAAAGGTCGATGCCGGTGACCTCGGCGCCGAAGCCACTTTCCCGGGACTGGACCCGGATCGTGCGATAGGCGCTCTGCGCTTCCATCAGCATGGCGGTTCCTCCTTCGCCTTTGCACAAAACACCTGTTTGCGTACGCGACGGCAAGCTTGTAATCGAACCGCGTCATGGCCGCTTTCGACATCACCGAAGACAAGCTCATCACGCTCACCCCCGACACGGAGGTCGACGTCCGCGAGACCTTCGGTATCGACCTGGACATGAAGGTCCCGGCCTTCAGCGAGCGCGACCCGCACGTGCCGGATGTGGATCCGGCCTACAAGTTCGACCCGGAGACCACGCGGGCGATCCTCGCGGGCTTCGCCCACGACCGTCGCGTGATGGTCCAGGGCTATCACGGCACGGGCAAGTCCACCCACATCGAGCAGGTGGCCGCGCGCCTGAACTGGCCGCTGATCCGGGTGAACCTGGACAGCCACGTCAGCCGCATCGACCTGGTCGGCAAGGACGCCATCGTCCTGAAGGATGGCAAGCAGGTCACCGAATTCCGCGAAGGCATGCTGCCCTGGGCGATCCAGCGGCCCATCGCCCTCGTCTTCGACGAGTACGACGCGGGGCGGCCGGACGTGATGTTCGTGATCCAGCGCGTGCTGGAGGCGCAGGGCAAGCTGACCCTGCTCGACCAGAACCGCGTGATCCGGCCCAACCCCTGGTTCCGCCTGTTCTCGACGACCAACACCATCGGCTTGGGCGACACCACCGGCCTCTACCACGGCACCCAGCAGATCAACCAAGGCCAGATGGATCGCTGGTCGATCGTGACCACGCTGAACTACCTCAGCCACGACACCGAGGCCGAGATCGTGCTGGCGAAGGCGCCCGGCTACCAGACAGCCGAGGGGAAGCGCACCATCAACGCCATGGTGCGCGTGGCCGACATGACCCGGAACGCCTTCATGAACGGCGACATCTCGACCGTCATGAGCCCGCGGACCGTGATCACCTGGGCCCAGAACGCCGAGATCTTCGGCGGCGACATCGGCCTCGCGTTCCGGATGACCTTCCTGAACAAGTGCGACGAGCTGGAGCGCGGCACGGTCGCCGAGTTCTACCAGCGCGCCTTCGGTCAGGACCTGCCCGAATCGACGGCCCGCGTCCGAGTGGCTTGACCGCACGCGCCACGGCGAGGCAATCATCGGCCGTGGCGCCCGAGAGGGCCTAGAGGGAATGCGGTGCGGACGTTCGCGTCCAAGGCCGCGGCTGCCCCCGCAACTGTAAGCGGCGAGCCGAAGACCACCAAAGCCACTGGGGCCGCAACGCCCTGGGAAGGCCGGTCCCGAGGCGACGACCCGCGAGCCAGGAGACCTGCCACGAGCCGTGGTCACGCGCGAGCGCATTGGGCGGGGTGCACCGATGTGGATGGACCGCCGCCAGGCGCCTGACGCCCTGTCGGTCGGCGAATCTCCTTCGCGGTGACGTGTCACGTCCGCCGCGAGGTATCGGCCCATGTCTGTTGTTCTCTCCCAACCCCGGACCGCCCTGTGGTCCGCCGGTGTCGTCGTCCTGGTTCTGGGCGGCTGCCTGATCGCCGGTTGCCTAGAGCCGCTGGTCGCCGTGGCGGTGATCGCCGCCGGCGCCCTGCCGATGCGCCGCGCCGTCCCGCTCACGCTTGCGGTCTGGCTGGCCGGCCAGGCCATCGGCTTCGGCCTCCATGACTATCCGCGCGACCCGAGCACCATCGCCTGGGGCCTCGGCCTTGGCGCGGCGGCGCTCGCTGCGTTGGCGGGCGCCGCGCCCGTCCTGGCCGCCACCTTGGGCAAGCCCGCCTGGCTGCGCGCGGGCCTGGCCTTCGTCGCGGCGTTCGTGGCCAACCAGCTCGTCATACTGGGCGTCGAGCAGGTGATCACCGGCGCCTGCGAAGTGCGCCCAGGGGTGATCAGCCTGGTGGGCGCGGTGAACGCCGCCTGGCTGGCGGGGCTGCTGGCGGTGGATGCCGTCGTGCGCTGCACCCCGCTGGCGGTCCCCGCCTTCGGACGTTCCGCATGAGCGGCCCGCGCATCGTCTCCCTGCTGCCCAGCGCCACCGAGATCGTGGCGGCGGTGGGCATGGCCGACCAGCTCGTGGGCCGCTCGCACCAGTGCGACTTCCCGGTCGACGTCAGCCGCCTGCCGGCGCTCAGCGCCACCAAGGTGCGGCTGGACGGCACATCGCGCGACATCGACCGGCGCGTGAACGAGATCATCGCCCAGGGCGTCTCGGTCTATCGCGTCGATGCCGAGCGGTTGCGGGCGCTGAAGCCCGACGTGATCCTGACCCAGACCCAGTGCGCCATCTGCGCGGTGACCCCGGGCGATCTCGAGCACGCGCTCTGCGAATGGACGGGCATGGCGCCGACGCTGGTCTCGCTGGAGCCCAACGACCTCTCCGACGTCTGGGGCGACGTGCGCAAGGTGGGCCAGGCGCTGGGCGCCGAGGCCGTGGCGGAGCGCGCCATCGCCAGGTTGCAGGGACGTCTCGCCGCCATCCGCCGGACCGCCGACCGCGCCGCCCATCGCCCGACCGTCGCCGCCATCGATTGGATCGACCCGCTCATGGCCGGCGGCAACTGGATGCCCGAGCTGATCGAGGCCGCGGGCGGCGAGAGCCTGTTCGCCATGCCGGGCCAGCATTCGCCCTGGCTGGACTGGGCGGCCCTGGCGGCGGCGGACCCGGATGTCATCCTGCTGCTGCCCTGCGGCTTCACCATCGCGCAGAGCCTGGCTGACGCTCCCCTGCTGCAGGCCCGGCCGGAATGGGCGGCGCTGTCCGCGGTGCGGCGCGGTCAGGTCTACGTCATCGACGGCCACCACTACTTCAATCGCCCCGGCCCGCGGTTGGTCGAGTCGGCCGAGATGATCGCCGAGATCCTCCACCCTGACCTCTTCGCCTTCCAGCACGAAGGGACGGGCTGGGTGCGGCTCTAGGGTTTCAAGAGCGCCTTCATCTCGGCGCCGGTCGCCGCCTGCGCCAGGCGGTCGAAGCGGCCCTCTTCAGCGATCTCGCGCGCCGTGCGGATGAACTCGCCGAACGCGGCCCGCGCCAGCGCGCCGCCCACGCTGATGCGGCGCACGCCCAGGTCCGCCAGTTCCGCGACCGTCGGCCCACCGGTCCACATCAGAACGTTGAGCGGCTTCGGGGCGACGACGAGCACCGCCGTGGCGATGTCCTCCGCCGACCGCAGGCCGGGCGCGTAGAGGCAGTCCGCCCCGGCGTCGGCCAGCGCGGCCAGGCGATCCAGCGTGGCCTTCACGTCCATCTGGCCGATCAGCAGACCCTCGGCGCGCGCCACCAGCACCGCGCCCGAGCCCTCCGCGTCCACGGCCGCCCGCGCGGCCCTCACCCGCTCCACGGCCAGCGCCGTGTCGTACAACGGCTTGCCGGGGTCGTGGCTCATGTCCTCGATGGACAGTCCCGCCACGCCGGTGTCCAGCGCCCGCCGAACATTGACGGCCACGCCTTCGGGGGTGTCGGCATATCCGTTCTCGAAGTCAGCGTTCAGCGGCAGGTCCGTGGCCACCGCCAGGGTCGCCAGGTGCGAGAGCGCGTCCTCCAGCGGGACCTCGTTGTCCAGGCGGCCGCGGCTCCAGGCCATGCCGGAACTGGTCGAGGCCAGCGCCTGGAAGCCCAGGGCCTGCAGCATCTTCGCGCTGCCCACGTCCCAGGGGTTCGGGATCACGAAACAGCCGCTCTGATGCAGGTCCCGGAATCGCGCGCGTTTCTCGACCGGAGCCGTCATCGGACCCTCCCAAGGTGGAGCTTAACGCTGGAAAGCTGAGGCAGAGAACGGGCGCGAAACGAATCGCGACCGAATCACTGACTCGCAGCGATTCAGCTTTCGTTCCCTACGACATATTGTATCTGACTCGCTTCGGCCCACAACGAACGATGCTCGTGGAGCGCGACCGTTTGGCTTTCCCGCCGGCTCACCTTGACGAGCGGGGACCGTTCCTCTAAATCGCCCGCTCTTCGCGTGGGCCCCGGCCTGTCGCATTCCTGTTTCCTGCGAAGGTTATCTCGCCATGTCGCGCCGCTGCGAAATCACGGGTGTCGGTCCGATGGTCGGCCACAACGTGAGCCACTCGAACATCAAGACCAAGCGCCGGTTCATGCCGAACCTGGTGGCCACGACCGTGCAGTCGGAAGCCCTCGGCCAGAACTTCACCCTGCGCATCACCAATGCGGCGCTCCGCACCCTGGACTTCCGGGGCGGGCTCGACGTGGTGCTGCTGAAGGCCAAGGACGAGGTCCTGTCGGCCAAGGCGCTGAAGATCAAGCGCCAGGTGAAGGCCAAGCTGGCCGAGCAAGCCGCGGCCTAAGCGCCCGGCTCATCGCCGATTTCGAAGAGGCCGCCCCACCGGGCGGCCTTTTCATTTTGCCCAAGCCTACTTCGCGGGCGTCCAGTCGAACGCCAGCAGCAAGGTCCGCTGGTCTGTAGGCTTGCCGTCGTAAAAGCCGAAGTTGTCGTCCGAGATCAGGTAGAACCGTACGCGGCCACCCGGCTGCGGCACGGCGGCGACGCCCTCCAGATTGTCCACCGTAAGGGGTCGAGCAATCTCCAGCCGGTCCACCAGCTTGCCGGCCCGGTCCAGGATCCGCAGCTGGACAACGTTGCCGCGCAGCACCGAGTACGACCGCAGCAGATAGACCAGGCCGCCGCCTGGCATGTTGTCCATGGCCACCAGGGCCGAACCCTCCAGGTCGAGATCCCGGTCCCGAACGCAAGTCGTGGAAAGACGGCAGAGGAAGATGTGGCCGCTGTCCTCCAGCCCGACCCGATAGGCGTCGGCGGCCACCTCGGGCGCCGTGACCAGCGCCTCCATCCCCTTGTTGTCGGTGTATTTCACATCCGGCTGCGGCGCCGGGCGCGGCAGGCCTCCATCCCGGGGGAACAGAAGGATGCGGTCGTGCTGCTCGAAGCTCGCCAGCAAGTCGCCGTTGGCGAAGCGCGCCACGCCCTCGGAATCGTACTCGCGCTGGCCGCCGGCGTAGAGGTCGACGCCGGTCGTTTCCTTCAACGCGATCATCGTCGCGTCGGCGATCCCGGCCAGGCGCCCGGCGGCGTCCAGCACGATGCGGCCCTCAAGCAGGTCGGACTGGTCGCCCAGGGCGACGAATCGGCCGTCGGGCGCGACCTTGATGTCCGAGAGCCCGTGCAGGCGGCTGGTCTGGCGCGAGGTCAGGTCCACGCCGCCGGCGTAGGCGAAGTTGCCGATGCGCTGACGACCGGGATCCGTGGGGTCAAGGGGGACGGGCTGGCCATCGACCTGGATCGCCGCCCCCACCGGGACGGGATAGGCCGGCAGCGGCGTCGTGGGCGCGGCGCACGCGGCAAGCGCAAGAGCCAGCGCGGCGCCTGCCCAGGGCCTCAAGCGGTGGCCCTCCGCACTTCCTTGAAGGTGGATCGGCGGGTCGGGCCCTGCGGACCCTGGGTGTTGGGCGGCGGCGCCAGCAGGCTCGCGGTGCGGCGGGTCACCTTGCGCACCTCCTCATCAAACAGGTCGGCGAGCTGCTCGACCATGGCGCCGGCCAATTGCTCGACGTCCACGATCGTCACGGCGTTCTTGTAGTAGCGGGTGACGTCGTGGCCGATGCCGATGGCGATGAGCTGGACCGGGCTCTTGGCCTCGATCTCGCCGATCACCTCGCGCAGGTGGCGCTCCAGGTAGTGGCCCGAGTTCACCGACAGGGTCGAGTCGTCCACCGGCGCCCCGTCCGAGATCACCAGCAGGATACGCCGCGCTTCCGGCCGGCCGATCAGGCGCTGGTGCGCCCACATCAGCGCCTCGCCGTCGATATTTTCCTTGAGGAGCCCCTCGCGCATCATCAGGCCCAGGTTCCGCCGGGCGCGACGCCAAGGCGCGTCGGCGGCCTTGTAGATGATATGGCGCAGGTCGTTCAGACGGCCCGGCTGCGCGGGCTTGCCGGCCTTTAACCAGTCCTCGCGCGAGCTGCCGCCCTTCCAGGCGCGGGTGGTGAACCCCAGGATCTCGGTCTTCACGCCGCAGCGCTCCAGCGTCCGCGCCAGGATGTCGGCGCACACGGCCGCCACCATGATCGGCCGCCCGCGCATGGAACCCGAGTTGTCGATCAGGATGGTGACCACCGTGTCGCGGAACTCGGTGTCCTCCTCCTCCTTGAAGGCGAGGGAGGCTGTGGGGTCGGTGATGACCCGCGTCAGCCGCGAGGTGTCGAGCAAACCCTCTTCCAGGTCGAACGACCACGATCTGTTCTGCTGGGCCAGAAGTTTGCGCTGCAGGCGATTGGCGAGCCGCGAGACCACGTTCGACACGCTGGCGAGCTGCTGGTCGAGGTAGGCGCGCAGGCGCGTCAGTTCCTCGGGATCGCACAGCTCCTCGGCGGCCACGATCTCGTCGTGGGCCGTGGTGAAGACCTTGTAGGTGATCGCCCGGTTGTCGCCCGACGGATCCGGGCGCGCCGGCTGCTCGCCGTCGCCCATGTCCGGCGGTTCCTCGGTGTCTTCCGCGTCGGGATCCTCGTCCGACTGCATCATCTGGCTGTCGGCGTCCTCGGCCTCGCGGGCCGTGGTGTCGTCGTCGTCCATGGCCGACTGCTGGGGCGACTGGCTCTCGCCCTCCCCGTCGTCCTGATCGTCGGTGGCGTCGGGATCGCCCTCCTCGCCGCCCTCTGTGTCCTCATCGGGCTGCTCGGGCGCGTCCGACAGGTCGTCGCCCATGTTGAGGTCGCGGATGATCTTGCGGGCCAGGCGCGCGAAGGCCTTCTGGTCGTGCAACGACCCTTCGAGCTGCTCCAGGTCTTCGCCGGCCTTGGCCTCGACGTCCGCGCGGAACATGTCGACCAACGCGCGCGCCATCGGCGGGGGCGGCTCACCGGTAAGGCGCTCGCGCACCATCAGGCTCACCACCTCGGCCAGCGGCGGGTTCGCCATGGCCTCGACTTCGTTGAAGGCTTTCCGCTGCCAAGCGTGGTTCAGCACCGCCTTGAGGTTTTCGCGCACCCCGCCCATGGCCGTGGCGCCGATGGCCTCGATGCGCGCCTGCTCCAGGGCGTCGTAGATGGGCTGGCCGGCCCCGGAGTGCGGCCGCGTCTTCGCATGCGCGGCCGGGTCGTGGTGGGCGATGCGCAGCGCCATCTGGTCGGCCAGGCCACGAATGCGCGCGGCATCCTCCGGCGTCAGGTCGCGCGGCGGGTGCGGAAGCACCGCCCGGTTGCCCGAGAGCTGCGGCCCCTCGCCCGAGTAGACGATTTCCAGGTCCGGGGTCTCGGCAAGCGATCGCGCCGCGTGGGCCAGCGCGCGCTTGAAGGGCTCCAGGGGGCTTTCCGGGTTCTTGGCCATGTCAGCCGGTCATAGATCAGCGCTGCCCTCGGGTGAAACAAGGATTTGTGTCATCGCGGAACGGTGCAGGTTCCCCAGCGTTTCCAGGGCCGAGTTTCGAACCGAGGAGACAAACCGATGCTCAAGTGGGCTCTGATCTTCGCGATCGTCGCCATCGTGGCGGCGGCGCTCGGCTTCGGCGGTATCGCCGGCGCTGCGGCTGGTATCGCCAAGCTGCTGTTCTTCGTCGCCGTTGTCGGCTTCCTGATCTTCCTGGCCATGGGCATCTTCGCCGGCCGGAAGCTGACTGGACGCTAGAGGCTTGAGGGGGCGCTTCCTTCCGAAAGCGCCCCTTCTTTCTACTTCTTCGCCGCGTAGGCCTTGGCCTGCCGGCCCACCACCTCGACCAGGTCGCCCATGGCGATGTTGGCGTCGATCAGGTGCAGGCCCCAATCCTTGGCGATCACCCCGCCCAGGCCGGTGACGTCGCCCGGGATCGTGTCGGTGCGCGGATCCGCGGGATCTGCGTTCACGTGCGCCTCCAGATAATTGAACCCCTCCTTCGACACGCACTTACCGCTGATGAGGCCCGGCAGAGAGACGAACGGCGTCTTGGGGTTGGGCTTGCCTTTCACCCACTCGGGCGGCGGGGCCGACGAGCTGGCGATGTTCATGCCGTTGGCCAGGTAGGCGTGCAGGTCGCTCTTGCCCAACAAGGCCGCGGGATTGACGCAGGCGGCCTCCATCTCGGGAGCCGCCACCTTGCCGAAACGGGTGTTGGAGGGCGGGGGAACGGTGTCGCGGAAGGTCACGTAGCTGATCGCGCAGCCGGTCTGGTCCGCGGTCTTGCACAGCGGGATGGATTTGAAGAGGCCGGTGTCCTGGCCCTTCGTCACCGGCAGGTTCGACCCTAGGATCAAGGCCGAGACGAGCTGCTTCTGCACGGGCTTGCCGTCGATCTCGGCGGGGATCAGCCGCTGAAGAACGCCCGAGCCCTGGCTGTGCCCGATCAGCACGACGCCACGGCCCTTGTTCTCCTTCGTCAGGTAGTGGTTCCAGGCGTCGACCACGTCGTTGTAGCCCACCTGCCGGACGGCGGGATCGGTGGCGCCCGGCATGGGCTTGCCCTCGACCATGCCCCGCAGCGCCGTCAGCGTGAACTGGCGGTAGAGCGGCGCGTAGATCCGGCACTTGGAGCCGAAGCGAGCGAGCTGCTGCTTCACCACGTTCAGCTCCTCGGCGTTGGCCGTCATGTCCGAGACGACGCCCGGGTCGGTCGACACCGTCGGATAGACGTAGAAGCAGTCGATCGGCGCCTTGGGATCCGACTTCCACGACTCGACCGTGGAAGAGCCGTCGGCCTTGATCACCGTGGTGGTCATGTCGATGGCGCAGGCGTCATTCGCCTTGCCAGGCCAGCACAGCCAGGCCTCGGGCTTGGCGTAGTCGTTCTTCGGATAGCTGATCGACGTCGGCTGGGCCGCGGCGGCTGCCGCCATCAGTCCCACGGCCGCGCCCAGCGCCAGCGTCGCGATGTTTCGGACCCTCATCTCATCCCTCCCGAGAAGCACTTCATTTTTAGAACATTGCGTACGTTTATCGCGCGCGGGCGAGGTCAGGTCCAGCACCCTTCATGCGGGTGGCGATTCGGGCCTAAGGTCCGCGCTCGAGTTCGGGGGAAGCGCGCATGGCGTCTGACAAACCAGCGGGTTGGCCGGCCAGGATCTGGGCCGCGATCGGCGGCGGTCTGGTCGCGCTGGTGGGTGCGGCGATCCTCGCCGGCGGCGCCTGGCTGATCCTTCTGGACGGCTCGCCCTACTACCTGCTGGCGGGCGCCGCGATCCTCGGCTCGGGCGTGATGCTGGCCCGCCGCCACCCGGCCGCGGGGCTCGTCTACGCCGTCGTGCTGGCCGTCACCCTGGGCTGGGGCGTCTGGGAGGCCGGGTTCGAGTTCTGGCCGCTGCTGCCGCGCCTCTTCGCGCCGGCGGTGCTGGGCCTGTTCATCCTGCTGGTGATCGCCGTGGCTCCGAAGGGGCCGCTGCGCGGCTATTCGGCCCTGGCGGTCGGCGTGCTGTCGCTCGCCTGCGTAGGCGTCCTGGGCGCCGCCGTACCGGCCACCTACACCTGGGGCCAGGCCGAGATTCCGGCCCAGGTCACCGGCGTCGCTCCGCCGGCCGAGCCCGCCTCCGACTGGCGCTACTACGGCCGCGATCCCGGCGGTGCGCGCTATGCCCCCGTCGACCAGATCAACCGCGAGAACGTGGACGACCTGAAGGTCGCCTGGACCTATCGCTCGGGCGAGAAGCCGAACCGGGGCAGCCAGGACCAGAACACGCCGATGCAGGTGGGCGATACGCTCTACGTCTGCACACCCACCAATGTGGTCATCGCCCTGGACGCCGACAGCGGCAAGGAGAAGTGGCGCCACGATCCCAAGGTGAAGGCCCGGTATTGGAACCGTTGCCGCGGCGTCGGCTACTGGGACGGAACCCAGCCCAAGGTCGCCCTGGCCGGTGCGCCCGCCGCACAGGTTCCGGCGTCCAAGGCCGCGACTCCGCCCGCGAAGGCCGCTCCCGCCGCGAAGCCTGCGCCGGCGCCGAAGGCCGCGGCCGCCCCGGCCCCCAAGGCTGCGCACGCCACCCCGACGCCCGCGCCCGCGGTCCAGCAGGCCGCCGCGCCGGCGGCTCCGCTCTGCCGCCAGCGGATCATCTCGTCGACGATCAACGCCCAGCTCTTCGCCCTGGACGCGACCACCGGCCAGCGCTGCCCCGGCTTCGGCAAGGACGGCGTGGTCGACCTCTCCACCGGCATCGGCCCGATCAAGCCGGGCTTCTACTTCCAGACGTCCACGCCCACGGTGATCGGCAACAAGATCATCATCGGCGGCTGGGTGGCCGACAACCAGGAGCTCTCCGAGCCCTCAGGCGTCGTCCGCGCCTTCGACGTGGTCACCGGCGAACTGGTCTGGGCCTGGGACCTGGGCGACCCGTCCATCGACAAGCTGCCGCCCGAGGGCCAGACCTACACCCGCGGCACGCCCAACGTCTGGTCGACGCCCGCCTTCGACCCGGACCTGGGCTTGATCTATCTGCCCATCGGCAACGCCACGCCCGACTATTGGGGCTCGCACCGCTCGATGGCGTCGGAGGCCTATTCCTCCTCGGTCGTCGCCGTCGACGTGAATACCGGCAAGATGCGCTGGACCTTCCAGACCGTGCACCACGATCTGTGGGATTACGACGTGCCCAGCCAGCCGATGCTGATCGACTTCCCGGTCGCGGGCGGCACGGCGCCGGCGCTGGTCCAGCTCACCAAGCGCGGCCAGATCTTCGTGCTCGACCGCCGCGACGGCAAGCCGCTGACCCGCGTGGTCGAGGTGCGCGTGCCCGGCGGCGCCCAGCCCGGCGAGTGGGTGTTCCCCACCCAGCCTTATTCCGTCGAGATGCCCACCATCGGCGTCGAGCGGCTGGACGAGAAGATGATGTGGGGCGCCACCCCGCTGGACCAGCTCTACTGCCGCATCCGCTTCCAGCAACTGCGCTACGAGGGCGACTTCACCCCACCCGGCAGCCCCGAGCGGCCCTCGCTGCAGTATCCCGGCAACGCCGGCGGCATGAACTGGGGCTCGGGCGCCTATGACGCCCGCCGCGGCCTGCTGATCGTGAGCGACGTGCGCATGCCGCAGACGGTGGCGCTCAGAAAGTCGTCGAAGCCGGAGGTGGATGTCAGCCGCATCAAGTCCGATCGGCCGCCGCCCAGCCGCAAGGCCGTCCCCTACGAGGCCGACAACAACTGGTTTCTCAGCCCGCTGTTCGCGCCCTGCGTCCAGCCCCCTCACGGGATGCTGACCGCCATCGACCTGCGCACCCGCGAGATCGTTTGGCGGGTGCCCGCGGGGACGGCCGAGGCCCAGGCGCCGCTGGGGCTTAAGTCCGGCCTGCCGATCCCGATCGGAACCCTGGGCATCGGCGGGCCGATCACCACCGCCGGCGGGGTCACCTTCCGCTCGGCCACCACCGACGCCTATCTGCGCGCCTACGACAACGCCACGGGAAAGGTCCTCTGGCAGGCCCCACTGCCGGTCGCCTCGGCGGGCACGCCGATGACCTACGTCTCGCCCAAGACCGGCAAGCAGTACGTCGTGGTTACGGCGGGCGGCGCGGCCATGGCTCCGGCGAAGGGCGACTACGTCATCGCCTATGCTTTGAAGTAGCGGACCCGCCCGAGGCGCGGAAGCCAGCCGCCCGGGACTCAGTCCGCGGCGGCCACGGTGACGGCGCCTGGCGCGGGGAAGGGCCGGTATTCCGCCGTGATCATGCGGGTAGCGTCGACACGGGCGCCGCGGCGATCGATCAGTTCAAGGTGAACGTGGTCGGTCATGCCGCCGGGATACTTGCGTTGCAGCGTGTGTGCCGTGCCGATCGGCCTGCCCATGGCGACGGTCTCGCCGACCTGCACCTTGGGTTCGACGTAGAAGACGCGCGCGGCATAGTTCAGCGCGGGGTTGGTGATCTCCACGAACTTGAGGTTCGCGTCGCCGGCGTAGGCGTAGCCTATCTTGGTGACATAGCCGGAGATGGGAGCGTCCACGTCCTGGCCGGGCCTAGCCGTGTAGTCGACCCCCTCGTGCCGTCGGCTGCCGCCATCGCGGCGGGCGCCGAACTCGCCGTCGCCATAGGCGTCGTGCGTGCGCGGCTCGCGGCCGGTCGGGTTGGTGAAGTCGGCCCGGCCGTCGCCGTCGAGGTCGGCGCCGTCCCAGACCAGTTTCATCACCGGAGCCGGCTCGACCGTGGGAGCCACTTTCTCGACTGCGCGTTCCATCGCCGTGGCGAGTTGAGCGCGATGCTCGGACTGGCTGAGCGGCGCCGCGGCGGCGGCCGTCGCACCAACAAGCACGACTATAGACGCCAACAACGCTGGTTTTTTTTCGACCGCTTCAAGCACACGCGCAGACACGCCCAACTTCATCCAGGACCCTTCACTCAACAAATGCACGCCGAGCTCGGACTAATGCCAAGCTTTGTGGCGGATTGACTGGGACGCCGCGTCTGCCGCGGCGATGCGATGGGTCCTGACCTCGGACCGGGGCAAAAACTAGGCGGACACCTCAATTTTAACCATGCGACCCGTCGTCACCTCGGCGTGTTGCGCGGCTTTGCCGCACATGTTATTAAATGACCGGTCAGTTATTTAAAGAGCTATCGCCATGGACGCCGGCGCGCCGAAGTTCCGTAGACGCAAGGCCGACCGGCCGGCGGAAATCGTGCAGGCGGCGCTGACCATCTTCGCCGAGAAGGGTTTTGCGGCCGCCAAGCTGGATGACATCGCGCGCGCGGCCGGCGTCTCGAAGGGCGCGATCTACCTCTACTTCGAGACCAAGGAGGACATCTTCCGCGCGGTGGTGGAGCAGGCCATCGCGCCCAACATCGGGATGATCAAGGGCATGGCGGCGGCCCATCCCGGTCCGCTCTCCGACCTCCTGCGGGGGGTGACGGCGCACGTCGCGATCGTGGTGGCCAACACGCCGCTGGGCGGCGTGTTGAAGATGGTGGTGGGCGAGGCGAGGAACTTCCCCGAGATCGCCAGGGTCTGGCACGACGAGCTGGTCTCCCAGGCCCTGGGGGCCATGTCGGCGGCGATCGCGGCCGCCCAGGCGCGGGGCGAGGTGAAGCCGGGCGACCCCCGCGCCTATGCCCTCCAGCTCATCGCCCCGCTGCTGGTGGGCGTGCTCTGGCGCGAGACCTTCGTCCCCATCGGCGCCGAACCCTTCGACCTGCCGGTCCTGATGAACCAGCACATCGACACCCTGCTCTGCGGCATGCTCACCGACGGAGCCCGCGCATGAACCGCCCGCCCCTCCTCGTGATCGGCCTGGTCGCCACCGCGGCCGTCATCGTCGGACTGGTCGTCTGGATCCCGCGCATGGGCGAGCCCAGGACGCTGTCGGGCTATATCGAGGGCGAGCCCCTGTACCTCGCCGCGCCCGTCGCCGGTACGGTGCGCAGCGTCAGCGTGGTGCGCGGCCAGGACGTGGCCGCCGGTCAGGCGCTGTTCGTCGTCGATCCGGCCCAGGTTCGCGCCCAGGCCGACCAGGCCTCGGCCGAGGCCGCCGCCGCCGAGGCCCAGGCCATCGACGCGCGCAAGGGCCAGCGGCCGACCGAACTGGCGGTCTTCGAAGCCAACATCGCCGCCGCCGAGGCCCGCGCCCGCGACGCCCGCGCCAACCTTCGCCGCATCCAGCCTCTGGTGCGCCAGGGCTGGTATGCGCCCGCCCGGCTGGACGACGCGAAGGCCGCCGCCGACGCCGCCGTCGCCCAGGTCCGCGCGGCCCGCAAGCAGCGCGACGCCGCCACCCTGGGCGCCCGCGAGGACCAGATCCGCGCCGCCGACGCCCGCGTGGCCCAGGCCCAGGCCGCGGTCACCGGCGCGGCCGCCCGCCTCGCGGAGGTGTCGCCGAAGGCCCCGGCCAAGGCTCGGGTCGAGGACGTCTTCTTCCACCCCGGCGAATGGGCCCCCGCCAACCAGCCCATCCTCAGCCTGCTGCCGGACGAGCGGATCAAGGTCCGGTTCTTCGTGCCGGAGAAGGAACTGTCCGCGTATCGGATGGGCCGCACGGTCCGCTTCGCCTGCGACGGCTGCGCCAAGGGACTTTCCGCCCGGATCGAGTTCATCAGCCCGCGCCCGGAGTTCACCCCGCCGGTGATCTACAGCCGCGAGGCTCGCGACCGGCTGGTCTACCTCGTCGAGGCCCGCCCCAGCAGCCGCCTCAATCCCGGCCAGCCGGTGGATGT
Organism: Phenylobacterium sp. FG114; assembly: GCF_057809855.1. Classification (NCBI taxonomy): domain Bacteria; kingdom Pseudomonadati; phylum Pseudomonadota; class Alphaproteobacteria; order Caulobacterales; family Caulobacteraceae; genus Phenylobacterium; species Phenylobacterium sp. FG114. Next base: position 117,045 of record NZ_JBMDKU010000014.1, on the reverse strand, counting down.
GGAACCGCTGTCTTGACGGCGCCCGCCTCTCACCTCGCCATCGACGTCCGTGGCCTGAACAAGTCTTTCGGGACCAAGCATGTGGTCAACGACGTGACGATCCAGGTGGAGCAAGGCCGGATCTGCGGCTTCCTCGGCCCCAACGGCTCGGGCAAGACCACCACGCTGCGAATGTTGTGCGGCCTGCTGACGCCGGACAGCGGGTCGGGCGAGGCGCTGGGCTTCGACATCATCGCCCAGGCTGAGGAGGTGAAGCGCCGCACGGGTTACATGACCCAGAAGTTCTCGCTCTACGAGGACCTCACCATCGCCGAGAACCTGCAATTCACCGCCCGCGTCTACGGCCTGGACCGCCGCCGGGAACGGGTGGATCGCGCCTTGGAAAGGCTGGGCCTCACGAGCCGGCGGAGCCAGCTTGCCGGCACGCTGTCGGGCGGCTGGAAGCAGCGGCTGGCCCTGGCGACCGCCACCCTGCACGAGCCCCGCCTGCTGCTGCTGGACGAGCCCACCGCCGGCGTCGACCCCAAGGCGCGGCGCACCTTCTGGGACGAGATCCACGCCCTGGCCGCCGAAGGCCTCACGGTCCTGGTCTCCACCCACTACATGGACGAGGCCGAGCGGTGCCATGAGATCGCCTACATCAGCTACGGCCGGCTGATCGCACGCGGCACCGCCGCCGAGGTCATCGCCCGGTCGGGCCTGATCACCTTCCACGGCGAAGGAGCCAACGCGGACAAGCTGGCGCACGAACTGACGGGTAAGCCCGGCGTCGAGACCGCCGCGGCGTTCGGCGCAGCGATCCACGTCAGCGGGACCGACCGCGCGGCGCTGGAGGCCGCGATCCTGCCCTATCGCCGCGAGCCCTACCGCTGGACCGAGGTCCCCGCGACCCTGGAGGACGTCTTCATCCAGCTCATGGGCCAGAGTCAGGACAACGTCCAATGACCGGTCTGTCCTGGATCCGCGTGTTCGCCGTGCTGGTGAAGGAGTTCAAGCAGCTCACCCGCGACCGCATCACCTACGCCATGATGCTGGCGATCCCGGTCGTCCAGCTCACCCTCTTCGGCTACGCGATCAACACCGAGCCGCGCCACCTTCCCACCGCCGTCCTGATGCAGGAGGACAGCCGCTATGCGCGCTCGATCACGGCGGCGCTGAAGAACTCGCTCTACTTCGACTTCGTGGCCCAGGCCCGCAGCCCCGCCGAGCTGGACCGCCTGCTGCGCAACGGCGACGCCCAGTTCGCCGTCACCGTGCCCGGCGATTTCAGCCGCCGGGTGGCGCGCGGCGACAGGGCCCAGATCCTCGTGGAGGCCGACGCCACCGATCCTTCGGCCACCGGCGGGGCGGTCGCCGCCCTGGCGGCCCTGCCCAACCAAGCCCTGGCGCACGACCTGACCGGCGCGCTCGCGCCGCGCATGGGGAGCGCGCCGTTCGAGGTGGTCGTCCACCGCAAGTACAATCCCGAGGCCATCACGGCCTACAACATCGTGCCAGGCCTGCTGGGCATCATCCTGTCGCTGACCCTGGTGATGATGACGGCGCTCAGCGTCACCCGCGAGACCGAACGGGGGACGATGGAGACGCTGCTCTCCACGCCCCTTGAGCCGCTGGAGGTGATGATCGGCAAGCTCGCGCCCTACGTCATGGTCGGGCTGGTGCAGACGGCGATCATCCTGGTCATGGCGGCGGTCCTGTTCCAGGTGCCGATGGCCGGCGGCTGGCTGGGCCTCTCGGCAGGCATCACCCTCTTCATCACCGGCTCGCTGGCGCTGGGCTTCCTGATCTCCACGGTGGCCAGGTCACAGCTCCAGGCGATGCAGATGAGCTTCTTCTACATCCTGCCGTCGATCCTGCTGTCGGGCTTCATGTTCCCGTTCCGCGGGATGCCCGCCTGGGCCCAGTGGATCGGCGAGGTGATCCCGGTCACCCATTTCCTGCGTGTCGTGCGCGGCTCGCTGCTGAAATCGCAGGACCTGGGCGACCAGTGGCGCGAGCTCTCTGCCCTGACGGCGTTCGTGCTGGTGGTCACGGCGCTGGCCATGGCTCGCTACCGCCGCACCCTGGACTAGAAGCTGTAGACCAGGCTGGCCCGGGTGGTGGTGTCGGTGTGCTCCCGGTCCGACGGCGGCTCGGTCTCCACCCGGATGTCGAACGAGGCGCGGGCCGACAGGTCGCCCCGCAGCTTGGTGGTGAGCGCCGTGGTCGACGTCAGGGTCGAACTCATCGTGTCCAGGAACACCGTGGTGTTCTGGGTGAACACCAGGTCGGGGCGGACCGTCCACGCCAGGTCTCCGCCCAGGCGGCCGGCGAAGGCGATCTCGTCGCCTCGGTCATAGTAGCTGATCTGGCGAAGCGCCGGGCCCGCCTGGACGTCGAACCGCAGCCCGGGCCGGTCGATCAGGCGATAGCCGACGCCCACGCTTTCCGAAAATCGGCTCCGGTAGCCGGCGAACCGGTCGCGTTCGGCGGACAGCGACGGGGCGACGAAGGCGCGTCCGTTCAGCTTCCACTGGCCCGCGTAGCTCGCGAAATAGCGTTCCTTCGAAACCTGGCCGTCCGAGCGCTGATAGTCGCCGGCCATCCGCACCTCGTGGCGCCAGCGCAGGGTCTCCTTGGCGAACTTGAGGCCAACCGAGACGCCCACGTCGTCGCTGTTGCCGGTGCTGATGAAGCCGCCGGCCTGGCCCTCGCCCTTCCAGCCATCGCGAAAACGCAGGGACGTGATGCGGGCGATCCTCTCCTCCTCGGCGCGCGAGGTCAGTGCGGCCACCTGGGCGTCGATCTCGGCCAGCGACTCCGGGTGCGTTCGTCGCGCGACCTCGGCCACCGTGGCCAGCGCACCCGGCGTCTCAGCGGCCGCCTCGATCATCCGGGCCACCTCCGCGGGCAGCGGCGCGGCCATGGCGAGGCCGGGCGCGAATGCGCACAGGGCGGTGATCAGCAGGGTGCGCATGCCGGCCTCCGATTCGGGCGAGGGTGGGAAGGTTATCCAATCGCGGTGGAAGACGGCGGCCTTTGGGCGCTGCGGCATGGACGACCCCGATCCCTCGCCCTAGACTTCATCGTCCCTTCCGCCTTCCGGGACCTTTCCTCCGCACATGACCGCCTCCGCGCCCCCGGCCGTCGCCTCCGAACTTCGCCGCCTGCTCGCGCACAGCCATGCGCCCTATTCCGGCGTGCATGTCGCCGCCGCGGTCGAGTGCGCGAATGGCCAGATCCACTACGGCGTGAACGTCGAGAACGCCGCCTATCCGCAAGGCGTCTGCGCGGAGGCCAGCGCGATCTCGTCGGCGATCACGGCGGGGCAGAAGCGCCTGACGCGCGTCTGGGTCGCCTCGTCCCTGCCCGGCCTGATCTGGCCCTGCGGAGGCTGCCGCCAGAAGATCTGGGAGTTCTCGGAGCCGGGCTGCGAGGTGGTCAGCGTGGCAGAGGACGGGTCCACCGAGAGCCACGCCATCGAGGCGCTCCTACCCCTCGGCTTCCGCCTGGAGAGGTAGGGCGCGCTCGACAGCGGGCCGCTGGCCGCGCCTAGGCGGCCTTGGTCTTGGTCACGTAGCGGTCGATCACGCCCTCCAGCACCGCCAGCGGGCAGCCGCCGGTGGTGACCACCGCATCGTCGTAGTCGCGCAGGTCGAAGCGGTCGCCCAGCGCCGCCTTGGCCTTGGCCCTCAGCCGGACGATCTCGTTGTGCCCGGTCTTGTAGGCGCAGGCCTGGCCGGGGCTCGCGCAATAGCGGTCGACCTCGCTGGTGATCGCCGCGGCCGAGCGGCCGGTGGCCGCCACCATCCAATCGATGGCGTGCTCGCGGGTCCAGCGCTTGTCGTGCAGGCCGGTGTCGACCACCAGGCGGGCCGCCCGGAAGCGCAGCGCCTGCAGGTAGCCCAGGCGCCCCATCGGATCGTCGGCGTACAGGCCCGCCTCGTCGGCGAGCTGCTCGGCATACAGCGCCCAGCCTTCGGTGAAGGCGCCGAAGTTCATCAGCGAGGCGATGGTGTGGATGTCGCCGGGCCGCTCGGCGAGGTAGGCGCCCTGCCACGCGTGGCCGGGCAGCGCCTCGTGCATCGACAGGCTGGCCAGGGTGTATTTCGGCCAGTTCGCCATGTCGCGCAGGTTCACGTAGTAGATCGCCGGCCGTGAGCCATCGAGCGCGGCGAAGTTCATGTAGCCCAGGCCGGCGCCGGCCTCGATCTCCTTGGGCACGGCCCGCACTTCAACCGGCGCCTTCAGGTCCAGCTTCGAGATCTTGGGCAGTAGCGGGCGGATCGCCGCGATACGGCCCTCGATGTAGGCGATGGCGTCCCGCCGGCCCTGCTCGGTGTTCGGGTACAGGAACTTCGGGTCCTTGGTCAGCGCGCCCATGCGCTCGCCCACCGTCCCCTGGGTGTAGCCCTGCGCCTTCAGGATGCCGTCCATCATGGCGTCGATCTCGGCGCCCTGGTCCAGGCCGGTCTTGTGGATCTCGGCCGGGGTGCGGTCGGTCGTCGTGTTGTACTTCAGGCCCCAGCGGTAGTAGTCGCCGCCATCGCGGAACTTCCAGACCCCGGCGTCATGCGTCGCCCGCGGCTGCTGCGCCTTCAGCACGGCGATCTGGCGGTCCAGGGCGGGAAACACCTTCTGGGCGACGATGGCGGTGGCGCGCGCCTGCCAGTCGCCGTCGATGCCCTTGGCCTTGGTCCGGTCCGCCAGCGAGCCCACCAGCCGGGTGGCGCCGGGGTCCATCCCCCGCAGTTCCGCGCCTTGCGCCAACGCGGTGGCCAGAAGGAAGTCTGGCAGGACCACGCCCTTGCCCGCCGCGTCCTTGATCCGGTCGCTCTCCTGGTCCAGCGCGGTTCCGTACTGCTCCAGGCGCGCGATGTAGGCCTCCGCGTCGTCCTTGGTCTCGATCAGGTGCTGCGCGTTCAGAAACTCGCCGGTGTTCGCGACCGTGCCGTCCTGCTGGCTGACCACATAGGGGTTCGCATAGTCCTTGCCGTAGCTGAACTTGCCGCCCTCGGCCCCCACGTCCTGCGCGTAGAGCACGCTGTCATAGGTGGTCAGGTCGCGGCCCGAGAGGCTGGTCCGGGGAATGGCGCGCAGCCGCTTGGCGCGGTCGGCATAGCCGGCGACCTGGCGCGTCCGGCCGGCGGAGGAGATGTCGTCCAGGCGGCGCCTCAGGCCGGCGCGCGGCCCCTTGTCCTTGCCGATGCTGCTGGCGGTCTGGGGCGAGTCCGCCAGGATCTCCTCGACGAAGGCGTCCAGGAGCTTGGCGAGGCGCGGGTCGCTGACGCCCTGTCCTTCGAGCGCGATGGCGGAGAGCGGCGAGGCGGCGAGCCCGAGGGCGGCGCCTCCGAGGAGCACGTGACGGCGGGTGGTCATGAGTCTGGGATTCCCGGAGGATTGAATTGCCGCGACCCTAGCGGGCGGGCGGCGGCGTGCAATTCCCAAGCTGCGAACGGTGTTTGCCTTGACGGCGCCGCCCGCTAGGTTCGGGCCGTGACGACCGTTGGCATTCTCTGCGCGACACCCGAGGAACTGGCCGCCGTCCGCAGCCGCCTCCACCTCCCCTTCGAACCCGAAACCCGGGGCCCGACCCGGGTCTGGACCGGCGAGCACGACGGCTCCGGCATCGCATTGGCGCTTTGCGGCATCGGCAAGGTCAACGCCGCCGCGGCCGCCACCCTCTTGCTCAGCGCCTATGGCGCGCAGGCGCTGGTCTTCTCGGGCGTGGCCGGCGGCCTGCATCCCGAGCTTGAGGTCGGCACGGTGCTGCTGGCCGACCGGCTGGCGATCCACGACTATGGCTATGTGGCGGACGGGCGGTTCGTCCCCACGCCCTCGGGCGTCATCCCGATTGGCGCGCCGACCCTGACCGCGGCCGCGCCGGTCAGCCAGGCCGTCGCGGAACACCTCGACCGGCTGGCGCTTTCGGCGCGGTCCAGGCTCTCGCACCCGGTGCTGCGCGGCGCCGTGGTGACCGCCGACTACTTCCTGAATTGCGCCGCCACGCGCGAACAGCTTCGCGCCGCATTCGGCGCCGACGCCATCGACATGGAATCCGGCGCGGTCGCCCAGGTGGCCCAGGCCTGGGGCGTTCCCCTGTACGTCATCCGCACCCTGTCGGACCTCGCCGGCGAGGACAGCCACGTCACCTACCCCGAGATGGTCGAAATGGCGGCGGAGAATTCGGCGGTATGCGTGCCGGAACTCCTGGCGATCCTGAACGCTCGGACATGACGATAAGCCGCGCTTGCCCGACTCTCGCGGCCACCCCACGTTGAGACCATGAGCGATCGCCCTTCGGGCGCGGCGCCGTCCAGATTGGTGGCGGTGCTGGGGCCCACGAACACCGGCAAGACCCACCTCGCGGTGGAGCGCATGCTGGGGCACGCGTCCGGCATGATCGGGCTGCCGCTCCGTTTGCTGGCCCGCGAGATCTACGATCGCATCGTCAAGGCGCGTGGCCCGCGCTGCGTGGCGCTGATCACCGGCGAGGAGAAGATCGTCCCGCCCCGCCCGCAGTATTACGTCTGCACCGTCGAGGCGATGCCGCTCAGCGTCGAGGTGGAATTCCTGGCGGTCGACGAGATCCAACTCTGCGCCGACCCCGAGCGCGGCCACGTCTTCACCCACCGCCTGCTGCACGCCCGCGGCAAGTCCGAAACCATGCTGCTGGGCGCCGGGACCATGGCGCCGCTGGTGCGGCGCCTCCTGCCACACGCCGAGATCCAGACGCGCGACCGGTTCTCCACCCTCACCTATTCCGGCCCCAAGAAGCTGACCCGCCTGCCCCGACGCTCGGCCGTGGTCGCGTTCAGCGCCGAGAATGTCTACGCTATCGCCGAGCTGATCCGCCGCCAGCGCGGCGGCGCGGCCGTGGTCATGGGCTCGCTCAGCCCCCGCACCCGCAACGCCCAGGTGGCGCTCTATCAGTCCGGAGAAGTGGATTTCCTGGTCGCCACCGACGCCATCGGGATGGGCCTCAACATGGATGTCGACCACGTGGCCTTCGCGGGCCTGCGCAAGTTCGACGGGCGGCGGACCCGGTATCTGCACCCGCAGGAGATCGGCCAGATCGCCGGGCGCGCGGGGCGCTACCAGACCAACGGCACCTTCGGGGTCACCGGCGAGGCCGACGACATGGACCCCGACCTGGTCGAGGCCGTCGAGCAGCATGCTTTCGAACCCATCGCCGGGGCGGAATGGCGGAACCACAGGCTGGATTTCGGCTCGCTCTCCGCCCTGCAGAAGAGCCTGGCCGCCCTGCCCGATCGCCAGGGTCTGAAGCTTGCCGCCGAGGCGCTGGACGAGACCACGCTCAAATCCCTCGCCGAGGATGAGGTCGTCCAGACGCGCACGCGCGACAGAACCAACCTGATGCGGCTCTGGGACGTCTGCCAGACGCCCGACTTCCGCAAGGTGGCGAGGGACGAGCACACCGGCCTGGTGAAGGCCTTCTTCCTCCAGCTCACCGAGCGCCGCCGCCGGATCGGCGACGAGTGGATCGCGCGGCAGTACGAACAGCTCAATCTCACCGACGGGGAGATCGACACCCTGGCCGCCCGCCTCGCCAGCGTGCGGACGCTCGCCTATGTCGCGAACCGCCCCGACTGGCTGGTCGACCCGGCCGAGTGGCAGGGCAAGACCCGCGCCCTGGAGGACCGGCTCTCCGACACCCTGCACGAAAAGCTGATGGCCCGGTTCGTCGACCGGCGGACCAGCGCGCTGATGCGGGGTTTGCGGGTCCGCGAGGAGATGCTGGCCGGGGTCGCGGCGGACGGCAGCGTCACCGTGGAGGGCCACTACGTTGGCAAGCTGTCCGGCGTTGCGTTCGAGCCCGCCCAAGGCGGAACCGTGCTCGAGGAGAAGGCGCTCCGCGCGGCGGCCCAGCACGCCGTCGGGCCGGAAATCGGCCGCCGACTGGGCCAGCTGGCCGCGGCGCCCGACGACGCCTTCGCGCTCAATCCGGACGGTTCGGTGCTGTGGGAGGGCGCCGTCGTCGGCGTGGTGACGGGCGGCCAGCCCTTCGCGCCGCAGGTCCGCCTGCTGGGCGAACTGGGCCACGACGCCGCGCGGCAGCGGGCGGCGCGCCGGCTGGAGGCCTTCGTGTCCGCCGAGGCAGGCCGGCGGCTGAGCGCCCTGCGCAGGCTCGAAACCGCGGTGGCAGACGGAAAGATCCGGGGCCTGGCCCGTGGCCTGGCCTATCGGCTGATCGAGGCCGGCGGCGTGCTCGACCGCGCGGACGTCGCCGCCGACACCCGCGCCCTCAGTCAGGTCGAGCGCCGGATGCTGCGCAGCCTGGGGGTCCGCATCGGCGCCTTTTCGCTCTACCTGCCGGCCCTGCTGAGACCCGACGCCCAGGCGCTGGCCCAGGCGATCGGCCGGCGCGAGGCGGCGGGCTGGACGCCGGCGCCCGGAGTCGGCCGGCTGCCCGATCCGACACCCACCGCGCGCACGCTGGCCGCCCATGGTCTGCGCGCCGTCCGCGGCCTCGCGGTTCCCGTCGAACAGCTGGAAAGGCTGGACGAGCTGCTGCGGTCCGCGCCGATCCAGAATGGCGGCGTGATCCTGTCGGACCAGGCTCGCGAGGAGCTGGGTTGGAGCCCGCAGGATGGCCAGACCATCCTGCGCGGCCTGGGCTTCGCCCCCGTAAACCGGCCGAAGGCGGGTGAGCGCCTGGCCTGGCGGCGGCGCGCCGAGCGCAAGGCCTCGCCCGAGGCCCGCCCCGCGCCCCACTCGCCCTTCGCCGCGCTCGCCGCGCTCAAGGACCGCCCGCCGCCGGCACGCCGGCCACGCCGCCGCCGAAAGAAGGCCGCCCAGGCGTGAGCGAACCCGATGCCTGCCGCGCCGACGTCTGGCTCTGGCGCGCCCGCTTCTTCAAGACCCGCTCGATGGCGGCCAAGTTCGTCGAGGAGGGCCGCGTACGCCTGACCCGCGCTGGCCAGGACGAGCACCGGCTGGACAAGCCCGCCCGCCCCATCAAGGTCGGGGACCAACTCGTCTTCGCCCTGGGCGGCCGCCTCATCGCCATCGTCGTGGACGCCATGGGCGATCGCCGGGGACCCGCGACCGAGGCGCGAACCCTCTATTCGGCGATCGACAGAGGTCCAGCCTGAGCCGGCTTCCAGAATTCCTGGGGGCCGTTCGCATTGACAAGTGGGGGCTGCGCCGTGAAAAACCCGCGCCCCGAACTCGGGAACGCTGCCGGAGTATCAAGCGCGCGCCATGACCTACATCGTGATGGATCCCTGCATCAAATGTAAGTTCATGGACTGCGTGGAGGTGTGCCCGGTCGACTGCTTCTACGAAGGCGAGAACTTCCTGGCCATCAATCCGGACGAGTGCATCGACTGCGGCGTCTGTGAACCCGAGTGTCCGGTCGACGCGATCAAGCCCGACACCGAAGACGACGCCGACGGGAAATGGCTGCGGATCAACTCCGAATACTCGAAGGTGTGGCCAAACATCACGGTCAAGGGTGAGCCGCCAGCCGACAAGGAAGCTTTCGAGCGCGAAACCGGTAAGTTCGAGAAATACTTTTCCGAGAAGCCTGGCCGCGGGTCCTAGGGCGCACCTTCGTCCCTTCCGCGCGCGCGGGGCGCAACCCTTTCATTCGGCTCATTTTTGTGTTAATGTCGCAAACGACAAGACACGAAGGCTTCGCCCGCGTCTGTCTGTAGCAAGAACAGCCGGCTGACGCGCCCCGCGTCGGCACGGGCGAAGGGTGTCTAAGAGGTCTAGCTTCCGAACACAGAGATAGCGCCGCCGCGGAACGTTCTCGCGGACAGGGTGGCTATTTCGCTTTTTCGGGAGCGCGTGACGAGAGCGCCGCGGCGACGCGGACGGATAGAAAGGTATCTCGGATGAGCAAGAGCGGTACGGAGTTCCAGGTCGGCGATCACGTCGTCTATCCGGCCCACGGCGTGGGCCAGGTGCAAGGGATCGAGACCCAGGAAGTCGCCGGTCTGAAGCTTGAGGTCTACGTCATCACCTTCGACCACGAGAAGATGACGCTGCGCGTTCCGACCGCCAAGGCCAAGACCGCCGGCCTGCGTCCGCTCGCCGAAACCGGCGTGGTGTCCAAGGCGCTCACCACCCTCAAGGGCCGCGCCCGCGTGAAGCGCACCATGTGGTCGCGCCGCGCCCAGGAATACGAAGCCAAGATCAACTCGGGCGACCTGATCTCGATCGCCGAGGTGGTGCGCGACCTGCACCGCGCCGAGAACCAGCCCGAGCAGTCCTATTCCGAGCGCCAGCTGTACGAGAGCGCCCTGGACCGCATGGCCCGCGAGGTCGCCGCCATCGAGCGCATCGACCGCGACGCGGCCATCGCCATGCTCAACAAGTCGCTGGTGAAGACGGCGGCCGTCGCGGCCTGATCGTCCACATAGCTTCGACTTCGAGACGCCCGGCCTCACCGCCGGGCGTTTTCGTTCGGGGCCAGCGCGACGGCGGATCCCGCCACCGCCGCGCCGACCGCCCGCCTCGGGTCCGACGCGGATGGTTGCCCCGCCGGGCGGCCCGTGGCACGAACCGCGCGCGTGGCCCGGTAGCTCAGCAGGATAGAGCAGAGCTTTCCTAAAGCTAAGGTCGGGGGTTCGAATCCCTCCCGGGCCGCCAGCCTTCGTCGGGCCAACTTAGGCGGGGCCCTTTTCCAGCTGGGCTGGGTGGCGAGCCGTCGGCGCCCGGAGCAGATCATCGCCAACGCGAACCCCCTTCGATCGCGAGGACCGTGGAACCGAAGCCGTGGACGCGGGCTTACGGCAACCGGGGCCATGGGCCGCACCCGGCGCGAGCCGCAGCGGTCTTTGCTCAGACAGTTCAACGGCCGGGCGGCGCCGCCAATCCGGTCCTACGCGGGCGGTTGCATGCTGCTGAAGGAAGACACGACGTGCTGGCGGGCGGGCGTCGCATCGCGCGCGGCGATTATCGTGGACGTCGCCGACTATTTCGCGGCGGTGAAGGCCGCGATCGGCAAGGCCAAGCGGTCGGTCCACATCCTCGGCTGGGCCTTCAATCCCAAGACGATCTTGGACACTACCCCGGAGTCCAGCGACCCGGCGGACTGTGGGATCGCGGCCTTCCTGCGGGAGGTGGCGGACGAGCGGCCCGATGTCGACGTTAGAGTCCTCTGTTGGAAGGCCGCCGTCCCCGTGGCGATCACCCAGGGCTTCTACCCACAGCGCGCGGGCAAGTGCTTCGAGGGATCACGCGTGAGGTTTGCGCTCGACGGGCGCCTGCCCACCGGGGCGAGCCACCATCAGAAGGTCGTGGTGGTGGACGACAAGGTCGCGTTCGCCGGAGGCTGTGACTTCGGTCCCGACCGCTGGGACACCTGCGATCACGAGGACGAAAATCCGCGTCGCGCGGCCATCCCGGGCGAGCATCCCTGCTTTGACGCGCGCCATGAGGTGATGAGCTTGGTGGACGGCGCCCCGGCGCAGGCGCTGGGCGAACTCTTCCGCGACCGCTGGCTGCGCGCCACCGGCGAGGAGCTGGCGCCGCCTCGTCCGGCGCGAGGCGACCCGTGGCCTACTGAGGTCGTTCCGCACTTCGAAGATGTTCGCGTGGGGCTGTCACGCTCGCGAGCCCGTTGGCGAAACCATCCCAAGCATCGTGAGGTCGAGTCCCTCTACCTGGCTTCGATCGCTGCGGCCCGCACCTGCATCTATCTCGAGAACCAGTACTTCACCTCGCCGATGATCGCGGAGGCCCTGGCGAAGCGCCTGAGTGAGCCTGCGGGGCCCGAGGTCATCCTGGTCTCCACCGAGCATTCCCCGAGCTACTTCGATCAGATGACGATGGACCGGACACGTTCGCTGTTCATCAAGCGGCTCAAGGACGCCGACAAATTCAATCGCTTCCGGATCTACAGTCCGGTGACCGCGATGGGCCGCACGATCATCGTGCACGCGAAGATCGCGATCATCGACGACGTGCTGATCCGGGTGGGATCAGCCAACCTGAACAACCGCTCCATGGGCTTCGACACCGAATGCGACGTGTCGGTCGAACCCGCGGGCGACACCCGTACGGCGTCGCGCGCCGCCATCCGCGCGATCCGCACCCGCCTGATCGCCCACTGGCTCGCGTGCGAGGAGGAGGTGCTGGAACGCGCAATCCGCGCCTCGGGCGGGATCGGAGCGGGGATCGAAGCCCTGCGCGGTCGCGGCCACTGCCGGCTTCGCCCCATCGAACACACGCCGCTGAAGCCGTTGGCGGCCTTTGTGGCCACCTTCCACATCGGCGATCCGGTCGGCGCCAGGGACGCGTGGCAGCCGTGGCTGCGTCGGGCCGCGGCCAAGCATGAGTTGGCCAAGGTCGCGACTGACCTGCGGTCCGAAGGTCTCCCCGCATCGCCCGCCCGTCTCAGCCCGAAGACGGTCTGAGGTGTCGCAGCCCCGCACGCGCGGGTCTCCCCCGGTCGGCGCAGGCCGATCCCCGGCGCGCGGCCGAGGGCGACCCGGATGACCGCGGGCGGAACCCGGCGTCTCGCGCGCAAGATACTCCCGGCGGAGAAACGCACGCGGCGTTGGACCAAGCCGCTCGCGCGAGGCATCGATGCGATCGCGCGCTTCGGCTACATCGCGCGAGGCGCCGTCTACATCAGCGTGGGCGGCCTCAGCTTGCTGGCCGCCTGGGCTCCGGCCCAACGCGCGGAAAGCCCGATCGGCGCGTTGCAGACCTGGGCCCACGGGCCTATGGGCGCCCTTCTGCTGTGCGCGATCGCCGTGGGGCTGCTGGCGATGGCGAGCTGGCGTTTCCTGCAGGCCGCTCTGGATGCGGACCGGGTCGGAGACGCGACCGACGCCCTGATGCGGCGGGCGGGAAAGGCGGGTGAGGGCGTCGTCGACGTCGGGATGGCGCTTTCGATCCTGCACGTCGTGATCGCCCTCGGGGCGCGGGAGGACGTGGACGACCAGGCGCGCGCGCAGGTGTTGGCCCAGCAGGTGCTCGCCTTACCGGGCGGGGGCCTGGTGCTCGTCGCGGTAGGCGCCGGCGTTGCGGCGAGCGGCGTGTCGAACATGTGGCGAGCCGCGACAGGCCGCTTCACGCAAGACCTGGACTGCGATGGCCGACATGCGTTCCTGGCTGGGCTCGTGGGGCGGCTCGGCCTGTTCTCGCGCGGCTTCGCCCTGGTCGCAGTCGGGGCGCTCACGGCACTGGCGGGCTTGCAGGCCAGGGCGGAGTACGCGCGCGGCTTCGGGGGTGCGCTGGAGGCGCTGAAAGGCCAGCCCGTCGGTCCCGCCCTGCTGGCGGCGCTGGGGATCGGCTTTCTGGCATACGGCCTCTTCAGCTTCGCGAAGGCGTTTCTGCGTCGCATCGGGCGCTGAGCGCCACGGCGCCAAAGCAGTTCGACGGTCGTGCGGCGAGGACACCGACCCCACGACGTCTGGACCCCGCCGTTCACTTGTCCTGAAGAAATAGCCTTGGCTGGCAAACGGCAATCCGGAGCCTAGGCGCCGCTGGCGCTTCGGAAGGCGCGGGGCGAGCGGCCCACTGTTCGGGCGAAAAAGCGGGAGAAATAGGCCGGGTCCTCGAAGCCCAGGTCATAGGCCACCTCGGCGACGGTTTTGTTCGAATAGAGCAGCGCTCGCTTCGCCTCCAGCGTCACCCGATCCTGGATCATCTGCAGCGGGGGCGCGCCCGCCACGGACAGGCATGCGGCGCGCAGGCGCTTGGGCGGGACGGTGAGCGCGGCGGCATAGGCCTCGACCCCGTCGCCCGAGCGATAGCGGCCCTCGATCAGCTCACGGAACCGCGCCACCAGGGCCGCATGCGCGCCGTTCGCCTGGCCCTGCGCATCGTCCGCCTCGTGGTGCGCCAGCCGCAGCACCTCGACCAGGAGGGTCATCAGCAGCGCCTCGACGGCGGCGGCGTGGCCGATGGCGGTCCAGGCCAGCTCACGCGACAGCCGGGCCAGCAGGCCGGCGAACAGCTCGCTGTCGGCGGCGCCCAGCGCGGCGGCCTCGGCGAACACCCGCTCGAACCCGGCCTCGCGTCGGAACAGCTCCTGAAGATAGGTCTCGGAGATCGTCAACACCGAGCCCGACGTCTCGGTCTCGTAGGCGAAGCCGTGGACGACCCGCGAGGGCAGCAGCAACAGACAGGGCGCCCGGAACGGGATCAGCCGGGCGTCGGCCCGCATCTCGCCCCCGCCCCGCTCGATGTGGAAGACATGGCAGAGGTTGGCGTGGGTGTGGGGCCGAATGTTCCAGTTCGCCGGCCGCGTCCGGTTGTCGATCGGCTCGACGTGGAGAAACCGGTCGCCCACGGCGCGCGGCGGTTCACCGTAGAGGAAGAAGCGAGGAATCTCGTCCAGGGCCACGGCGTCCCCTTCCCTCATCCCGTCGGCGATGCGCCGCCACGTGGGGACGAAAAATCCAAGTATTGAACCGAACGGTCCATCGTCAACCGCTGCGCCGGGCCTATGCTCCAAGCCAGCCGCCGGCCATGACATGGCGGAAGAGGGAGGCGGAGCATCCGCACCAAGGTCGCCATCATCGGGGCGGGGCCGGCGGGCATGTTCCTGGCCCACTTGCTGCGCCAGGCGGGCGTGGACTGCGTCGTGGTCGAGCGCCGCGACCGGGCCCATGTGGAAGGCCGCGTCCGCGCCGGGGTGCTGGAGCAGATCACTGTCGACCTGATGGCCCGCCTGGGCCTGGACGCGCGGTTGCGCGCCGAGGGCCTGGTCCACGCGGGGACCAACCTCGCCTGCGACGGCGACGTCTTCCGGATCGACATGGCGGAGCTGACCGGCGGCTCCACCGTCGTGGTCTATGGCCAGCAGGAGGTGATGAAGGACCTCTTCGACGCGGCCGGCCCGCGCGGCCTGCAGATCGTGTTCGACGCCGAGGACGTGGCCCTGCACGACATCGCCGGGGCGCGGCCCCACGTCACCTGGCGCAAGGACGGCGCCGAGCACCGCCTGGACTGCGACCTCGTCGCCGGCTGCGACGGCTTCCACGGCGTGAGCCGGGCCAGCATCCCCGCCGAGGCGCTGGCGACGTTCGAGCGCATCTATCCGTTCGGCTGGCTGGGCGTGCTCGCCGACGCCCCGCCGTGCGACCCCGAGCTGATCTATTCCAACCACGACCGCGGCTTCGCCCTGGCCAGCATGCGCTCGCCCACCCGCAGCCGCTACTACATCCAGTGCGGCCTCGAAGAACGGGTCGAGGACTGGCCCGACACGCGGTTCTGGGACGAGCTGTGCCTGCGCCTGGGCCCCGAAGCCGGCGGCCGGGTCACCCGCGGCCTGTCATTCGAGAAGAGCATCGCCCCGCTGCGCAGCTTCGTGGCCGAGCCGATGCGGTACGGCCGCCTCTTCCTGGCGGGCGACGCCGCCCACATCGTGCCGCCGACCGGGGCCAAGGGCCTGAACCTGGCGGCGTCGGACGTGATCATGCTCAGCGAGGCGGTGGCCGAGTTCGACCGCACCGGCTCAGACGCCGCCCTCGACCGCTATTCGGAGCGGGCGCTGGCCCGTGTCTGGAAGGCCGAACGGTTCTCCTGGTGGTTCACCGGCCTCACCCACCGCTTCCCGGCCATGACCGGCTTCGACCGCCGCATGCAGACGGCGGAACTGACCTACATTCGCGGTTCGCGGGCCGCACAGACCGTGCTGGCCGAGAACTATGTCGGCCTTCGCTTGGAGTAGATGCGCATGAAAGTGGTCCTTGCCGGAGAAGGCGCGTTCGGCGTCAAGCACCTGGAGGCGATCGCGGCGATCCCGGACGTCGAGGTCGTCAGCTTGGCGGGCGGCGTGGCCGAGGCGACCAAGGCGACCGCCGAGCGCTTCGGCATCCCACATTGGACACTCGATCTCGCCGAGGCGCTGGCCCGCCCCGGCGTCGAGGCCGCGCTGCTGGCCACGCCGACGCCGATCCACGCCGCCCAGGCGATCCAGGTGCTGGAAGCCGGCAAACACGTGATGGTCGAGATCCCGATGGCCGACAGCCTGGCCGACGCCGAGCGGCTGCTCGCGACCGCGAAGGCCAGCGGCAAGGTCGCCATGGCCGGCCATACGCGCCGCTTCAACCCGAGCCAGCAGTGGATCCACAACCGGATCCGGGCGGGCGAGCTGAAGCTCCAGCAGCTGGACGTGCAGACCTACTTCTTCCGGCGCAAGAACCTGAACGCCCTGGGCCAGCCTCGGAGCTGGACCGACCACCTGCTCTGGCACCACGCCGCCCACACGGTGGACCTGTTCGCCTACCAGACCGGCGAGGAGATCAGCGTCGCCCGCGGCGTCCAGGGCCCGATGCATCCCGAGCTGGGCATCGCCATGGACATGTCGATCCAGATGAAGGTGGGCTCGGGGGTCATCTGCACGCTGTCGCTGTCGTTCAACAACGACGGCCCCCTGGGCACCTTCTTCCGCTACATCTGCGACAACGGCACCTACATCGCCCGCTACGACGACCTGGTGGACGGCAAGGAGCAGCCGATCGATGTGTCTGCGGTCGACGTGTCGATGAACGGCATCGAGCTGCAGGACCGTGAGTTCTTCGCCGCGATCCGCGAGGGCCGCGAGCCGAACGGCTCTGTCGCCCAGGTCTTTCCCGCCTACCGCGCCCTGGACCAGATCGAGAGGAGCCTCCTCTGATGAGCCTCGTCGTCCGCAACATCCGCCGCGCCGATGCCGGCGTCGTCGACGCCCTCGCCGGCTTCGGCGTCGCCACGGTCCACGAGGCCCAAGGCCGCAAGGGCCTGCTGGCCAGCCACATGCGGCCGATCTACCGACCGTGCGGGATCGCCGGCTCGGCCGTCACCTGCGAGGTGGCGCCGGGCGACAACTGGATGATCCACGTGGCGGTCGAGCAGTGCCAGCCCGGCGACGTGCTTGTCGTGGCGCCCACCAGCCCCTGCGAGGACGGCTACTTCGGCGACCTACTGGCGACGTCGCTGCGGGCGCGCGGCGTGCGCGGCCTGGTGATCGACGCGGGAGTCCGCGACGTGGCGGTGCTGACCGAGATGGGTTTCCCCGTCTGGTCGAAGGCGGTCTTCGCCCAGGGCACGGTGAAAGAGACGATCGGCAATGTGAACCTGCCGCTGGTCTGCGCGGACCAGTTGGTGAACCCCGGCGACGTGGTGGTGGCCGACGACGACGGCGTCTGCATCGTGCGCCGCGAGGAGGCCGCCGCGGTGGCCGAGGCGGCCCGCAAGCGGGAGGCCAACGAGGTCGACAAGCGCGCGCAGCTCGAGGCCGGCGTCCTGGGCCTCGACCTCTACAAGATGCGCGAGCGGCTGGCGGAGAAGGGCCTGCGCTGGGTCGACGAGGCGCCCACGGTCTCAGGCCAATGACCCAGACAGCCATCCCTTGCACGGTGATGCGCGGCGGCACCTCGAAGGGCCTCTACTTCCGCGCGTCCGACCTGCCGGCCGACGTCGCCACGCGCGACGCCGTGCTGCTGGCCGCCATGGGCTCGCCCGACCCGCGCCAGATCGACGGCATGGGTGGCGCGCATCCGTTGACCAGCAAGATCGCCGTGGTCGGGCCGTCCACTCATCCTCACGCCGACATCGACTACCTGTTCCTTCAGGCAGTGGTCGACGAGGCGCGGATCGACGCCGGCCAGAACTGCGGCAACCTGCTGGCGGGCGTGGGGCCCTTCGCGATCGAGGAAGGGCTGTTCGCACCGACCGGCGACGTCACCAACGTCCGCATCAACATGCTCAACACCAAGAGCCTGGCGGTGGCGGCGATCCAGACGCCGGGCGGCAAGGTCCGCTACGACGGCGACGCGCGGATCGACGGTGTGCCCGGGACCGCCGCGCCCGTTCCCATCGATTTCCTGGACGTGGCCGGCTCGACCTGCGGCGCGCTGCTCCCCACGGGCAACGCGCGCGACGTGATCCAAGGCGTCGAGGTCACCGCCATCGACAACGGCATGCCCGTGGTCGTCATGCGCGCCGCCGACTTCGGCAAGACCGGCTACGAGACGCCCGAGGAGCTCGAGGCCGACGCCGAGCTCAAGGCGCGCGTGGAGGCGATCCGCCTGGAGATCGGCCCGCGCATGAACCTCGGCGACGTAACGAAGAAGACCGTCCCCAAGATGTGCCTGGTGGCGCCGGCCCAGCACGGCGGTGCGATCTGCACGCGCAACTTCATCCCGCACCGGGTGCACGAGGCCATCGGCGTGTTCGGCGCGGTCAGCGTCGCCACCGCCTGCGTGACGCCAGGCTCCGTGGCGGCCGAGGTCGCCCAGGTGAGCGACCCGCAGTCGCTGGAGGTCGAGCACCCCACCGGTTTCTTCACCGTGGCCATGGACGTCGCCCCCGACGGCCGCATCCGCCGCTCCGCCCTGCTGCGCACCTGCCGCCGGCTGATGCGCGGCGAGGTCTATGTGCCTGCTTCGATCTGGAGCCCGGAATGACCCTGATCATCGACTGCCACGGCCACTACACCACCGCGCCCGCGCCGCACGACGCCTGGCGCGACACCCAGAAGGCCGCGTTCAAGGCCGGCGGCGACATCGATCCGGCCTATCCCGAGATCTCGGACGACGAGATCCGCGAGACCATCGAGAAGAACCAGCTCCGCCTGATCAAGGAGCGCGGGGGCGACTTCACGATCTTCAGCCCGCGCGCCTCAACCATGGCCCACCATGTCGGGAACGAGGCGGTCAGCCAGGCTTGGACGCGCCGCTGCAACGACCTCATCCATCGGGTCGTCACCCTCTTCCCCGAGACCTTCGCCGGGGTTTGTCAGCTTCCTCAGTCGCCCGGCGTCAGCATCGAGAATTCCATCGCCGAGCTGGAACGGTGCGTGACCGAGCTGGGCTTCATCGGCTGCAACCTGAACCCTGACCCCTCCGGCGGCCACTGGACGTCGGCGCCGCTCACCGACCGCGCCTGGTATCCGTTCTTCGAGAAGATGGTGGAGCTGGACGTGCCGGCGATGGTCCACGTCTCGGGGTCCTGCAACCCCAACTTCCACGCCACCGGGGCGCACTACATCAATGCCGACACCACGGCCTTCATGCAGTTCTTGGAGGGCGACCTCTTCAAGGACTTCCCGACCTTGCGGTTCATCATCCCGCATGGCGGCGGGGCCGTGCCGTACCACTGGGGCCGGTATCGTGGGCTGGGTGACATGCTGAAGAAGCCGCCGCTGCGCGAGCATGTGATGCGGAACGTCTTCTTCGACACCTGCGTCTACCACCAGCCGGGCATCGACCTGCTGTTCAAGGTGATCGACGTCGACAACATCCTGTTCGGCTCGGAGATGGTCGGCGCGGTGCGGGGCATCGATCCCGAGACCGGCAATTACTTCGACGACACCAAGCGCTACGTCGACGCGCTAGCGATCAGCACGGCCGACAAGCACAAGGTGTTCGAGGCCAACGCCCGGCGGGTCTATCCGCGCCTCGACGCCATCCTGAAGAGCCAGGGCCGATGACCGCGTTCGTCATGGATGCCGGCTGGCGGGTCTGGCACCCCTGCCCGGCCAAGCCGACGTTTCAGGTCCCGCCCGGCGCGGTCGACGCCCACTGCCACGTCTTCGGACCCGGCGACGTCTTCCCCTATGCCCCGGGCCGCAAATACACGCCCTGCGACGGCGGCAAGGACCAGCTCTGGGCCCTGCGCGATCACCTGGGCTTCAGCCGCAACGTGATCGTCCAGGCCACGTGCCACGGCGCCGACAACCGGGCCATGCTGGACGCGATCGCCCATTCCGACGGTCGGGCCCGCGGCGTGGCGACCGTGAAGCGCGACGTCAGCGACGAAGAACTGCGCCGCCTGCACGACGGCGGCATCCGCGGCGTGCGGTTCAATTTCGTGAAGCGGCTGGTCGACCGGCTGGACCCCGACGAACTGAGCGAGATCGCCGCCCGGATCGCCCCGCTCGGCTGGCACATCGTCCTCTATTTCGAGGCCGCCGAACTGGCCGAGCTGGCCAACTTCTTCCTGGGCTTGCCCGCCCCGCTGGTGGTCGACCACATGGGCACGCCCGACGTGGCCCAGGGCGCCGGCAGCCCGCTGTTCGACCGCTTCATGGCCTTCATGGCGGCCCGCGACGATATCTGGTGCAAGGTCACCTGTCCGGAGCGGCTTTCAGTAGAGGGGCCGCCCTTCTATTCCGACGTCGTCCCCTTCGGGCGGCGCGTCGTGGAGGCCTTTCCCGATCGCGTGCTGTGGGGCACCGACTGGCCGCATCCCAACATGAAGACCCACACGCCCGACGAGGGCCAACTGGTCGATTTCATCCCGAAGATCGCGCCGACCGCCGAGCTGCAGCACCAGCTCCTCGTCGACAATCCCATGCGCCTCTACTGGCCCGAATCATGACCGAAAACCCGTTCCAGGACATCCCGGGCACCACCCTGTTCGACTCGCGACAGTCTTGCCTTGGATTTCACCTCAACCAGTTCTGCATGTCGCTGATGAAGGCCGAGAACCGCGCCGCGTTCAAAGCCGACGAGCGGGCCTACCTCGATCGCTGGAAGATGAGCGAGGCGCAGAAGCAGGCGGTGCTGGACCGCGACTGGAACGGCATGATCGCTCTGGGCGGCAACATCTATTTCACCGCCAAGATCGCCGCGACCGACGGCCTGTCGTTCCGCCAGATCGCCGCGATCATGAGCGGGGTGAGTGAGGAGACCTATGCCCAGATGATGCTGGACGGCGGCCGCGGCATCGAGGGCAACCGCTCGAAGACGGAAGCTTTCAGAAATAGGGGGCGTTAATGGCCAGGATCACCGCCGGCGTCGCCACCAGCCACGTCCCCGCCATCGGCGCGGCGCTCGACAACGCCAAGGCCGGCGAGCCGTATTGGCAGCCCGTGTTCGCCGGCTACGAGACCTCCAAGGCCTGGATCGCGCGGGAGAAGCCGGACGTCGTCATCCTGGTCTACAACGACCACGCCTCGGCCTTCTCGCTGGAGCTGATCCCCACCTTCGCCATCGGCTGCGCCGACGAGTTCGCCCCCGCCGACGAGGGTTGGGGACCGCGCCCCGTGCCGATGGTGCAGGGCCACCCCGAACTCGCCTGGCACATCGCCGAGAAGTTGATCCTCGACGAGTTCGACATGACCATCGTCAACAAGATGGACGTCGACCACGGCCTGACGGTCCCCTTGTCGTTGATGTTCGGCCAGCCGCCGGAATGGCCCTGCAAGGTGATCCCCCTGGCCGTCAACGTGGTTCAGTACCCGCCCCCGACCGGCAAGCGTTGCCTGGACCTCGGCAAGGCGATCCGACGGGCGGTGGAGAGCTTCCCGGAAGACCTGAACGTGCAGGTGTGGGGCACCGGCGGCATGAGCCACCAGCTCCAGGGTCCGCGCGCGGGCCTGATCAACCGCGCGTTCGACGAGGCGTTCCTCGACCGGCTCGTCGACGATCCCGACGGCCAGGCAGCGGTCCCGCACATCGAATACGTGCGCGAGGCAGGTTCCGAGGGCATCGAGTTGGTGATGTGGCTGGTCATGCGCGGCGCGCTCGACCGCGGCGTGAACGTCGTCCACCGCTTCTACCATGTGCCGGCGTCCAACACGGCGGTCGGCCACCTGATCCTGGAGAACCCAGGCTGAGCGCGTTTCACGGCGCGGGCGTCGAGGCGTGTTGCGAGCCGCGCGAAATCCTGCAAGGACGCGCGCGTCCACACTCCCGATGGTCAGGAGCCCAGGCGTGATCGAGACCGGCGAGCACTTGCGTCAGGCGCGCGAGGCGATGGGCTGGACGCCCGAGGATCTCGCCCGGGCGCTGCGGTTCAACGACAAGCACGGCGGCAGCCGCATCCTCGAGATGGAGGCCGGCAAGCGCCAGATCTCGGGACCCGTGACCGTGGCGGTCGAGGCGCTGCTGCGCGGCTTCGTGCCGGACGGGTTCAAGCCGCCCCAGCGCTGATCCACGCTCATGCGGGACGCGCGACCTTCGGCGCCTGCAACGGTCCCAGATCCGACGCCATCACGAAGCTTGTCAGCTGGCAGAAGGTCGCAACCTGGCGGCGGAACGAACGGTCGCGAACCGGTCCAATCGGGCCGAGTGGGCCCAATAGGCGCCAAGGTCGCCCTGGACGCCGTAGCCCGGATCGCCATCGCCGACCGCCTGCCGATCCTCATCGCCGAAGGCATCCGCGCCATCTGCGCGCGCGACGAGCCTAGGCCGGGAGTGGCCCCTTCGGCCGGTCGCGCAATGCGAGGAAGCCGGCGGCCATGAAGTGAGCCATCCGCGCCTTGACCGCGGCGAAGTCGTCGGAATGGCAGATCCCGCCGGAGAGCCGATCGATCCGGCCCGTCCGGGCCAGGGTGTTCATCAGGGAGCCGGTCACGAAGTGGTAGCCCCAGAAGATGTCCTCCTCGGGGGTCTCCGGCATCGCCTTCCTGAGGATCGACACCAGCTTGAGAACCACGGGGTCGAAGTGGACGTCCATCAGAGCGGCGCCCTCAGGCGTGTTGGAGACGCGCGCGCAGAAGGCGGCGTAGTTCATCCACGGCTCCCCGCCCCCGACGTAGAGGTCGAGGTCGGTGTCCAGGAATGCGTGCAGGGCCCCTTCGACGGTCGGGCGATCCCCGGCCTCCAGTTCGTACCGCTCCAGCGCTTCCATCCGGCGGCCGCTGGTGGTGCCGGCCCGACGCGCGAACACCGCCTCGAAGAGGCTCAGCTTGTCGTCGAAGTAGTAGTGGAGGAGGGTCGTATGCACGCCGACCCGCTGGGCCACGTCGCGCAGCGTGACCCCGTGGAGTCCGTTCTTCGAGAACAGGTATTCCGCTGCGTCGAGGATCTGTTCCAGCGTCTCCGCGCGCTGCTCCGCCTTCTTGCGGCGCACCTTCTGGGGTGCGGGACCCTCAGTCATCCAGCCTGCTCCTTCAGTCGCCGTCGTGAGGGAGCCTTCGGGATCGGATCAGGGCGGAGGCTCGCCTTGGAATACATCACCGCCCGCGTAGTCCGCACGGAGCCTGGCCTTGTCAATCTTTCCGGTGACGGCCAGCGGCATGGCTGAGACCCGCACCACCCGGTCCGGAAGCCACCAGTCCGCGACCTTTCCCCGAAGCGCCGAGATCAACGCCTGATCGTCGACGACATGGCCCTGTCGGGGCTCGACGATGAGCAAGGGGCGTTCGCCCCACTTGCGATCCGCCCGCCCGATCACCGCCACCTGCGCCACCGTCGGCTCGCGTCCGACGATCGCCTCCATCTCCGCCGGGTTGATCCACTCCCCGCCCGACTTGATCAGGTCCTTCGACCGGCCGCGGATCGTGAGGGCGCCCGTTCTGTCGATCGAAGCCAAGTCGCCGGTGTCGAAATAGCCCTCGGCGTCGAGCGCGTCGCCCTCTGGGGCGAAATGTCGGTCCAGCACGCTGGCGCCCTTCACCTTCAGGTGGCCTACGACATCGCGCTGCTGCTCCAGGGTGACCCCGTCGGCGTCGGTGAGCTTCAGGTCGAGCCCCATGACCGGCCGTCCGGCGCCGACGCCGATCGCCGCGACCCCAGGCGGCGCGACGGTCCCCAGCGGCGAGAGCTCAGTCATGCCCCAGCTCGTCTGCACCTGGGCGCCCAGGCCTTCCTCCAGTCGCCGGATCAGGGCGTCCGGGCAGCTGGAACCGCCGATGATCACCCTCTGCAGGTCAGGCAGTTCTCCGCCCGTGGCCTCGAGGTGATCGACCACCCCCAGCCAGACCGTCTGAACCCCGACCGCGACGGTCACGGCCTCCTCGCGCATCAGGGCCGCGAGGCTGGCGCCGTCCGCCTGGCGGCCGGGAAGGACCAGCTTGGCGCCCACCGCGGGCGCGGCGAACGGCAGGCCCCAGCCGTTAGCGTGGAACATCGGCACCGCGACCAGCACCGAATCGGCGCCCGCCAGCGCGAAGGCGTCGGCCTGCAGCGCGCGCAGCGTGTGCAGGTAGTTCGACCGGTGGGTATAGAGCACGCCCTTCGGCGAGCCGGTCGTGCCGGAGGTGTAGCAGAGGCCCGCGGGCGACTCTTCGGGGAAACCGCCCCACTCGGTGTCGGCGCCCAGGCTCGCGAGCAGTCCGTCGTGCGCGATCACCCGGGCCGCATGGCCAGGCAGCGGCAGGGCCTCGCCGCCGTCGAGCCAGACGATGTGCTCCAGGCCAGGACAGAGGGGGGCGAGCTCGGCGACGAGGGGGGCGAGGTTTCCCGCGACGGCCAGCAGCCGATCCTCCGCCTCATTGATCATCGCCGCCAGGTGGTTGGCCGTCAGCCGCGGATTGAGCGTGTGGCAGACCAGGCCCATGCCCATGGCCGCGTAGTAGGTCTCCAGGTGGTGCTGCGTGTTCCAGGCCAGGGTTCCGATGCGGTCGCCGAACTCAAGGCCAAGCGCGGCGAAGGCGCCCGAAAGGCGGCGGCTGCGAAGGCGCAGGTCCGCATAGCCGATCCGATGCGACGCACGGCCGGCCTCGGCCGTCACGATCTCGCGCTCGGGCCGCCACTTGGCCGCATGGTCCAGGAACTTGTCGATCGTGAGCGAGTAGGACTGCATGAAATGAGCGGGCCAGTTCGAATTGTGGGGTCGCCCACCCGCGAACCCGGGGACGATCGGTCAGGTGGGCGCGCTGGCCTACCATCGCCGACCAGCTCTGCCGCACTATAGAGCCGGGCCGGGCGGCAAGCGTGACGGCCTCACTTTAGCCTGTCAATATTAACTCAGTCGTGAATGAATATTGACTCCGCTTCGCACCCGTTGCGATCTTGGTGCGCTGCAGCAAGACGCGTAGGGGGACGAAGCGTGATCGATCTGACGGGACGGGTGGCCCTTGTGACCGGCGCGGGCGGCGGACTTGGGCGCGCCCATGCGCTGCTCCTGGCGCTGCGCGGCGCTCGGGTCCTCGTGAACGACCTGGGCGACGCAGCCCACGCCGTGGCCGAGGAAATCCGTTCGGCAGGCGGTCAGGCCGAGGCGGCGCTCGGGTCGGTCACCGACGCGGAACGGATGCAGGCGATTGTCGACGAGGCGCTGGGCGCCTGGGGCCGGGTGGACATCCTGGTCAACAACGCTGGCATCCTGCGCGACCGGACGTTCGCCAAGATGACCCTCGACGACTTCCGCCTTGTCGTCGACGTCCACCTGATGGGCGCGGCGAACTGCACCAAGGCCGTCTGGGACGCCATGCGGGCGCAGAACTACGGCCGGATCGTAATGACGTCCTCGTCCTCGGGGCTCTACGGTAATTTCGGCCAGGCGAACTACGGCGCCGCGAAGCTGGCCCTCGTCGGGCTGATGCAAACTCTGGCCCTGGAAGGCGCGAAGTACGGCATCCGCGTCAACTGCATCGCGCCCACCGCCGCGACCCAGATGATGGAGGGCATCCTGCCGCCCGAACAGCTCGCACTGCTGCGGCCGGAGCTGGTCAGCCCCGCGGTGCTGGCCCTGGTTTGCGACGACGCCCCGACACGCACGATCCTGTGCGCCGGCGCGGGCAGTTTCGAGGCCGCTAACATCACCCTGACCGAGGGCGTCCACTTGACCGGCGAGCCGTCCGCCGAGGCTCTGGTCGCGCGTCTGGCCGAGGTGACCGATCGCCGCGACGAGAGCGTTCCGGGCCAGGGTTGGGCGCAGAGCGCTCTCGAGCTGCGCAAGGCAGGGTTCGTCGCCCCGGCCACCGAGGACGCCTAGCGCCTTACCCTCAACGCCGCGCGATGCAGCGGAAGCCAATGTGCGAGGTCGGGCTGTCGATCGCCTGCGGGTGGCGCGCCGCCGGCCGGTAGCGCTGGCAGTAGTTCTCGGCGCAAAGGTGCGAGCCGCCCTTCAGCACCTTGCGCGGGATCCGGACGTGCGGCGTCGCGGGATCATAGCTCTCGCTCTCAGCCGCCTGGCGCGCGCGCGGCGGCCCGCAGCAGCTGCGCGTGGTCTCCGCGGCGTCGGCCGCGTACCAGTCCGTCGTCCACTCCCAGACATTGCCGATCATGTCGGAGAGGCCGAAGCCGTTCGCCGGGAAGGCGCCCACGGGAGAGGTCCTCTCGTGCCCGTCGGCCAGGGTATTCTCCCACGGGAACCGGCCCTGCCAGTAGTTGGCCTGGGGCTGGCCGCCGGGCTCGAATTCCTCGCCCCACGCATAGGCCGCGCCCTCCACGCCGCCGCGTGCGGCGTACTCCCACTCGGCCTCGGTCGGCAGCGCCTTGCCCGCCCACTTGGCGTAGGCCAGGGCGTCGGCGTAGGCGACCTGCACCACCGGATGGTCCATGAGACCCTCCAGGTTGCTGTCGGGGCCCAGGGGGTGGCGCCAGTCGGCGCCGAAGGCGAAGGTCCACCACTTCGCGGGATCGTCCGGCGCGGTGGGCGTGGACGCCTTGACGAAGACCGCCGAGCCCGCCCGCGCCATCTCGGGCGGCATTCCCGGATAGTCGCGAGGATCGGGCGCGACCTCGGCGAGGGTGCGATGGCCGGTGGCGGCGACGAACTCGGCGAACTGGCGGTTGGTCACCGGGTGCTCGTCGATCCAGAAGTCGCCCACCTCGGCGCGGCGCACCGGCCGCTCCTCGGCGTAGTGGCGATCGGAGCCCATCAGGAACGCCCCGCCGCGGATGAGCTTCATCCCCGAGAGCTTCGAGCGCCGGACCGGCTTGGACTTCAGTAAGGCCACCTCGCCTCCCCGCAACGCGCCACACGTCCGGCCTAAGAGCGCCCCGTCCCCCTGTCAAACCCGCCGCGAGGCATGGTCCCATGCAGGGATGACCGCTCGGCCGCGATGAAATACCATGGCGGCTCGAAGCTCCGCCGAGGTGAGATGACGAAGCGCGCCGCGCGACCTGCCGAGACGCCCGTCATGCAGCTCGACGCCCGGACCACCCCTTCCCAGAACCGCGCCCGCAACACCTTCGAGGCGGTGCTGTCGACGGCCGGCGAACTGCTGGGCGAGGTAGGGTTCGAGCGGCTGACGACGAACCTCGTCTGCGAGCGGGCGGGCATGACGCCGCCGGCGCTCTATCGCTACTTCCCCAACAAGTACGCCATACTGGGCGAGCTCGCCCGCCGGCTGATGGACGCGCAGGACGAGGCGGTCTTCGCCTGGGTTGACGCCGGCGGCCTGGAAGCGGCGAACCTCGACCAGGCCGTGGCCAAGAACCGCGACCTCCAGCAGCAAGTGAACGAGATCACCCGGCAGATCCCGGGGGGCATCTGGATCATGCGCGCGCTTCGGGCGGTGCCGTTATTGCGCGACATCCGCATCGCCTCGCGCGACAAGGTCGCCCAGTTCATCAGCGCCCGCCTCACCGCAGCCTATCCCGGCGTGCCCGAGAGCGAGCTGTTCCGCGCCGCCCGCCTGACCACCGAAGTATCCTACGCCGCCACCGAAATGGTGCTGGAGGAGCCGGCCCTCGACGAGGCGCGGATCAACGAGGATGTCTGCTGGATGGTGGCCATGCACTACCAGCGCCTCGCTCAGCGCTACGCCAAGGCTGGCTAAAGCGTCTCGGCGAGCGGGCCGCGACGGGCCAGTACCGCCACCACGCCGACGATCAGTGCGAGCGACGCGACGAGGCATCCCGCCGCCAGCCTCATGGCCCCGCCCACGTCAGCGTCGCCCACCAGCAGCGAGGCGGCCAGCGGCCCGGCGCTGCTGCCCAACAGTTGGGCCGCGCCAAGCTGCATCGCCGCGCGCCGGGAGGGGTCGATGGCGATCAGCAACACCGTGTGAAAGGGCAGGACGAACAGCCACAGGAAGCCGAAGGCCGCGACCAGCCCCATGAACAGCGCGCCCGTCGGGTGCGCCGACAATGCCGTGACGAGCCCCAGGTTGATCACCCCGGCGCCGACGAGGACGTGGCTCGCCTTCAGGCGCTCGCCGGCCAGGGTCGCGGCGAGGCCGCCCACGACCTGCATCGCCAGCGCCGCCGCCACCGCGTCGTGCGCCTGGCTGGGATTCAGGCCCACCATGGCCGCGAGGGGTTCGAGATAGACCCAGATGGCGACGATGAAGGCCAGGTAGAGGAAGACCGCCGCCAGCCCGGCCCACGCCAGTCCGCTCAGGCGCCCGCCGCCCTGCTCGGGCTTCGGCAGGGGCGCGAAGGCGCGCGGCGCGGAGAAGGCTGTCGCGGCCGCCGTGAGGGAGAGCGCCGCCAGCGCCACCAGCGCTCCATCGACGCCCCACGCCGTCATCACCGTGCGCGGCAGCGCCGCCGCCAGCAGCAGTTGCGCAAGGGTCTGCGCCGTCACGAAGATGCCGGCCTGCCGCTCAGGCCGAGCCGAACGGGCGATCATCCCCACCGTCGACCACAGCATCACCCCGGCGAACAGGCCGGTGACGCCGCGCAGACCGATCAGGGCGCCATCCGCCACCCACAGGCTCGCGAGATTGCACAGCGTATGCCCCAGGCAGGCCAGCGCCAGCTTGGCGCGCAGCCCCGTCGGCTTCAGCATCGCGGCCGCCACGCCGCAGCCGAGGCCCAGCGTCAGCAGTTCGGCGGTGGCCGCCAGTCCGATGCCCGACGCCGACAACCGCCCCGCCTCGGCCAGGCCGCCCAGCACCACCGGCTGCAGCCCCGCGATCAAGAGGGCCACCACCCCGATGTAGAGCACCGGCAGGTTGAGCGGCTGCGGCGCGGGCGCGTTCTCGCTCACGACTTCTGCCCGTACGAGCGGAAACGCGTCAGGATCTCGTCCATCTGGCCGTCCGACAGCAGGTTCGGCCCGCCGATCGCCAGGCAGCCCCAGTAGACCGCGGCCTGCTCCTCGATCTCCTCGGCGATCAGCAGGGCGTGGCTCAGGCTGGGCGCCACGGCGATCTGGCCGTGGTTGGCCATCAGGGCGGCGTTACGGCCGTCCAGCGCCGCCACCACGGCATCCGCCAGGTCCTCGGAGCCGAACGCCGCGTAGGGCGCCACCGGCACGCTGGCCCCGCCGCTGACGCCCACCATGTAGTGCACCGCCGGGATCGGCTTGCCCGCGCAGGCCAGGATGGTCGCGTGGCGCGAATGGCAGTGCACGACGCCGCCCACGTCGGGACGCCGGCGCAGGATCTGCATGTGCATCCGCCACTCGCTGGACGGCTTGAGCTGGCCTTCCGGTATGCTGTCGTCGGAGCCGACGAAGACCATCGCCTCGGGACTCAGCCGCTCGGGCGGCACGCCGCTCGGCGTCACCAGCATGCCCTCCCCGAACCGCGCCGAGACATTGCCGGACGTGCCGCGGTTCAGGCCGCGCGCGTCCATCGCCCGCATCACCTCGACCATGCGGGTCCTGAGCTTGCCTTCCTCGGGCGTCGGCATCAGCCGGGTTCCTTCAGCGTCATGGTCTTCATCGCCTCCAGCACGCCGTCGTAGCTTTCCAGCTTGCCCAGCGTCGCCAGCCCCTGGGCCACCAGCGCCGCCACGGCGGTGGCGAACCGGCAGGCGTCCAGCGGCGCGAGCCCGCGGCTCAATCCCGCGATGAAGCCCGCGCAATACGAGTCGCCGCAACTGGTCGTGTCCACGGGCGTGATGGCGTACGCCGGCAGCGACGTCCGCTCGGCGCCCAGGGCTACGTACGACCCGGCCCCGCCGTTCTTGATGATCACCGCGCCGGCGCCCAGGCCCAGGAAAAAGTCCGCCGCCGCGCCAAGGCTTTCGGTCTTCGACAGGGCGAAGGCCTCGCTGACGCTGGGCATGAAATAGTCCACGTGGGGCAGCAGCCGCTCCAGTTCCGCCAGCGCCGTCGGCTGCGGCGAGATCAGGTCGCAAGTCACCGTCGCCCCGCCGGCCTTCGCCGCCTGCACGACAGCCAGTCCCGCGCCGCCATCCAGCTTCGGCCCGCCGATCCCGGCATAGTGCAGGAAGGCCGCTTGGCCCGCCGCCGCGATCACCGCCTCGCCGATCGGCGCAAACAGGCCCGCGCCCAGCGCGTGGAAGTTGGGCCGCCGGCCCTGCGAGTCGATGGTCAGGATGGTGGCCGAGGTGGGATAGCCGTCCAGCACCTGCACCAGGCCCGTGTCGATCCCCTGCTCCTCCAGGCCCAGGCGCACCACCCGGCCCATGAAGTCGCCGCCGACGCTGCCAGCCAGGGCGGTCTTCACGCCCAGCCGCGCCGCAACCATCGCGGCGCCGGCGGCAGTGCCCGCTGGGGCCACGGCGATCCCCTCGATGAGCCGCGTGCCCTCGCTCGTCGGCAGGGCGTCGATCGGCCGCGCCACCATGTCGAGCGTCGTCAGCCCGATGCAGAGAAGACCCTCGCCCATGCCTCACCTTTCAAGCTCGGTTGATTTGTAGCCGCCTCGCGATAAGCTAGTCAAAACTATCTTTTTACGCCGAGGGCGCGCCGATGACCTGGACCAACAGCAAGAACAAGGCGCTGACCGAGCGCGCCCAGGCGGTGATCCCCATGGGCATGTACGGACACCAGTCGGTGCTGCTTCTCCCTGACGACTATCCGCAGTTCTTCGCCCGCGCGGAAGGCGCGCACCTGTGGGACGTGGACGGCAACCGCTACCTCGACTTCCTGTGCGGCTACGGCCCCAACCTGTTCGGCTATGGCGACAAGGAGATCGACGACGCCTACGCCGAGCGCATGCGGGCGGGCGACACCATGACCGGCCCGGGCGAGGCGATGGTGGAACTAGCCGAGGCGATGGTGGGCATGGTGGACCATGCCGACTGGGCGATCTTCTGCAAGAACGGCACCGACGCCACGACGATGGCGCTGATGATCGCCCGCAACCACACGGGCAGGAACACCGTGGTCCTGGCGCGGGGCGCCTATCACGGCGCCGCCCCCTGGTGCACGCCGCTGAAGCGAGGCGTGGCCCCCGGCGATCGGGCGAACCAGGTGTTCTACGACTACAACGACGTCGAGAGCCTGGAGGCGGCGGTCCGCGAGGCCGGCAGCGACCTGGCCGCCATCTTCGCCTCCCCCATCAAGCACGACACTTTCGTCGACCAGGAACTGCCCGACCCCGCCTACGCCCGCCGCGCCCGCGAGCTGTGCGACGAGCACGGCGCTCTGCTGATCGTCGACGACGTCCGCGCCGGCTTCCGACTGGCCCGCGATTCCAGCTGGTCGCTTGTGGGCGTGAAGCCCGACCTGTCGAGCTGGGGTAAGGCCATCGCCAACGGCCACCCGATCTCGGCCCTGCTCGGCGCCGACGTCGCCCGGATGGCCGCCTCGACCATCTACGCCACCGGTTCGTACTGGTTCTCGGCCGCGCCGATGGCCGCGTCGCTGAAGACGCTGCAGCGCATCCGCGACACTGACTACCTCGAGCGCACCCAGGCCCTGGGCCAGCGCCTGCGTGACGGCCTGGACGAGGCCGCCGGCCGCCACGGCTTCGCGCTGCGCCAGACCGGACCTGCGCAACTGCCGCTGATCATGGTCGACGACGACCCGACCTTGGCCAAGGGCTACTTCTGGAACCAGGCGCTGATTAAGCGTGGGGTCTACTTCCACCCCTGGCACAACATGTTCATCTGCGCGGCTATGACCGACGCCGACATCGACCACGCGGTCGGGGCGGCGGACGAGGCCTTCAAGCTGCTGAAGGCAGCCGGCCCGCTGGAACCGCCGGCCAAGCTCGCCTTCATGAACCAGATGCTGGATCACTAGCCCGGCTCACGCCGAACCGCCGCAGCACGTTGTGGGTGATCGTTTCGACGAAGGGATCGCGCGCGCCCAGACCGTGCGCCCACTCGGTCGTCCCGGAATTGAAGACCTCGCCCTTGCCGCGCTTGAAGCTGGCGAGGACGGCATGGCCCCGCAGCACCTTGGCCTGGGCCTCCAGGCTGCTGTCGCCGAAGATCACATCGGCAATCACGTCCAGCTTCTCCGGCGGAATGATCGGATTGTAGCCGCGCCCCGCCTCTTCGCCGAAGGCGCACGGGGCGATGCCGATGATCTCCAGGTTGGCCGGCACCCCAAGCATCGGGGTCGCCCTCGGCAGGCCGTCATCGCCGAACTGGAAGCGACAACCGTCGCTCTCGTAACCGATCAGCGGCAGGTCGCCGCCGATCACGTCGCCATAGAAGAGGTCCGAGCCCGCGAGCGCCCAGTGCTTGTCGTCATAGACCGTGAACCCGCCCTGCCCGCGCGAGACACACATGCCCAGGCGGTGGTAGCCGGCGAAGACGAAGCTGAGGCCGGTGATCTCGGCCTCGGGCCGACCGAAGGCCGGATGCGACCAAAGGTGCGTGGCCTGCTCGGCCGGCACGTCCTCGGCCTCGAACCCCTTCCACTTGTGGCAGACGTAGGTCTTGCCGTCGTTCTCCCAGCGCACCTTCCAGAAGCAGGAATTGCCCGAGAGGATCGCGGCCTTGCCGCCAGCGTCGACGAAACGCTCGACCTGGTCGCGCTCGCCCGCCGACCAGTATTCACTGTGCCCCACGAACAGCACCGCCTCGTAGCCCGCTAGGAGGTCGGACTCCGCCTCCAGGTCGTAGTCGGTGGCGAAGTCCAACACATAACCCTCGGCCTCCGCCCAGGCGACGAAGACATGCTCCCACTTGTGCAGGAAGCCGGCCGAACCGTCGTAAGGCGAGGGCCGATGCTTGCGCATCCAGTCGGGATCGCCCGCCCACGGCCGCTCCTGAAAGCCGCGCTTGCGCAGGTTCACCAGCCGAGCCGCGTCGGCCGGCGGCGCGACGATCAGCGGCGGAAACGGCCGGTGCGTCGACAGCACGCCGATCGCCTCGTCCATCGCCTGGGCGAAGGGGACCTGACCGCTCATCAGCCCCGTGACGTTCGAATAGGCGTTCGCCCCGCCCCAGTAGTTGTAGGACTGGTAGGTGTTGGTCGCGAGCACCAGCAGCGCCGTGGATCGGCGCACGCCCGACGGCGGCTTCACGCAGACGAAATGGTGGGCCTCCGCCCCCGCCGCGTCGGTCAGGACGATGTCGTAATATCCGGACGGCCAGTCGGCCCCGACCTCGACCTCGAGGGCGGCGGGCCAGCCGCATCCGTCCCGGTCCGCGTTGGGCGGCGTCGGATGGTCGGCGACCGGCAGTCCGCCCCGCGCCAACACCTCGTGGCGCTCCGCTCCGACGCGCGCGATCGAAAGCCGGCAGGGGCCGTTCGCGGCGCTGGCGTGAAGCGTGAAACGCTCGCCCGGTCGGACGCTCAGGCGGTCGGTGTAGCAGGCCGGCATGGGATCCCCTCGTCTCGTTCAAAAGCCCGGCGCTCAGCGCCGTCCGCACGCGCCGCCGTCACTGTCCCGGCCAGGCGCCCGAAAATCCGTCACCTCGGGGACCCGCGTCCACCGCGATCGCAGGATTTGGCATTCCATAGTTTTTACTATCGTATATGACCTGTCGCAAAGACGACAACGTCAGGGGATGAACCATGAAATCGATACTGCTTGCCGGCTGTGCGGCTCTTGCCCTGTCCGCCGGGACCGCGGCGGCCCAGACCGCCGGCGGCGACGTCGTCTCGGTCGATGAGATCGTCGTCACCGCGCAGAAGCGCGCCGAGAACCTGCAGGATGTGCCGGTCTCCGTGACCGCGCTGTCGGGCCAGGCCCTCGCCAACCGCGGCGTGACCAACGTGATCGGCCTCAACAACCTGGCGCCCGGCCTCCGCGTCTCGAGCGGCGACGCGGCCGCCAACCCCAAGATCTTCATCCGCGGCGTGGGCCTCAGCGACTTCAACCCCAATTCGTCGAGTGGCGTGGGCATCTACGTCGACGGCGTCTACGTCAGCTCGCCCCTGGCCCAGATGGCCGGCTTCTTCGACATCGGCCAGATCGAGATCTTGCGCGGGCCCCAGGGCACGCTTTACGGCCGCAACACCAACGGTGGCGCGGTCAACGTCACCACCAAACGCCCGACCGAAGCCTTCACCGCGGAAGCCAGCGCCGAATACGCCACCTATGACGCCGTGAACCTGAGCGCCGGCGTCGGCGGCGGGGTGATCCCGGGCGTCCTGGCGGTGCGCGCGGCCGGCCTGTTCGTGGACGATGGCGGCTACACCTACAACCGCGTCACGGGCCACGACGTCAACGACACCCACTACTGGGCCCTGCGTCTGTCGGCCCTCTACACCCCGACCGAGGACATCGAGGCGCTGTTCCAAGTGAACCGCTTCGCCAACCGGGGCGACGCCACCCAGCCGCAGCACCGCGCCCTGTTCCCGGCGACCCCCGGCGCCGCCGGCGCGGATGGCTTCTGCAAACCCGTCTTCTACGGCACGGCCCAATGCGGCGACGCCTTCGGCTACGTCGACACTGACAACGACGACCGCGCGCTCGACGCCAACAGCGAGGGCAAGGACAAGATCGACCTCTTCGGCGCCTCGGCCAACGTCAGCTGGAACCTCGGCGACGTCTCGCTGGTGTCGATCACCGCCTGGTCATGGGCCCACCGCAACGCCTTCGAGAACACCGACGCCAGCCCGAACCAGATGCTTGAGATCAACTATCTGGCCCGCCAGCACCAGTTCACCCAGGAGCTGCGGCTGCAGTCGAACGACCCGGCCGCGCGGCTGAAGTGGGTGCTGGGCGCCTACTACATGGACGAGACGGTGAAGGACGCCTCGACCCAGGACGTCCTGCGTGACCTGCGCCCGCTGTTCCCGGACGGCTTCAGCCTGGCCGACAGCGTCGCGGCCTTCAGCTATCCCTACACTCAGAAGACCAAGAGCTACGCCGCCTTCGGCCAGGCCGACTACAAGGTCACCGACCGGCTGACCGCCACGCTCGGCCTGCGCTATTCGGCCGACGACAAGAGCTTCGACTACCGCAGCCAGGCCGAGGGCGGGCTGATCGTCCTGCTCACCTCGCAACAGAGCAAGACCTTCTCCGCCTGGTCCGGCCGACTGGGCCTGCGTTACGAGCTGAGCGACGACGCCAGCGTCTATGCGACCTACAACCGGGGCTTCAAGAGCGGGGGCTTCTTCGGCGGCCTGGCCACGACGCCGGAAGAGCTGATTCCCTACGACAACGAGAAGCTCGACGCCTTCGAGGTGGGCCTCAAGTCCGAGCTGTTCGACCGGCGCCTGCGCCTGAACCTCTCGGCCTTCTACTACGACTACCAAGACCAGCAGGTCTTCGCCCAGGCGCTGCGCAACGGCCTGACCGTCCTCGTGCTCGACAACGCCGCCAACTCCGACGTCTACGGCGCCGAGGTCGAGGCCACGGCGAAGATCACCCGCAACCTCTCCATCGATGCGGGCCTGTCGCTGCTCGACGCCAGCTACGGCGACTATGTCTCGGAGGGCGACGACTTCAGCGGCAACCGCCTGCCCCAGTCGCCGAAGGTGACGTTCAACGTCGCCGCCAACTACAGCCACCCGCTGCCCACCGGCGGCTCGCTGATCGGCACGGTCGACGCGGCCTATTCATCGAAGATCTACTTCGACAACTCCAACGCCGAACGCCTGTCGCAGGACGGCGTCTGGGTGGTCGGCGCCCAGGCGGGCTGGCGGTCGGAGGACGGCAAGGTCGAGGCCGGCGTCTTCGCCCGCAACCTGTTCGACGAGACCTATTTCGTGTCGATCTCGAACATCGACAGCCTTGGCGAGGACCTGCTCACGCTGAACCGGCCTCGCAGCCTCGGGGCCTTCCTGCGCTACCGGTACTGACCTCTCCCCTGGAGGAGGCCTGCGCGGCCTCCTCCGACCCGGCTTGCGTTTCTGACCGTTCCGTCCAATAATGACCGAACAGTTCAATAGAGACTCGCCATGCCGGAGCCTGAAGCCCGCACGGATCGCCGCAGACTGCGCACCCGAGCCGCCTTGCTCCGCGCAGGCCAGGAATTGTTCGCGGTGCGCTCGGTCGACGGGGTGTCCGTTGACGACATCGTCGCCGCCGCCGACGTGGCCAAGGGCAGCTTCTACAACCATTTTCCCGACAAGGACGCGCTGGCCCGCGAACTCGCCGACCAGGCCCGGCGGCATGTCGAGGTCGAGGCCGCGCGCTTTGCCGAAGGCGTCGACGACCCGGCCGAGCGCGTCGCCCGCGCCCTGTGCGGCTTCGCGCGCAACGCCATGGAATTTCCGGACGGCGCGCGACTGGTGCAGCGCCTCTTCCAGGGCGCCGGCATCCCCGACCTGCCCATGAACCGCGGCGTGCGCGCCGACATCCAGGCCGGCTTCGAGGCGGGCCGCTTCTCCGGACTTCCCCTTGAGGCCGGCGTGCTGATGGCGGTGGGTCAGGTGCAGATCGCCGTCGCCCGCGTCCTCGACAGAGACATCCCGGGGGAGGCCGCGGCTGTGTCGCGCGATCTCGCGTTCGGCCTCCTGCGCGGCCTAGGCCTCGACCCGCCCTCGGCCCACGCGATCGCAGCCAAGGCCTCCGCCGACCTCTTTGCCGGCCACGCCCCGCCGGCCTGACCCCTCTCGCCAGGACCCACCCCATGCGCCTGATCACCCGGGTCGTCATCACGCTCTACGGCCTGCTGTTCGCCGCCCTCGGTGTCGGCTTCTGGGTCGCACCCGAACGTCTTGCGGGGCGCTTCGGCCTCGAGGCCCTGGGCCTCGGCGGCCTCGCGACCCTGCGCGCGGACATGGGCGGCGCCTTCGTGGCCTTGTCCGTGCTCTGCCTGGTGGGCCTCTACGCTCGGCGGCGCGGCCTGCTGCTGGCCGCCGCGGCCGTGATGGCCGCCATCGTCACGGGCCGCCTGATCGCCTGGGCCGTGAGCGGCGAACTGGCCGGTCCGCCCGGATCGCTCGCCATCGAAGCGATCGCTCTCGCCGCGCTCGTCCTCCATCTCCGGGGCCAGCCGCCCGAAGCCGGCGACCCCGGCCGGCCGTTACGCGGCCTGGTCGGCGCAGCCGGGGTGCTTGTGGCCCTGGGCGCGGTCGGCGCGTTCGCGGCCCATAGTCCGCAGGTCCAGGACCGCCTGTTCCTGAAGTTCATCCAGCACAACATCCGGCGCGACAACACCGGCCTGCTGGCCGACGACGCGCTGCGCGTCGCCCTCTGCGGCACCTCGGCCCCCCTGCCCAGCCGCGACCGCGCCAAGGCGTGCGTCGCCGTCATGGCGGGCGGCAAGATGTACATCGTCGACAGCGGCCCGGAGTCGACCAAGAACCTGATGCTGTGGGGCGTGCCGCTGGACAAGGTGGCCGGGGTGCTGCTCACCCATTTCCATTCCGACCACATCGGCGACCTGGCCGAGCTCAATCTCCAGACCTGGGTGGCCGGCCGGCCTGCGCAGCTCGCGGTCTACGGCGGCCCGGGCGTCGAACAGGTCGTGGCGGGCTTCAACACGGCCTACGCCCAGGATGAGGTGTACCGCACGGCGCACCATACCGCCGCGCTCCTGCCGCCGGCGACGGGGACCATGGTCGCCCATACCATCGCGATGACCGGCGCGCAGCCGCACACGGCCGTCGTCCTCGACGACGGCGCCATGAAGATCACGGCCATCGAGACCAACCACGCGCCGGTGGCCCCGGCCTACGCCTACCGTTTCGACTACAAGGGTCGTTCGATCGTGGTCACGGGTGACACCACCGCCGACCCGCGCCTCGTCGCCGCCTCGCGAGGCGCCGACATCCTGTTCTCCGAGGCGATGAACCGCGAAATGGTGCGGTCGATGGAGCGCACGGCGCGGGACGCCGGCAGGGCCCGGGTCGCCCACATCATGGCCGACATCCAGAGCTACCATATCAGTCCGACGGAGGCGGCCGGGGTGGCCAACGCCGCGGGCGTGAAACTCCTGGTCTTCTACCATCTGATCCCGCCGCCCGATAACATCATGGCGCGGCGTATCTTCGCCCGGGGCGTGGACCAGGCCCGGCGCGGCGACTGGAACATCGCGGAGGACGGCAGCCTCTACACCTTGCCTGTGGGATCGACCGATGTCCGCACCGGCCACGTGCCGGAGTGACGTCTAGAGCCTGTGTTGAGCGCGTCGGGCGGGTTAACCGGCTTCCACTTGACCCTGACGCGCTCTAGGCCCGAACCGCGATCTCGGCCAGGTGGCTGACACGCACCGCGGGATCGGCCCAGACGTCACCGCCCAGGTCGCGCCACCGGCGGCAGAACGCCTCGTAATCCGTAAGGTAGCGGCCAGTCTCGGGCTCGATGAACGAGTCGAAGACCATCGGCGCATGGCTCACCGTCGCCCCCGCCACGTCGCGCATGCTGGCGCGCAGCTGCGGATAGCCGTCGGCCATCCGCTGGGCGGCGCGCCGCGACACCAGCAGGAAGCCCGTGCCAAGGGCCGCCACCTTGTGCAGGCCTTCGCCATAGCCCGCCTCCAGCGGCCGGGCCTCCAGCGTCGTCGCGTCGGACAGCCGGTCGCCCCGTCCCAGCGCCGCATCGTCGACCCGCCGCTTGGGATAGAAGCCGCCGATCACGTCGCGATCCGCCGCCAGCAGCCGGAAGACGTCGTCAGGCTCGAACCCCACGTCCGCGTCGGCGAACAGCAGGTGGGTCGCCTCCGACGCCAGGAACCGCGCCATCATCCCCCCGCGCGCCCGGCCGATAAGCGCGTCGCCGCCGCCAAGGTCGGTGCGCAGGGCGAGCCCTCGCGCCGCGCAGGCCTTCTGCAGCTTCAATAGCGACTGCATGTAGATCAGATGGATCATCCCGCCGTAGCAGGGCGTGGCGAGGATGAGGGACGAGGTCTTGGCGTTCACGGGCGGTCCGGGATCGAGGCTTCCTGTCTTCCTACGCGGACCCGGCCCGTTCGGCTACGATCGAACCTCGGCGCATTGACCCGGCCCCGGCGGGGCCGATAGCTTAGCTCTCTAAGCAAATGGAGAGCCTGCCATGTCCGCCTTCGACTTCGGCGCCCGTTCGCTCAAGAGCGAACCGCTGTGCATGGCGGCCTTCGAGGTGGGCGGCGAGATAATGGCGCTGGGCCAGTCGCCCTGGCGCAATCGCCGGGTCGGCTACGTCACGGGCGGCCGGTTCGAGGGGCCGCGGCTGAAGGGCGACATCCTGCCAGGCGGGGGCAACTGGTCCGAGAGCGGGGCCGGGCCTGACGGCGCGGCGGTCGGGACCTTCGACGCGCGGGTCGTCTGGCGCACCGACGACGGGGCGACGATCTACGTCACCTACACCGGCCGCAGCGTGATCCCGGCCGAGGTCGGGGCCCTCTTCCGCGATCCCGCCCAGCCGCACGTCGATCCCGGCCGCTACCTGATCCGCATCGCCCCGGTCTTCGAGACCGCCGACCCGCGATACGCCTGGCTGAACGGCGTGCTGGCCGTTGGCTGCGGCGAGCGCACCAGCGCCGGCATCAACCACTTCATGTACGCCATCACCTAGGTCCGAACAGAGCCACTTGACCAACCCATAGCTCACTGGTTATGAGTCAAATCATAGCCAGAGAGTTATGTATTGCCCGCTTCCGACGCCCATGACCTGCTCTTCCGGACCCTCGCCGACCCCACCCGGCGGGCGATCTTCGAGCGCTTGTGCCGCGGCGGCGAGCAGACGGTCGGCGCGATCACCGCTCAGGCCGGCGTCTCCCAACCCGCCGTCTCGAAGCACCTCGGCGTGCTGAAGCAGGCCGGGCTGGTCCGCGACCGCCACGCGGGTCGTCAGACGCACTACAGCGCCCAGCTCTCGGCGCTCTCACCCCTGCTCGACTGGACGAAGGAGATGGCCGGCTTCTGGGAGCGGCGCTTCGACGACCTGGACGATCTGCTCAACAGGATGGACCAATGACCACCGCCACGACCGAAACCCGTTCCGTCATCGTCGAGCGCGAATTCCCTCACCCACCGGAGAAGCTCTGGCGCGCGCTTACCCAGCCGCACCTCATAGAGGAGTGGCTGATGAAGAACGACTTCGCGCCAACCATCGGCCACCGCTTCAACCTGCGGGGCGAGTGGGGCGGCGTGCTGGACTGCGAGGTCCTGACGGTCGAGCCCGACCGCACGCTCGCCTACCGCTGGGACTTCGACAACGACAACCCCGACTTCAGCCTGAAGAGCGTGGTGACCTTCACCCTGACGCCCACGCGCGACGGCACGCACCTCCGCATGGAGCAGGAAGGCTTCAGGCCCAGCCAGAAGCAGGCCTACGGCGGCGCCCACGCCGGCTGGAAGCAGTTCTTCGGCAAGCTCGAACAGGTCCTGGACCGGACCGCCTGAGGAGGAGATCTCATGAATTTCACCGGCCTGATCCGCCAGACCCACCGCTGGGTCTCGATCGCCTTCGTGGGGGTGGTCGCCGCCATCTTCGCTACCCTGGGGCTGGGCAAGCAGCCGGCGCAGTGGGTCTACTATATCCCGCTGGCGCCCTTGGCCTTCCTGGCGCTCACGGGCCTGTACATGTTCGCCCTGCCGTACGTTCGGCGGCGCGCCTAGGAACGGACGCGATGTCCACCGAGCCAAAGCTGCTCTCGGGCGGCAATCCGCAGATCCCCAAGGGCGAAGGCGACGGCCCGGTCCAGGCCTACATCGCGGCCATGCCCGGCTGGAAGCGGGCGGTCGGCGGCCGCCTGGACCACCTGATCGAGCGGACGGTCCCCGGCGTCGCCAAGGCGGTGAAGTGGAACTCCCCCTTCTATGGGCTCGAGGCCGGCAGCTGGTTCCTCAGCTACCATTGCTTCGATCGGTACGTGAAAGTCACCTTCTTCCGGGGCGCGAAGCTGCGCCCCGTCCCGCCGGTCGAGTCGAAGGTCCAGGACACCCGCTACTTCCATATCCACGAACACGACGAGTTCGACGAGGCCCGGTTCACCGACTGGGTGCGGCAGGCCAGCGCCCTGCCCGGCGAGCGCATGTAGGGAAACGCCATGATCAAGGACGACGGACTCACCACCGACGGCGGCGCCTCGGCCTCCGAACTCATCGATGCCCGGATCAAGAACCTGGGCGACTGGCGTGGCGAGACGCTGGCCAGGGTGCGTGGCCTCATCCAGGCCGCCGTGCCCGAGGTCGTCGAGGAGTGGAAATGGCGCGGAACGCCCGTGTGGTCCCACGCCGGCATCATCTGCACCGGCGAGACCTACAAGGAGGTCGTGAAACTCACCTTCGCCAAGGGAGCCTCGCTGTCCGACCCCAAGAAGCTGTTCAACTCAAGCCTCGACGGCAATACCCGCCGCGCCATCGACATCCGCCAGGGTGAGGCGATCGACGAAGCCGCGCTGAAGGCGCTGGTGAAGGACGCCGCCGACCTGAACGCGTCCAAGCAGAAGAAGCCAAAGAAGGGCTAGGCCGAAAGCCGCGCGGCCTCGGCGGTCAGGTTCTCCGACATCCGGGCCAACACCGACAGGCAGGTGTCGAGCTCCGCCGCCGAGATGCCGGCCCCGGCGATCTCGTTGATCCGGTGCGCGGTGGGCATCAGCTCGGCCTTCATCGCCCGGCCGCGCTCGGTCAGCCGCACGTTGATCTTTCGTCGGTCTTCGGTGTTGCGCTCTCGCCGGATCAGGTCCAGCCGCTCCATGGCCGCCAGCACCGCCACGGCGGTGGGCTCGGTGACGTTGTTGAGCTGGGCGAGGCGCTTCTGGGTCGCGCCGTCTTCCTGCCAGAGCGCCCGCAGGAAGTACCAGAACCCGCTCGTGATGCCGGCCGGCGCCAAGTGGCCCGCCAGCACCCGGTCGAAGGCGCGGTGGCAACGTCGCACCTGGAACCCCAGGCTGC
Organism: Phenylobacterium sp. FG114; assembly: GCF_057809855.1. Lineage (NCBI taxonomy): Bacteria > Pseudomonadati > Pseudomonadota > Alphaproteobacteria > Caulobacterales > Caulobacteraceae > Phenylobacterium > Phenylobacterium sp. FG114. The sequence continues at coordinate 75,663 of NZ_JBMDKU010000014.1, read as the reverse complement.
GGATCGGATCGAGGTCGCCGCTCATATCTTGAAGGCCTCGAAGGTCTCGGGCGCGAACAGCTCCTCGGGCGCCAACCGCCGCTGAGAGAGCCCCTGCTCGTGGTGGTAGCGCAGGAAGGTGTCCAGCACGGCCCGGTTCTTCGCGAAGCCATAGGGCCACCAGTCGTCGCCCAGCTCGGCTCGCGCCTCCTCGACCGCCGCCACCTGCCACGGCAGCATCGTGGTCATGGCCGAGGTGACCGCGAGGTTGTCATAGGTGAGCTGCTGCGCCGCGCTGAACGCCTTGAACAGCGACTGCGCGATCCAGCGGTTGGCCTCGTAGACGGTCCGGCGGATCGCCACCACATGCATGATCGGGAAGATGCCGGTGCGCCGGAAATAGTCCTTCTCGACCTCGACGAAGTTCGGGAACAGTCGCTTCACGTCGTCCGGCCGCGAGTAGAAGGTCGAGGGCGTGCGCGCCGTGTGCAACGCGTCGATCTCGCCATCGGCGAGCATCTGGGCCAGGGTCTGTGTCGGACCGATCGGCGTCACGCTGAAGTCGGCCGGCAGGTTCAGCTTCAGCTTCTCGTCGCGCCCCGGCTCCTCCTCCCCGCCGGTGAAGTACTTCACCGAGGTCGGGTTCACGCCGAACTCGTCCGACAGGATCCCGCGGATCCAGACCGGCGCCGTCATCTGGTATTCGGGCACGCCGAACCGCTTGCCGACCAGGTCCCGGGGCTCGCGGATGCCGCTCTTCGCCGAGACGAAGATGCACGAGTGGCGGAAGAAGCGCGACGGGAACACCGGGATGGCGATGAACGCCGGATCGTCCCGCATCAGCGACACGCAGTAGGACGACAGCGACATCTCGGCCACGTCGAACTCGCGGTTGCGCAGCATGCGGAAGAACGTCTCCTCCACGTGCAGCGGCAGGAAGTTGAGGTCGATCCCCTCGGGCGTCACGCGGCCGTCAGCCAGCGCGCGGGTGCGGTCATAGTCCCAGCACGCCAGGGTCAGGCGCAGCTTGCTCATGCGTCGTCCTCGATCTCGGAAATGGCGACCTCGCGGCCCAGGGCGGCGGATCGCAGGATGGCCAGGCAGACGGCCAGGTTCTCGGTTCCCCAGGCGCCGTCGTGGATGGGGCGCACCCCTTCGACCACCGCGTTCCACAGCTCGTCGATCACGCCGTGCCGGGTGGCGGCGCCGATCGGCAACTCGACCATGCGCCGCGCGTCCGGGCCGCAGATCTCTACGCCGGTCGCGGTCAGCCGCAGGTCCGCCCGCTCGCAGGCGACCAGGGTGAAGCCGAAGTGCTCGTGCCCCATGGGCGGCGGCGCCTGGGCGGCGACCCCATAGGCCCGTGCGGCCTTCAGCTCGGCCTCGGGCGCGGTCCCCAGCCGCCGCCGCGCCGCCGCATAGGCCTGTGGGTCCTTGGCTCCGCCCGTCTCGCCCATCCAGTCCATCAGGGCGTCGGTGTCGTAGCGGCCGTAGCCGGAGTAGGTGATCGCTGCCGAGGCCCCACCTTCAAAGCCCAGGAAGGCTTGGTAGGCGCCCTCGGTTGGCCGGCTCGGGTCCCAGACGCCGGTCGTCGCGCGGACGCTCGCGACCTTCGCGCCCACCAGCCGGCGGACCACGTCCACCTGATGCGCGGCCTGGCTGAAGACCACGCCGCCGCCCTGCGCCGTGTCGAGCTCCTCGGGCCGTCGTGGCCGGTAGAGGAAGTCGGTGAAGGTCGTCGCCGTCACCATCCGCGCCGCCCCCACGGCCCCCGAAGCGATCAGGTCGGCGGCCCAGGCGACAGGTGGGTCGAACCCGTGGCTGGGTCCCACCAGCAGCCGCACGCCCGCCGCCTCCGCGGTCCGCGTCATCACCCGACAGTCCGCCAGGCTGAGCGCCATCGGTTTCTCGACCAGGATGTGCTTGCCCGCTCGCGCCGCCGCCGTGGCCAGCTCCACATGCGCCTGGTGCGGGGCGGCGATGTAGACGATCTCGACGCGCGGGTCGGCGAACAGCTCGTCGGCGGTGGCGAAGGCCGGCGCGCCGAACTCGGCCTGGAAGGCGGCGCGACCTTCGTCGCGCGGATCGGCAGCGGCCACAAGCTGCACGCGCGGGTCGGCGGCCAGGGTCGGCCGCGTCAGGTCGAAGCCCCGGCTCAGGCCCACGACGCCCAGGCGCAGCACGCGGTCGGCCATACGGTCAGTCGTCCCCTCGCCCGCGGGCCGCTGGACATCACGGCCTCGATGCGTAGAATACTTCGATATCTAAGTTTTACAACCCGACGCCCGGACAGCGCCCCATGAGACCCGCCGACAACGAAATCCTCTGCCGCGTCGAGGGCGACGCCGCGATGGGCCAGGTCATGCGCCAGCACTGGCTGCCGGCCTGCATGAGCGAAGAGGTGGCCGAAGCCGACGGCACGCCGGTGCGGGCGCGACTGCTGGGCGTCGACCTGGTGGTCTTCCGCGACAGCAAGGGCAGGGTCGGGGTGCTGGACGAGAAATGCCCCCACCGTGGCGCTTCCCTCGCTTTCGGCCGCAACGAGGACTGCGGCCTGCGCTGCCTATACCACGGCTGGAAGTTCGGCGTGGACGGCGCGATCCAGGAGATGGCCTCCGAGCCCGCCGATAGCCGCATGCGCAACCTCAAGGCCCGCGCCTATCCGGTCGCCGAAGCGGGCGGCTTCATCTGGGTCTGGATGGGCGAGGCCGATCAGGTGCGGCCGTTCCAGGCGCCGGCCTGGGCCCCGACGGACACTACGAAGATCTCCATCGTGAAGATCCACGCGGCCTGCAACTGGGCCCAGGTGCTGGAGGGCTCGATCGACAGCGCCCACTCGTCCAGCCTGCACTCCACCAACATGCCGACGGCGGAGGTGGAAGGCTCCACCGCCACCGAGACCGCCTGGCTGCGCCCCTCCAACGACAAGGCCCCGCGTCTGGAGGTCGAGGCCACGGACTACGGCTTCCACTACGCCGCCATCCGCCGCCCGATCCGCGATCCCGAGACGCACGTCTACATCCGCACCACGGTGTTCATCGCCCCCTTCACCGTGCTGATCCCGCCGAACGACCAGTACAACCTGGCCCAGATGCTGGTGCCCACCGACGACGTGAACTGCATGTTCTACTGGATCGCCTGGCACCCCACGAAGGGCATCGGACAGGACGCCTGGCGTCGGTTCTGCGCCGCCACGCCCGGCGTCGACCTCACCGACGACTGGAAGAAGGTCCGCAACCTGGACAACTGGTTCCTGCAGGACCGCGCCAGGATGAAGGCCGGCGACTTCACCGGCATCGAGGGCATCCCGGCTCAGGACATGGCGATGTGGGAGAGCATGGGCCCCATCGCCGATCGCAGCGAGGACCACCTGGGCTCCAGCGACGTGGCGATCATCCAGTTCCGCCGGCAGATGGTGGCGGCCGCCAAGGCCTGCGCCGCGGGCGAAGCGGCCATCGGCGCGCGCAGTTCGTCCCGCACCGTCGACCTCGCGTCCTTCGAGGGGGTCGTGCCGAGGACCGCGAACTGGCGCGCCTTCACCACGCGCAACGCGCGGGCCGAGGCGGCCGAATAGTCGCGCCTAACCGTCCATCTCTTTGACAATCCGTCGGAAGCGCCTCACTGGAAATCCATGGGGTATCCGGAGGCGTTTCGGGCGTGACGGCCGAGGACGATGTCAGGCACGTACTGCTGTCGCTGCTGCGTGGCTTCTACTGGTTCGACGAGGGCCTGCAGAACTATCTCCAGGCGCGGGGCTGGCCGGTCGTGACGCGGCCGCAGTCGATGGTGATGGCCAACCTGGTTCTGGGCGTCCGCCGTCCCTCCGACGTCGCCCGCAACATGGGCGTCAGCCGGCAGGCGATCCACGCCACCATCAACCAGATGATCGACCTGGGCATCGTCCAGCTCGTCGACGACCCCTCGAACGGCCGCGTGAAGATCATCGCGCCCACCCAGATGGGCGAGACGATGCGCATCGACGCCCAGCGCTCGATGATCCTGATGGGCGAGGAGCTCGGTCGCCGCCTGGGCAAGGCCACCTTCCTCAAGGCGGCCCACCTCCTGAACGAGGACTGGGGACCTCCGCTGACCTTCACCCCCGAGGACGTCAAGAACGACTGAGGCGGCGCGCGGAGCGACGTCAGACCGGGTCGCTCAGTCGCACCGCGCCCATCTTGGCCAGGAAGCCGACCGCCCGCGTCGCGGACGGCAGCGTCAGGCCCGCCCGTTCCGCCACCTGAGCCACCGTCGCGGCCGATCCTTGCGCGATGTCCCAAACGGCGAGCTGGACATCCGGCGGCACGATGGCCGGGACGAACAGCGGATGGCGGCCCAGCGCCTCGACCAGATCGCGCGTCATGCCTGGCGCGCCCACGACCACCGTCTGGCCGGTGAGCAGGTCGGTGGGGTAGTGGCCGAACGCCTTGAAGGGGTCCAACCGCCGCGGATCGGCCGGCGGCGCGGCGCGCACCCAGGCCAACGACTCGGGATTCTCCAGCGCGGCCTTCCGGCGGGCGGTGAGGTCGGCCCACAACGCCTCATAGTCGGCATAGACCTTGGCCCACTCGAACCGGGCCAGCGCGTCCTCCCGGCCGGCGGCGCCCATCCGCCGCCGCAGCTCGGCGTCACCGACCAGCGCGGTCAGGCGTTCGGCCAGCGCGGCCAGGTCCACCGTCGTCAGGCTGGCCGCGGCCCAGGCATAGTAGTCGTAGGAGATCGTCTGGGCCTCGAACGAGCGGGCGATGGCCTCGCCCGCGCCGGCCGACGGCGCCCGCGTTGGAATGCGGAAGCCATCGACGCCGTCGCGCACCGTGTCGCGATAGCCGTTCCAGTCGGTGCAGACGATGGGCAGGCCCGCCGCCTTCGCCTCGATGGGCGTGAGGCCGAAGGTTTCCTGGACGCCATCCACCAGCGAGACGAACAGGTCGGCCGCCGCCCAGGAGCGGTTCCGTTCCTCCGCGACGCGGCCGTCGGCGAAGATCGTCCGGACGCTCGGCGCGTGGTCGGCCGCCGCGCGGCGGTAGATCTCGTCCATTCCCGGGGTCGCCGGCCAGCCGCAGAGGACCAGCGCCACCCGCACGCCAATGCGCCGGGCGGCCATTTCGAGCCCCTGGAACATCACCAGGGGATGGGCCTTCCCGTAGGGCGAATAGCGTCCGACGTAGAGGGCGGTCACCTCGTCCGGCTCGAGCCCGAACTCGGCGCGCGCCTGCGCCGTCTGCTCGGGCGTGAAGGTGAAATCCGAGGCGTGCACCCCCAGTGGAATGACCGGCAGCTGCGGCGTCGCGATGCGCACGCCCGGGCCCAGCCGCCAGCGCAGGTAGTCGGCCTCCGCCTCGTGCACCACGCGCACCGTCTCCAGCACGGCGGACGATGTGCAGATCAGGGCGTCCCAGGGGGCCAGGGGTTCGCTCAGCAGGTCCGCGATCTGGTCCATCGCGGCGGTGCTCGCCGTCGTATGCGTGACGCCGCAGAGCGAATAGGCGGCCACCCCCGCCCGCAGGCGCTGGCGGGCAGGTTGCGCCATCGTCGGGTCGGCGAGATACAGCACGCCCATCTCGGCAAGCGCGGCCGGATCGTCCGACAGGGCCCAGCCCACCTTCGCCGCCGGATCGATGGTCCTCACCAGCCGGGCGAAGGCCTCGCCCCCTGCCCGACTAGGGCCGTATCCCATCACGGGCGCGCCGGGCGCCGCCGCCATGGCGGCGCGCAGCAGACCATGACCGGCCGTGTGACGGCCCAGCAGCCGCTCGCGTCCGATGTCGTAGCCGTCCGTTTCGCCCCGAAAGGCCGCCCGTACCCGCGTATGCATCGGATCGCTTTAGAAGCTGCGGCCCCGTGAGGTCCAGCGGACTTCGGCCGGGGAGAGCAGACCCTAGGGCTTGGCGTCCAGGAAGGCCCGCACCAGCTTCACGGTGGCGGTGGGGTTCTCTTCCATGATCCAGTGGCCGGAGTCCGGAACGATCCCCTCGGCGACGTTGGTCGCCCCGCCGCGCATCACGGTCGCCATCATCGGGCCGAACGACTTCTCCCCGCCCAGCGCCAGCACCGGCATCGGCAACTTGCCGTTCGTGGCCAGCCAGGCGCGGTTGTCGATGGCGTCCTGGTCGAAGGCGGCAAACTGGGCGAAGCCGGCGTGCATGGCGCCCGGCTGGGCATAGAGCTTGGCGTAGTGGACCCGCGCCGCCTCGGTGAAGCGGGTGCGGTCGGCGGAAAACTCGTTCCAGAAACGGTCGAGGTAGATGCGCTCGCGGCCCGCCACCAGCCGCTCCATGTCGGGCCCGCCGAACCGGAAGTGCCAGAGCAGCGGGTTCTTCAGCACCTCTTCCCAGGGGCCGATGCCGGGCACCGGCGCGTCGATCAGCACCAGCTTGGTGACGCGCCCCGGATAGCGGGCGGCCAGGGCGTAGGCGACCATGTTGCCGATGTCGTGGGCGACGACCTCGGCGCTTTGGATCTTCAGCGTGTCCAGCACGCCGGCCATATCGGCGGCCTCGATCACCTTGGTGTAGCCGGTGGCCGGCTTGGCCGAGAGGCCCATGCCGCGCAGATCCGGCACGACCACCGTATGGTCGCGCGCCAGTTCGGCGGCCATGGGGACCCACATGTCGCCGGTTTCGCCATAGCCATGCAGCAGCAGCGCCGCCGGCCCCTTGCCGCCCACGCGTACGTGGATGGTCGTGCCGTTCGAGGCGACCTCGCGGCTGGCGAACCCGCTCGGGAAGGCGAAGGACTCGGCGGTCGCCGGACTCGCAAGGGCGAGCAGCGCGAGGGCCAGGACGATGAGGCGCGGCATGCGAAGGGCTCCTGACAGCGGAGCCGTCACGCTATGCCGGACGCCGGAACCCCGCCTCAAGAATCGCGCGGGGACCCGCCGAATCCTATCGCTTCGCCTCCACCCAGTCGCACAGCAGGTTGGCCGCCGCTTCGCGCACCTTGCGGCTGTCCTCGAAATAGTGCTCCCCGGTGATCAGCTCGAGCTTCTTGTCCGAGGTCCCCAGGTTGTCGAAGATGATCTTGGCGTCGCTCGGGAAGACGCCGGTGTCGGCTAGCCCCTGCACCACCAGCGCCGGCTGGGTGATCTTGGCCAACTGGTCGGCGCCGCGACACTTCGAGGTCTCCAGGCTCCACATCGACAGCCAGGTCTTCAGGTTGTTGGCCCGGCCGATCGAGGGCGAGCGGTTCGCCACCTCGGGATGGCCGCGGTAGCACATCGGCGTCTTGCGTTCGGACGGGTCGATCGAGCCGTCCATCATCCGCAGGTCGCCCCAGCAGCGGAACAGCGGGAACAGCCGGTCCGGGATGCCGGCGTCGTTCAGACGCTTCAGCTCGGCCTTGGCCCAGTCGGTGATCCGTTGGTTCCGCGCCTTCTGGGCGGCGCGGTAGCGGGTGATGAACTCTTCCGAATAGGGCGGGCCGTTGTCAGGGTTGAAGGGGTTCAGACTCTCGTCGGTCGCGACGGGATCGAACTCGTCCACCACTGAGGCGTCCATCCAGTCCGTCAGCACCTCAGGCCGGCCCTGGTGGGCGTTGAACGAGATGTAGAGGTCGCCCTTCGGCAGGCTGTTCAGCGCCTCCAGCCCGGCGCCGCTCACCAGGTCCCCCAGGGTCGGGGCGATGGCCTCGGCCTGGTAGGCGCCCATCAGCGAACCGCCGCCGGAATTGCCCAGGATCACGACACTCTCGACGCCTGCGACCTCCTTCAGCCAGCGCACGCCCACGCCGATATCGATCACGGCGTGCTCCAGTAGGAACTGGTCCTCGGCGCCGCGATAGCGTGTGTTCCAACCCAGGAAGCCGAACCCGCGCGCCGCGATGTAGGGGGCGACGTAGTGCTCGGAGAAGTCGACGTTGTAGTGGGTGGCGATGAAGGCGACCTTCGGCCGCCGGCCCTTGGGCGTGGTGTAGATCCCCTGGCAGGGATGCCCGCCGGCCATGATCCGCGGCGCCGTCGGCGACGTGACCCCGATGAATTCCCGGTCGACCTTCGCCATCAGGTCGCTGTCGTCGATGATCACGCGTTCTCTCCCCTACCGTTAGTCTGGCTATGTGGTCCGGCCGCTTGGCGGCTCGCTAGATACTTCGTAATCTAATCATTATCCCCGATCCAGAGACAACCGGAGTGAGCCCGCCCATGCAGGCTTTGATGCAGGACTGGTCGCTGACCCTCGACAAGATTTTCGACCACGCCGCCCGCTGGCACGGTGACCGCGAGGTGGTCACCCGTTCCGTCGAAGGCCCGGTCACCCGCGCCGACTACGCCACCCTGCATCGCCGCGCGAAGCAGGTCAGCCACGGTCTGCGGGAGATGGGGATCAAGCCGGGCGACCGGGTCGCCACCATGGGCTGGAATTCCGACCGCCACCTGGAGGTCTGGTACGGGACCATCGGCATCGGTGCGGTGCTGCACACGCTCAACCCGCGCCTGTTCCCCGAGCAGATCGTCTACATCGCCAACCACGCCGAGGACACGGTGCTGTTCGCCGACCCGGCCTGCGCCCCGCTCCTGGCCGAGCTCCTGCCCCAGTGCCCGACCATCAAGCGGGTGATCTTCCTGAGCGAGGAAGCGCCGGCGACGCCGTTCGCGGCCGAGGCGTACGAGCCCTGGCTGGAGGATCGTCCGGCCGACGCGACCTGGGGCGGCTTCGACGAGAACGCCGCTGCGGGCCTCTGCTACACCTCCGGCACGACCGGCAACCCGAAAGGTGTCCTGTACGGCCACCGGTCGAACTACCTGCACGCCATGATGACCCTGCAGCCCGACGCCCTGAACCTGTCGGCGCGCGACACGGTGCTGCTGGTTGTGCCGATGTACCACGCCAACGCCTGGGGCGTGATGTACTCGGCCCCCATGGTCGGGGCGAAGCTGGTCCTGCCGGGCCAGAAGCTGGACGGCGCCTCGCTGCACGAGCTGATGGAGACCGAAGGCGTCACCTATTCCGCAGGCGTGCCCACCGTGCTGCAGATGCTGCTGGCGCACCTGCGCGAGACCAAGGGCCGGCTCACCACCCTGCAGCGGCTCACGACGGGCGGCGCGGCCTGCCCGGAATCGCTGATCCGCGCCTTCCGCGAGGAGCACGGCGTCGACATCATCCAGGGCTGGGGCATGACCGAGACCTCGCCGCTGGCCACGGTGTCGACCCCCTCTCCCAAGCTCGCCGGCGCGACGTTCGAGGAACAGCTCCCCTACAAGCTCAAGCAGGGCCGGCTGATCTGCAATCTCGACCTCAAGCTGGTCGACGACGCCGGAAGCCGCCTCCCCCACGACGGCAAGACCTTCGGCAGGCTGATGATCAAGGGGCCCACCATCGCCAGCGCCTACTACGGCCAGCCGCACAACAGCGCCCTGGACGACGAGGGCTTCTTCGACACCGGGGACGTTTCCACCCTCGACGCCGACGGCTGGATGCAGATCACCGACCGCGCGAAGGACGTCATCAAGTCGGGCGGCGAGTGGATCAGCTCCATCGACGTCGAGAATATCGCCGTCGGCCACCCCAAGGCCGCCCTTTGCGCCGTCCTCGGCGTGGTCCACCCCAAGTGGGACGAGCGCCCGATCCTGCTGGTCCAGCTCGAACCCGGCCACGCCGCCGACAAGCAGGAGTTCCTCGACTACCTCGAAGGCAAGATCGCCCGCTGGTGGATGCCTGACGACGTCCTCTTCGTCGACGAAATTCCCCTCGGCCCCACCGGCAAGATCGACAAGAAGCTGCTACGGACGCGGCTGACGGGGTACGAGCTGCCGTTCGATCCGAACCTGAAGCGGTAGGGCTCAGCTCACCGGCGGCTGCAGTTTCTCCGCCAGCTCGATCACCCGCGCCGCCAGCCCGCCGAGGAGCTGCGCCGGGAGGGCCTCCTTCAGCGCCCAGTTCTCGTCGAAGGCGCCGTGGGCGAACGGCACCAGCACCTGTTCGGTGGCCACCACCGTCTGGATGGTGCCGAGGATCTGACGCATGTGGGTCACGCCGCGCAGGCCGCCGAAGGGGCTGATCGAAGCCGCCATCAGCCCGGCCACCTTGCCGCGGAAGCTGCTGAGGGCCACCAGGCTCTCGCCGTCGGTCGGACGCGAGGCCCAGTCGATGGTGTTCTTCAGCACCCCGCTGACCGAGCCGTTGTACTCCGGGCTGGCGATCAGGAAGCCGTGGTGGGCGCGGAACAGCGCCTTCAGGTCGCGGGCGCCCTGCGGAAAGGCGTTGGCCTCGAGGTCGCCGTCATAGAGCGGCAGGTCGAAGTCCTTCAACCGGATGGTCGTCACCTCGGCGCCGCGGCTCCGTGCCTCCTTCACCGCCAACTCGAGCAGGGCCTGGTTCAGCGATCCGTTGCGGGTGCTGCCGGCGAAGGCGAGGAGCTTGACGGTCATCGAGGGTCCTTTGTGTGCGTCTCTACGCGGCGGAATCGGTGGGTGTGTCCTCGCCGACGTCGGCGGCCAGGTTGCGGCCCACCTGGGTGAGCGCCTTCCTGAGGATGTCGATCTCGGTCTTGTTCAGGCCCGCCAGCGCCACGGCGTTGACCTCGGCCACCGCCGGCAGCAGCACGGCCTCCAGCGCCTGGGCCTGGGGCGTCAGGAAGACGTGCACCTTGCGCCGGTCTTCCTCGCTCTTCCGGCGCACGACGAAGCCGGAGCGCTCCAGGCTCTTCAGCGCGATCACCGTCGTGGGCTCGCGCATGCCGACGCGGCGGGAGAGCTCGCGCTGGGTGATTCCGTCCTCGCGCCACAGCACGCGAAGGAAGCGCCACTGGCCGCTCGATACTCCGTGCGGGGCGGTGCGCACCTCGAGCGCGCGAGAAAAGGCCCGGAACGCGATGCGCGTCAGGTAGCCGATGCTGTTGGACGGGTCGGCGTAGAATTGTGTGTCGCTCATCCCCCGACCATTCCACTACGACGGAAGCGCTGCAATTGCTCGCGTCCCGATTGCCTCCCCGCGTCGTTACAACCCGGGACGCGGTGCGTTGACAGCTTGCCGACCTCTACCTACGAAATAGATAGAATACTAATCTTTTTGGATCGCCTCATGCTGCTTCCCGGTCTGCCGCTGTTGCCCACAACCATCGTCGGCAGCTACCCCCAGCCGGACTGGCTGATCGACCGCGAGGGTCTGAAGAGCCGCCTGCCGCCCCGCGTTCGCGCCCAGGAACTGTGGCGTATCAAGGATCCGCAGCAGTTGGCCGACGCCCAGGAGGCCGCCACCCTCGTCGCCATCAGCGATCAGAAGATGGCCGGCATCGACATCGTCGGTGACGGCGAGATGCGCCGTGAGAGCTATTCCAACCGCTTGGCCACCGCCCTCGCCGGCATCGAGACCGACCCGCCCGGCATGGCCATGGACCGCACCGGCGCCATGAACCCGGTCCCGCGCGTGGCCGGCCCGATTCGCCGCAAGGGGCCGATCGAGGCTCAGGACGCCGCCTTCCTGAAGGCCCGCGTCGGCGGTCCGGTGAAGATCACCATCCCCGGCCCCTTCACCATGACCCAGCAGGCGCAGAACGATCACTATCCGGACGGGCGCGCGCTCGCGCTCGACTACGCAGACGCCGTCAACGCCGAGATGCGCGACCTGTTCGCCGCCGGCTGCGACATCGTCCAGCTCGACGAGCCCTATCTCCAGGCCAAGGCCGACGAGGCCCGCAGCTTCGCCATCGAAGCCATCAACCGCGCCTGCAAGGGCGTGGGCGGTATCACCGCCCTGCACATCTGCTTCGGCTACGCCCACGTGCACAAGGGCGCCTCCAAGCCCGGCGGCTACGCCTTCCTGGAAGAGCTGGAAGCGTCGGACGTAGACATCATCTCCATCGAGGCCGCCCAGCCCAATCTGGACCCGGTGATCCTCCGCGAGCTGCCCACCAAGACCATCATGTACGGCGTCATCGACCTCAACGACCCGAACATCGAAACCGCCGACACCGTCGCTGCCCGCATCCGCAAGGCCCTTCCCTACATCGACGCCGAGCGCCTGATCATCGCCCCGGACTGCGGAATGAAATACCAGAGCCGCGAAGTGGCCTTCGGCAAGCTGAAGGCCATGGCCGACGGCGCGGCGATCGTGCGGAAGGAGCTGGCGGGTCGCTAGCGGGCGGATGACGAAATCGCTTGTCCGCGCCCCGTCGATCGGCGTGTGGTAGGCGCCGGACAGGATTGATCGGCCGACGCGGCTGCTTTCCGAATGAGCCCGGGGACGGATCGAGGGGAGAGGGTGGGGGCCGGCGTCGTCATCGTCGAGGATGATCCGGTCGTCGCCGACCACGTGGCGCGCGGCGTCGCGGCGCGCGACGAGCTGACCCTGGTCGGCTCGGCCGCCACCCTGACCGAGGCGCGCGCCCTGCTGGATCGCGGCGCCGACCTGTTCGTCCTCGACCTGGGCCTGCCGGACGGCAGCGGGATCGAACTGATCGAAGCGATCCGCGCCCGGCCCGGGCGGCAGCCGAAGATCCTGGTCCTCTCGGTGCTTGGCGATCAGGACACGGTCCTGGCCGCCGTGCTGGCGGGCGCGGATGGCTATCTGTTGAAAGACCTCGACACGCTCGACATCGGCCAGCAGGCCGCCGACGCCCTGACCGGTGGCGCGCCCCTGTCGCCCAGCATCGCCGCCTACGTCCTGCGGCACCTGCGCGAACAGGAGGCGCGGGGGAAGCCTGACGAAGCCGACCCGATCCTGTCGCCGCGCGAGATCGAACTGCTGCAGCTGCTGGCGCGCGGCTACAGCAACAAGGCCGCCGCCGCCGAGTTCGGGATCTCGCCGCACACCATCGGCGACCATGTGAAGTCGATCTACCGCAAGCTTCGGGTCAGCAGCCGCGGCGAGGCGATGGTCCAGGCGTTCCGCAGCGGGCTGCTCCACCTGTGAGCGCCGCCGGGCGGCTGACCGGATGGCGCCGCGCGGTGACCGTCATCCTGGGCGCGCAGCTGCTGTTCTGGAGCGTCTACGGCCTGATCGTCCTCGGCCTGCGGCAGCTGGGGACACAGGAGGGCTATCGCCTTCCGGCCGCGGCGACGTCGCTTCCCGCGCAGCCCGGCCGCGCCGGCGCCTACGTGGCCAACCTGTCGGGACCTGCGATCCTGACGATCCCCGGATGGCAGCCCGCTGTGGTGTCGCCGGGCCAGGCGACCCTGCTGTCGCGCGCAGACGCCGGCAACGCCGCGGGCCACGCATCGCTGACCTGCCTCGGGTCCCCCTGCGCCGGAAGCCCGCAGGCCTATGCCGGCCCGATCGGGGCGATGCGCAAGGCCGCCGCCCTGGAGCGCTTCCAGCGCTTCGACATGGTCTGGCTGGCCGTCGCCCAGGCGATGATCCTGGGCCTCGCGCTGCTGGTGCTGCTGCCGGTCAACCGCAACTCGCGCCTGCAGGCCGCCACAGGCGTCTTCATGCTGCTGGTCGGGGCCGACGCGTGGCTGACGACGTTCGGCGCCACCGCCCTGCCGTTCGCCGGCTTCCCGCTGCTCCGCTACGGCGTCGAATACCTGATGTTGGCCGCGGCGGCGGTCTCGGTGAACGCCTTCGCCGGCTGGCGCGCCCGGGAGGCCTGGACGGCCGGCGGGTGCTTCGCGGCGGCCTTCGCCGTGCTGGTTGCGACGCTGCTGTTGGGCGGGCGCTTTGACGTGATCACCTCCTGGCTCGACGCCCTCGCCATGATCCTCCTGACCGGCTACGGCGCCGTCGCCCTGCTGCGAATGGCGCGCACGGCGCCTGGCCCGGCGATCCGCGTGCTGGCGCTCCTGCTCGTCGGCCTGGCGTCCATCGTCTTCGACCTGTTCCTATTCCCCCCTCCGTCGCCTTTCGTGCTCCAGGCCTCGGTCCTGGCGCCGCCGCTGACCACGTTCGGCGTCCTGTTCGAGATTGCGCTGCAGGGCCTGCGGCTCAACCAGGAGGCGGAAGGCGCGCGCAGCGACCTGGAGCGGCAGGTGCTGGAGCAGGACGCGAGTCTGCTGCGCTCGTCCCAACTGCTCCGCCACCAGGAGCGGTTGATCGCCGTCGACGCCGAGCGCCAGCGTCTGCTGCGCGACATGCATGACGGGGTCGGCGGCGTACTGACCCATCTCCTGCTGGACGTGCGTGGGAACCGCCTCAGCGCCGGCGAGATCGAACAGGGGCTGCAAGCGGCGGTCGACGACCTGCGCAACATGGCGAGCGCCATCGACGCCGGCAACGAGCCGATCGACCAGGCCCTGGCGATGTTCCGCGAACGTCTGGCCGGCCGCCTTGCCCGCGCGGGCATCGCCTTCGACTACCGCTGCAGCCTGCCGGCCCCGGCGCCCAGCCTGGATGCGCGGCGCCTGCTCAGCCTGTACCGGCTGTTGCAGGAGGGCGTCGCCAACAGCCTGCGCCACGCCGCGCCCTTGCGGATCGAACTCGTGGTCGAAGTGGGCGGGCCGGGCGCGATCCGCGTGCGGCTGGAAGACGACGGCGCGGGGTTTGAGCCGGATGGGGCCGCGGGCTCACCGGGCGAAGGACGCGGCCTCACCAACATGCGCCGCCGCGCTAGCCAGATGGGCGGTGAGCTCCTCGTCGACAGTGCGTCCGGACAGGGCGCGCGGTTGGTCTTGACGATCCCGACCGAGGCTCCGGTCGGCCAGAAATCGCGGATTTCGGCGACTTAACCGCTCCGCATCCCCGGAACGCGGGATTGTCGGCCGGCCGCTCCCGACAAAGCATGAGGCAGGATCTTTCCGGCGAGCGCGCCTTGTCGGCAGTGGCGTGCGTGGAGTGCAAAACCGATGAAGAAACTTGCCAGCCTTGCCGCCGGCGTGGGCGCATTCGCGGCCCTGGCGGCGCCGGCCCACGCCGTGGACTTCGTCCTCGAGTCCCATGTGGGCGACGCCTGGACCTACACCCTGGTCTACAGCGACTACGACAACATGAGCATCAACGAGTCGGGCATCCACGCGACGATCACGCTCAACGGATTGTGGGGCGTCACCGCCGTGAGCGGTCCGACCAGCGGCGACTTCCCGTACCAGGAGCTCAACGACTACCAACTGGCCTGGACGGGCCAAGTCCTGGACGGCGGCTCCAAGGTGGTCTTCACGATGCCGCTCGATCGCGTCGGGACCGGCAATTTCCCAGACGCACGGCATGTCTACGGCTTCACCCTGATCGCGCCTGGCGCGGTCGCGGGCGACGTCCAGTTGGCGACGGACGGGTTCTACAACGGCCACTACGCGCCCGGTTCCGACGTCAACGCGCCGGAGAACGACCGCGACATTGCTAAGCTCACCGCAGGCCCGGTCGCCGTGCCCGAGCCGGCTAGCTGGGCGCTGATGATCCTCGGCTTCGGCGCCGTGGGCGGGGCGATGCGCCGCCGCGGCGTCGCGACGCCGGCCTGATCCAACCTCATCCCAACCTGAGAGACGACAAGATGATCAAGCGGATCGCGCCCTTCGTGGCCGCCCTCGGCGTGGCCGGCGCCGCGCACGCCGACACCTTTCATGTGACGTTCGAAGCGCCCGGCGTGCTGAACTCGACCGCCGCCTTCAGTTCCAAGGGCGTCGAGACCTTCGACGGCGTAGGCGTGGGCGGCGGCCAGGACTTCGCGACCGACTTCGGGTCGGGCGGCGTCATCAGCGGCAACTACTCGGGCGTGGACGTCGTGGGCGCGGACCAGTACGGCGGCGCGGCCGGGACGGGCAATTTCGCGAGTTCGTTCAGCGGCTATTCGCTGGGCCTCAGCACGTCCGACCCGGCCGGCGTCAACTACTTCGGCTTCTGGCTGTCGGCGCTGGACAGCGGCAACACGGTGACCTTCTCCCGCGCGGGGACGGCCTTGTTCAGCTTCACGCCGGTGGACGTGCTGGCGCTGGTCGGCGGCAATCCCGCCTACTTCGGCAATCCGAGCGGGACATACGCGGGACAGAACGGCGGCCAGCCCTATGTCTTCCTGAACTTCTTCGACACCGACGGCGCCTTCGACACGGTCACCTTCACCGAGAGCCTCGCGAACGCGGGCTACGAGTCCGACAACCACACGGTGGGATTCTACACCGCCGAGAGCGGCACCCCGGTGGGCTCGGCGCCCGAACCGGCGACCTGGACGATGATGATCCTGGGTTTCGGCGCCGTGGGCGCCCTGGCGCGCCGGCCCCGTCGGGCGCTTGCTCGCGCCTAACGTCGCGCCGCCAGCCAGGCCGCCAGCAAGGCGTTCGTGGTCGCGGGCTTTTCCAGGGTGGGAAGGTGGCCGCAGTCGGCGACCTCCTCGAAGCGGACGTCCGGCACGCCGGCCACGATCTCGTCGGCGTGGGCCTGGGTGGTGATCCCATCCTGCGCTCCCCGGACCAGCAGGGTCGGGACACCGATCGCCTTGAGTGACGGGCGGCTGTCTGCGCGGCCCATGATCGCGCGCTGTTGCCGCAGGAAGGTCTCGGGGCCCGTCTCCGCCGCCATGCGTCGCACGACGGCCAGCAGCCGCTCGTCCTCGCGCCGGGCGGGATGGACCAGGATGGGGATGCGCTCCTCCACCACCTCGGCGAACTGTCCGGCCTCCACCAGGCGGATGTAACCCTGCCGACGCTCGGTCTGAGGCGGGCCGTCGTTGGGCGCCAGGGTGGCGATCAGCACCAGGCTGATCACCCGTTCCGGCGCCTGGCGCATGACCTCGAAGGCGGTGAAGCCGCCCATGGCGTGGGCGACCAGATGGAAGCGCTGGGGCGCCTCGGACAGCAGGCGCTGGGCCATGCTGTCGATGGTCTCGTCCCGCGTATGGTCCGAGAAGCGCAGGTCGTAGTCGCCCGACAGCGCCGGCAGCTGCGGCGCCCAGCACTCGTGGGTGAGCAATTGCCCTGAGGCGAAGACGACGGGGGGACGCGGCATCAGACGACCTGGTTGTTCAGCGGCTCGCCGGACTTCAGGCGGCGGATATTCTCGAACGCGGCGGCCAGGCTGCGGTCAAGGGTTTCGGGCGTCAGCCAGGCTTGGTGCGGCGCCAGCACCACATTGGGCAGGCCCAGCAGCGGGTTGTCGGGATCGACCGGCTCCTGGTCGAACACGTCGAGGCCGGCGCCCCGGAGCTGGCCCGAGCAGAGAGCAGAGACCAGCGCCGGCTCGTCCACCAGCCCGCCGCGCGCCGTGTTGATCAGGATGGCGCCCTTCTTCATCCGGGCGATGGCGGGCGCGTCGATCATCCGTTGGGTCTCGGGCGTCAGCGGCAGGTGCAGCGAGACGATATCCGCCTGACGCAGCACCTCTGCCAGCGGCAGGAAGCGCCCCGGCAGCTCCGGCTTCTCGCTCCGGGCCGTGTAGATCACCTCCGCGCCCAGGGCCTGCAGCGCCGAGCCCAGCCGCGACGCCGAGCCCCCGTAGCCCACGAAGCCGACGGTGCGTCCGCAGAGCTCGCCCACGCCGTCGATCAGGTCGGGGTCAGGCTGCCAGCCCTGCCCCTGCCGAGTCAGCGGATCGAGGTAGGACAGCCGGCGCAGCACCGACAGCATCAGCGCCAGCGCCATCTCCGCGACGGCCTGGCTGTTGGTCCCGGGCATGTTCGAGACGGCGACGCCGGCGGCCTTGCAGGCCTCCAGGTCGATCGTGTTCACGCCCACGCCCAGTTTCTGGACCAGCCGCAGGTTCAGCGCGCCGCCGATCATCTGGGCGGTCACCGGCTTCAGCACGTGCAGCAGCACCTGGGCGTCGGCGATCTCGCGGCCGAAGGCGGCGGCGTCGAACTCGTCCACCACCACGGCCTGGACGCCAGCCGCCTTGGCGTAGCCCGCCAGCATGGCCCGAAAGCCGTCCGAGGCGCGGTAGTGCAGGACCGCCTTCACTTGAGCCCGGCCGCGACCGAGGCCGCAAAGGCTGAGGCGCCGGCGAACTGAGCGTCGGCCCCCATGGCCTCCTCGATCCGGAGGAGCTCGTTCCACTTCGCCATGCGTTCCGACCGCGAGAAGCTGCCCACCTTGATCTGGCCGGCGTCCCAGCCCGTCGCCAAGTGGGCGATGGAAACGTCCTCGGTCTCACCGGATCGCGCCGAGACGATGGCCGCCCAGCCCAGAGCCTTGGAGGCGTCCAGGGCGGCCTTGGCGCGGCTGACCGTGCCGGCCTGGTTCACCTTGACCAGCACCGCGTTGCCGGCCTTCGCCTGCGCCGCCGCGCGGACGCGCTCGGCGTTGGTCACCAGGATGTCGTCGCCGATCAGTTGCACCCGATCTCCGTAGGCGCGCGTGGCCATCGCGAACCCCTCCAGGTCGTCCTGGCTGACCGGATCCTCGATCGACAGAATCGGATAGCGACGCACCCAGTCGGCCACCCGCTCGACCATCGCCTCGCGCCCGAACTCGGCGCCGTCCAGTCCCATGCGATAGCGGCCGTCGCCGCCGTCGAGTTCGTTGGCAGCCACATCCAGCGAGATGAACACGTCCTCCCCCGGCCGGTGGCCCGACATCTCGATCGACTTCAGTAGCGCGGCCAGGGCGTCCTCGTTGCTGTCGAACATCGGCCACCATCCGCCCTCGTCCGCCGCGCCCGCGAGCCGGCCGGCCTCTTCCATGAGCCGCCCGGCGGCGCGGAAGACGTCGGCGGTGATCTCGAACGCCTCGCGGATCGTGCCGGCCTTCGGCGTCATAACCATGAAGTCCTGGACGTCGGTGCGCCGCCCGGCGTGCGCTCCGCCGCCGAAGATCTGGATCTCGGGCAGCGGCACGCGCACCTTCCGCCCCTGCGCCAGATAGGCCCACAGCGGCAGCCCTTCGGCCGCGGCCGCCGCGTGCAGCGCCGCCAGCGAGACCGCCACCGTGGCGTTGCCGCCCAACCGCGCGAGGTTCGCCGTGCCGTCCGTCTCGGCCATGGCCGCGTCCAGCCCCGCCTGGTCGGTCGCGTCGCGGCCGGTCAGCAGCCGGGCGATCTCGCCGTTCACCGCCGCCGTGGCGCGGTCGACGCCCAGACCGCCGAAGCGCTCGCCGCCGTCGCGCAGGTCGATGGCTTCGTGAGCGCCGCGCGAAGCTCCGGCCGGCGCGATCGCCCGGCCCACGGCGCCGCTTTCCAGCGTCACCTCCGCCTCGACGGTCGGCCGTCCCCGGCTGTCCCAGACCTGCCGGCCCCGCACGCTCGCGATCGTCGTCTTCATCGTGTCCCCAACGCGTCCTTCCAAACGCCAGCCAGCGCGGCCATCGCCGGCGTCCCCTCGCCCACGAGCCGGCGCGCCACGTCGCGCACGAAGCCCTTGTCCTCGGGCGTGCGCAGATAGTCGGCGGGCGACTTGCCGTCCACGCGCGCCAGCAGGATCGCCGCGGTCAGGGGCGCCGCGCGGGCGTCCAGCGCTGCCGGGCTCTCCCAGGACACGCCGGGCAGGTATCCGCGCTGCAGCGCGTAGAACGCATCGAGATAGGCCGCCCGGTGCTCGGGCTTCCAGACGGTCTTCAGCAACAGATGCGCTGAGCAGAAGGCCAGGTCGAAGGCGGGGTCGCCGTACCAGGCGCACTCGGCATCGAGCAGCACCGGGCCGTTCGGACCGTGCAGGATGTTCTTCGGGCTGACGTCGCCGTGGACCAGGGTGATCCGCGCCGCCGCCGTGCGGTCCGCCAGCGGGACAAGCCGCCAGGCCAGGTCGGCATGAACCTCGGCGCAGCGCCGCAGGAACGGCGCCAGACGTAAGTCCTCGAACAGCGCCGTGGTCTGGAATTTCGCCTCGATCTCCGACGACCCGGCCGCTCCGGCGTGGATCGCCACCAGCATCCGCCCCACTTGCCCGGCGAAGGCGGTATCGACGATCCCTGCCGCCAGGTCGGATTTCCAGACGCTGTGCGTCGCAGGGTCGTAGAAGCTCATGACGAACAGGCTCGCCGCCTCGTCCTCGAACAGGACGTTCGGCACCGCGTCGCCCGCGAACGGCTTCGCGGTCTTCAGCCACTCCACCTCGTAGTGCGAACGCTCCACCGGCGCGCGCCAATCGGCGGCCACCCGCAGCTTCGCCAGCGCCTGCTTCACGCAGACCGGGCCTGTCGGCAGGTCCATGCGGAACACGTCGCTGGAGACGCCGCCCGTCAACGACTCGAGGCGCGGCTGGGCGTCCGGCGGCAGGAATCCCCCGCGCTGCAGGGCCTCGACGATGTCGGTTTCCGATGGCACGGTCGGGATAGTTAGAACTCTAAGTGACGGCGGTCCAGACCGCGCGAAGGAGTGTCAATTAAATTGACGTCGCGCGCCGCCCGGCGTTTATTATAGGCAACGATGATCGGGCCTCGGGCCCGGCAGGAGGACGTTATGGCTCAGCCGATCAACCGCGAGTTCGATATCCGCGGCGTCAACCACCTGGCCCTGGTCTGCAAGGACATGGCCAAGACCGTGGAATTCTACCGCGATGTGCTGGGCATGCCGCTGGTCAAGACGCTGGACCTGCCGGGCGGCCGGGGCCAGCACTTCTTCTTCGACATCGGCAACGGCGACTCGCTGGCGTTCTTCTGGTTCCCGAACGCGCCTGAGGCCGTGCCCGGCATCTCGGCGCCGGCCGACTTGCCCGGTGGCGGCGACATCCGCTCGGCGCACGGCTCGATGAACCATATCGCCCTCAATGTGCCGGCCGAGAAGTTCGACGAGTACGTCGAGAAACTGAAAGCCAAGGGCGTGAAGCTGGGCAAGGTGCTCAACCACGACAACTCCGAGACCCAGGTGGCGTCCGAGCTGCACGACGACGTGTTCGTCCGCTCAGTCTACTTCTGGGATCCCGACGGCGTGATGCTCGAGTTCGCCTCCTGGACCCACAAGGGCTTCACCGAGAAGGACGTCGCCCACGAAGCCGTCGACGCCGAAGGCAAGAAGTCGCGGCCGGTCGTCCTGAAGGCCGAGACGCTGCTGGCCGAGAACGACGAGCGCGCGCTCGAGACCACGAAGTAAGACCCTCTTTCCGTCGGCTCCCGTAGCGGAAACCACCGCACGGGAGTCGATTGACAGAAACACTTAGCAATCTAATTATGCGTCCAACGCCAATGAGGAAGGCGCGGATGTATCCCTTCGCTGCCGGTCTCTATGCCCCGCGCAACCGCTGGTACGTCGCGGCCCGCTCCGCGGAGGTCGGCCGCGCGCCGCTTGAGCGCTTCGTCCTCAGTGAACCCGTGGTCTTCTACCGGACGGAAAGCGGCGACGCCGTGGCCCTGGCCGGCCGCTGTCCGCACCGGGGCTATCCGTTGGGCAAGAGCCGTGTGGACGGCGACGCCATCGTCTGCGGCTACCATGGCCTGCGCTTCGAGACCGATGGCCGCTGCTCGCACATTCCCAGCCAGGCGATCGTGCCGCCCAAGGCGCGCGTGAAGGCCTATCCGCTGGTCGAGCTGTGGGACTGGATGTGGATCTGGCCCGGCGACCCGGAACTGGCCGACCCCGCCCTGCTGCCGGACCATCAGGCTCTCGGCCTGACTGACCCCAACTGGATCAAGCGCCCGCCGCTCTACTGGCAGGTCGACGGCCGATACCAACTGCTCAACGACAACCTGCTGGACCTGACCCACCTCACCGTCCTGCACGCCGACACCATCGGCGGTGGCGACGTGGCCGGAACCGAGGAGCGCTCCGAGGAGGGCGACGGCTGGGTGCGCAGCGTCCGCTGGATTCCCAACGCCGCCGTCACCGACTGGGTGCGCAGGAGCCGCGGGATCGAGGGGGCCGTCGACCGCGAGATCATGCTGACCTTCGTGGCGCCCGGCTTCCACTTCGGCCACGACCGCTATTTCCCCGCCGGCTCCGACCCGGCGACCACCAAGCCCATGCTGGACATTCGCATCTTCCATGCGGTGACGCCCGCCACGCTCAACCGCTGCCACTACTTCGCGTCCAGCGCCGTCGATCCCGCCACGTTCGAGCTCAGCCGCAAGCATCCGCCCGACACCGCCTCGGCGCTGAAGATCTTCACGGAGGATGTCGAGGCGATCGGCGAGATCGAGCGCCTGCTCGGCGAGGCGGGCGAGTTCGACGAGATCCCGTTGCGCGCCGACGTCCATGCCCTGCGCGGACGGCGGCTGGTGGAGGCGATGATGCGCTCGGAGCCTCCACCACCGGGCGAGCATGCGGGCAACGCCATCCAGCCTAGAAGTGCAAGTTCAGGCGGCGGATAACCGTCAAGTAAATTGACACTCGACGCGCGTGAGCGCAGATACTCCAACCAACGTTCGATCAACAGAACGCAGATATCCGATCAAGAGGGGGAGACGGCGATGATCGCCCGGCTGCTACTGTCCACCACGATGCTCGTGAGCCTGAGCGCAGGCTCCGCCCTTGCCGCCGAGGCGGCCGACGAGGCTCCGTCCACCCTGGGCGAGGTGGTCGTCACCGCCCAGAAGCGCGAGCAGAAGCTTCAGGACGTGCCGATCTCGATGGAGGTCGTGTCCGGCGAGAAGCTGTCGGACTTCGCCACCAACGACTTCAAGCAGATGGTCAAGTTCACGCCGAACGTCTCGGTCGAGACCACAGCCGGCAACGACACCATCTACATCCGCGGCTTCGGTTCGCCGCCGGCCAACTTCTCGTTCGACCAGGCGGTCTCGCTCTACATGGACGGCGTCTACGCCGGCCGTAACCGCCAGGCCCAGGCGCCGTTCTTCGACCTGGCCCGCGTGGAAGTGCTGCGCGGACCGCAGGGCGCCCTCTTCGGCAAGAACACGCCCGCCGGCGCCGTGAGCATCGTCTCGGCCGGGCCGACCTCGTCGTTCGAGGGCGGCGTCACCGCGCTCTACAACTTCGACCTCGAGGGCCCGGAAGTGTCCGGCTACATATCGGGGCCCATCAGCGACACGGTCGGCGCCCGCTTGGCGGTCAAGTTGCTGGACCAGGACGGCTACATCAAGAACCGCGCGACCGGCCACGACGACCCGGGCAACAAGATGGCCCTGGCCCGCCTGACCCTGCAGTTCCGGCCCAGTGACGCCTTCAACTACACGCTGAAGACCGAGTACAGCGACCGCGAGGTGAAGGGCGGCCTGACGGTCTCCAGCCCGCTCACCACGAGCCAACAGCCGCACAAGACCCGCTACCTCGCGCAGTCGGCGCTCGGTCCGGAAGGCACCAAGGCCACGTCCTGGCTGGTCTCGGGCACCGGCAACCTGTCGATCGGCGACTTCACCCTGACGTCGGTGACCGGCTACTCCTTCTTCCGCTCGAACATCATCAACGGCTTCGACCAGTCGATCCCGGGCGGGAACGGCGCCTTCACGCCGAACAGCGTCTACAACAGCTACCCTGAGCACTTCCGGCAGTGGTCGCAGGAAGTCCGCCTGCTCTCCCCCACCGGCCAGCGGTTCGAATATGTGATCGGCGCCTACTACGACACGGCGCTCTATCAGCTCACCCAGCTCGGCGGGTTCAACATCGCCTCGCTGAACTACTTTGGCCTGCTCAACACCGAGTTCCGCCAGCGGAGCCAGACCTGGTCGGCGTTCGGTCAAGGCACGTTCCACGCGACCGACGAGCTGCGCGTGATCGGCAGCCTGCGCTATACCTCGACTGACAAGCGCGGCCACTTCTTCGGCCGGCTGCTGTACGGCCCGTTCGCGCTGCGTCCGGTCAACACCGTGGCCAACGGCGAGATCAACGGCGAGGACAACTGGGATCCCTCGATCACCGTTCAGTACGACTTCACGCCGCAGATCATGGCCTACGCGACCTACGGCCGAGGCTCGAAGTCCGGCGGCTTCGTGTCCAACACCTACGGCACGACCAACGCCACGTTCGCCTACAAGCCCGAGAAGTCCGAGAACTTCGAGGCGGGCGTGAAATCGACGCTCCTCGACGGCCGCGCGATCCTGAACGTCTCGGTCTACAAGACCAAGTTCAAGGACCTGCAGGTCTCGGTCTACAACCCGACGATCTCGGCCTACCAGACCGGCAACGCGGCCAACGCCAGCTCGACCGGCATCGAAGGCTCGGCGGCATTCTATCCGGCCAAGGGCCTCGATTTCACCCTGGCCGCCGCCTACCAGGACGCCAAGTACGACGACTATCCGGGCGCCGCCTGCCTGGCCACCCAGCCGATCAGCGCCTGCAACCCGGCCGTCCCAGCCAGTATCGCGGCCAACAACATCAAGGGCGCGCCGCTCCCCTACACCTCGAAGTTCAGCTTCTCGGCCCAGGGGCACTACCGCTACGAGTTCGGCAACGACATGGCGCTCGACACCACCGTCGCCGTGCACGGCCGTTCCAAGTACTTCGACAGCGACAACGAGAGCCCGCTGTTCGGCCGCCAGAAGGGCTACGCCAAGCTGGACGCCCGGGTGCAGTACGGCCCGAGCGACGAGCGCTGGCACGTGGCCGTGGTCGGCAAGAACCTGACCGACGAGCTGACCACCGGCAGCGCCTTCAACCTGCCTGCCCCGATCACCGCGGCGCCGCGCGCGATCCTCTATCTCGAGGAGACCCGCAGCATCGCGGTCGAGGCCGGCCTGAAGTTCTAGTCCGAGGAGGGACGGCGAGCGTGAGTTCTGAAGCGCTCGCCGTCCGCCTCCTGCTGACCGACGTGGTCACGGCCTACGCCATGGCCCTGGACGCCCACGACTGGTCGGGCTTCCGCGACCTTTTCGAAGACGAGATCGAGGTCGACTACAGCTCCCTGGGCTCGATCCAGTCCGTGATGCCCGCCCAGGCCTGGGTCGACCGCTGCAAGGTGTTGGGTGCGTTCGACGCCACCCAGCACAAGGTCTCCAATTTTCGGGTGGAGCTCGATGGCGACGAGGCCGTCGTGGTCTCCTATGTCGACGCCGCCCACTTCATCGGCGACCTGCAAGGCTTCGCCTGCGGGACCTATGTCCACCGCTTCCGCCGCCGCGCCGACGCCTGGAAGATCTGCGCCTGCACGTTCCGCCTCGCCGGCCACCAGGGCGGCCGCCCAGCCTTCGACGCCGCGTTCGCCGCGGCCCGCGCCAGATTTGGGAGCGCCGCATGATCGACGTCCACTTTGTGCCGACGCCCAACGGTCACAAGGTCAGCATCATGCTGGAGGAGACCGGCCTCCCCCACCGTCTCATCCCCTACGACATGCTGGCCGGCGACCACCTGAAGCCCGAGTACCGGCGGGTGAATCCCAACCACCGCCTGCCGGCGATCCTGGACCATGATCCCATCGGCGGCGGCGCACCCTTCGCGGTCATGGAGTCCGGCGCGATCCTGCTCTACCTGTCCGAGAAGGCCGGCGGCGCCTTCGTGCCCGCCGATCCCCTCGGCCGCTCGCTCTGCCTGCAGTGGCTGATGTGGCAGATGTCGGGCCTGGGCCCTTCGCACGGCCAGGCCCACCACTTCATCCGCTACGCGCCCGAGGGGCAAGACTACGGCGTCGCGCGCTACACCAACGAGGCCAAGCGCCTACTGGCCGTGCTCGATCGTCGCCTGGGCGAGGCAGAGTATCTCGCCGGCGAATATTCGGTGGCCGACATGGCCGCCTGGCCGTGGGTGCGCGCCACGCGCGCGATCGCCCTCGACCTCGCCCCCTACGCCAACATCTGCCGCTGGTTCGGCGCCGTCGGCGACCGGCCCGCCGTGCAGCGCGGCACCGAGGTCAAGAACGCGCCGAACCTCTCGAGCCTGCGCCCAACTCTCACCGACGAGCAGTGGTCCAACCTGTTCGGCGAGAACATGCTCAAGAGCAGCGAGGCCTAGCCGCCTTCGTCATGCCCCCACTGGCGTTCGATCTTGCCGTCGATGTGGCGCACGGCCACCCAGTCGCCCCCCGGCAGGCTGTCGTCCTCGACCAGGTCGATCACCGCCGCGGCGATATCCTCGGGCATGCACATGGCGTTGTTGGCCAGGATCGGCGCCATCCACGGCGCATAGTCGCCGTCGGCCCCGGTCTTCTTCAGGATCGGCGTCTTGGTCAGCCCCGGCAGCACGCCGCAGACCCGCACGTTCCAGCTCTCCTTCAGGCTGGCGCAGCTGCGGGTGAACATCATCACGCCGGCCTTGGTGGTGGCGTACATCACGTCCGAGAACCCCTTGCCCAGCGCCACCGTCGAGACGGTGTTGACGATCACCCCGCCGCCCCGCGCGCGCATGGCGTTGGCTGCGATCTGGGTCGCGGCGACCACGGACGTCAGGTTGACGTCGATGATCCACTGCAGCCGCTCGACCGGCGCGTCGGGAAACTGCGGCGAGCCCAGGACGACGCCGGCGTTGTTGTAGAGCACGTCATAGCCGCCCTCTTCGGCCAGGGCGTCCATCCAGGCCTGCACGGCCTTCAGGTCGGCGAGGTCCACGATCCAGGTCCGGGCGCGGGTCTGCAGGCCCAATTCGTCGATCAGCCGCACCGTCTCAGCCATGCCCGGCTCGTCCACGTCCGCGATGTGGATCACGTTCGCACGCTTGGCCGCGAACGCCAGGGCGGCCGCGCGGCCTATGCCCGCCGCCGCGCCCGTCACCACACACGTCTTGCCCTCGATATTCACGGCGTCCGGCTCCCTTATTCTGATTGCCGCCAGCCTAGCGCGCCGCGAACCAGACCGTAAACTTGATTGACACTAGGGGACCCCGCCATAGGGTGGCCCGCAAGGCGCGACACGACGCCGTTGGGAGTGAAATGGACCAGGCCGCCACCGCCGCCATGAGCCCGCCCGCCGCCGCGCCGCGGCACGGTCGGACGCTGGCCCTCCTGCTGCTGACGGCGGTCGGCACGGTGAACTTCGTCGATCGCCAGATCCTCTCCGTCCTGGCCGAGCCGATCCGCCAGGAGCTCCACCTCAGCGACACCCAGCTCGGCCTGCTGACCGGCCTGTCCTTCGCCCTGTTCTACGCCGTCATGGGGGTGCCGGCCGCCATGCTGGCCGACCGGATCCACCGGGTGCGCCTGGTGGCCGCCGCCTGCCTGGTGTGGAGCGGGTTCACCGGGGCCTGCGCCTTGGCGGGGTCGTTCTGGCAGCTCGCCCTCGCCCGCTTCGGAGTGGGCGTGGGGGAGGCGGGCGGCACCGCGCCTTCGCTGTCGATCCTGGCCGACTATTACCCGCCGTCGCAGCGTCCCGCGGTGATCGGCCTGTTCACGTGCAACGGCCCGCTCGGCGTCTTCATCGGCGCCAGCCTCGGCGGATGGGCGGCCGAGCAGTTCGGCTGGCGCGGCGCCTTCGTGATGGTGGCGGGGATCGGCGTGGTCGCCGCCCTGCTGCTGGCCCTCTTCGTGAGGGAGCCGGCGCGCGGCGCCCTAGATCCAACGCCGACCCGGCCCCACGCGCCGGCCAAGCTCGGCCCGACGCTCGCGCTCTTCCTCTCGCGCCCCAGCCTGCGCCTCCTGCTGCTGGCCAGCGGTCTGTCGGCCTTCGTCAGCTACGGCATGCTCAACTGGATCCCCGCCTATCTGATGCGCGTGCAGCAGATGCCGCTGGGCGAAGTGGCCAAGTGGTTCGGCCCCGCCGCCGGGCTCTGCATGGGCCTGGGCATCTGGGGCGGCGGCGCCTTGGTGAACTGGCTGGGCAAGCGCGACCTGCGGGCCTTCGCCTACGTCCCGGGCCTGGCGGTCCTGGTCACCGCCCCGACCCTCGCCCTCGCGATCATGGCCTCGTCCTGGCAGACCTCGCTGCTGCTGATGCTGGTCCCCATGGTCGCCTGCACCATGTTCACCGCGCCGGTGCTGGCGCTGGTGCAGAACCTGATGCCGGTCAACGCACGCGCCACGGCGACGGCCCTGGTGCTGCTGGCCTTCAACATCGTGGGCCTGGGCGGCGGGCCGCTCGTCATCGGCATGGTCAGCGACGCGCTGTCGGCGTCGGGCGCGGAAACGCCGCTGCGCACGGCCCTGCTGTGCGCCACCCCCGTGGCTGTGCTGTCCGCCCTCGCCTACCTCGGCGTCGCCGGCGCCGTGGGCCGCGACGCCGAAGCCGTTCTCAAGGAGGCCGCCGGATGAAGGACCTGCAGGACAAGACCGCCTTCGTCACCGGGGGCGCCAGCGGCATTGGGCTGGAGACCGCGCGCGCCCTCGCGAAACGCGGCGCCCGGCCGATCCTCGCCGACATCGAAGGCGCCCGCGCCGAGGCCGCCGCCGCCGAACTCCGGTCCGAGGGCGCCGACGCCATCGGCCTGCAGCTCAACGTCGCCGAGGAGGCCGACTGGGCTCGCGCCGGCGAAGAGGCCGCGAAGTTCGGCGACGTCCGGATCCTGTTCTCCAACGCCGGTGTGGGCGGTGGCTCCGGCAAGTTCGAGACCTACGACACCGACGTCTGGCGCTGGGCCTACGCGGTCAACGCCCATGCGCACCTCTATGCCTGCCGCACGTTCCTGGGCGCGATGAAGGCCGCGGGCGAGCCGGCGCACCTGGCGGTCACCGCCTCGATGGTGGCCATCGTGCCGCCGCCGATCTCGGTCGCCTACATCTCGTCGAAGTTCGCCACCCTGGGCATCGCCATGGCCCTGCGCAACGAGCTGGTGGACACCGACGTCGGCATCTCCGTCCTTTGCCCCGGAATGTCGGCCACCAACATCGTCGCGACCACCGCCAAGCTGCGCCCGGGCGCCGGCGAACAGGGCGCCGCCGCCCAGACCGCGCAGAACATGGGCAATGTCCTCGCCGGCGGGATGTCGCCCGCCAGGATCGGCGAGCGCGTCGCCCGCGCCATCGAGGCCGGCGAGTTCTTCATCTTCACCCACCCCGAGTGGAAGGCCATGACCGAGGCGGGCTTCGCCGAGATCCTGGCCGCCTTCGGCCCATCGGCCGACCCGGACTATCAGGGTGACGACATCGCCGGCCTGATCGCGGCCAATGGCGCCAAGCGCATGAACGTGGCGGTGAAGGCATGATCGACCTGCATTTCGTTCCCACGCCCAACGGCCACAAGCTGTCGATCATGCTGCTTGAGACCGGCCTCGAGCACCGGATCATCCGCCACAACCTGCTGGCGGGCGACCTGCGGACGCCCGAGTTCCGCGCCATCAGCCCGAACGGCAAGGCCCCGGCCATCGTCGATCACGACCCGATCGGCGGCGGCGCGCCCTATGCGATGTTCGAGAGCGGCGCGATCCTCATCTACCTGGCCGAGAAGACCGGCAGGTTCCTCCCCGTCCAGCCGCGCGCCCGTTACCGCGCCCACCAATGGCTCATGTGGCAGATGTCGGGACTGGGCCCCTATCACGGCCAGGCGCACCACTTCGTCCGCTATGCCCCGGACACCCACGAGTACGCGGTCAACCGCTACATGACCGAGGCCAGGCGCCTGCTCTCGGTGATGGACGCCCGGCTGGCCGAGGCCCCCTACCTGGCCGGCGACGAATATTCGATCGCCGACATCGCCTGCTGGTCGTGGGTGCGCGCCGCGCGGGCCATCGACATCGACATCGCCGAGTGGCCGGCCCTCTCCGCCTGGTTCGCCAGGGTAGGCGAGCGGCCCGCGGTCCAGGAAGGCGCCCACGTGCCGCCCGAGAACTTCCAGCTCAAGCAGGGCGCCACCAAGGCCGCCGTCACGCCCGAGCAGTGGGCACAGCTTTTCCAGCACGACATGCAGGGCCGGCCGTACGCCGCGCCCCAGGCTTAAGAGGAGACACCATGTCCGACGCCGATATGCGCGCGCTCGCCAAGCGCTTCTTCGACTGCGTGGAGGCCGGCGACATCGACGGCCTCGTGGCCTGCTACGCCCCCGACGCCGAGATCTGGCACAACACCGACGAGCAGATCCAGGGCCCGGACGACAACAGGAAGACCCTGGCCGGCATGGTCACCCGCGTCCTCGACCGCGTGTACGACGATCGCCGCGTCGAGGTCTTCCCGGGCGGCTTCGTGCAGCAGCACGTCCTGCGCGGCACCCGCTCGCACGACGGGGTGCGCGTGCACCTGCCCGCCTGCATCGTCTGCGCGGTGAAGGATGGCAAGATCACCCGGCTGGACGAGTATTTCGACAGCGCCCGCGTCGCTGAATTCCGCAAGTTCGCCTGAGGAGCCCCGAATGCCCGTCCTGAAGCAGATTCCCCGCGCCGAGGTCACCTCGGACGTCGTGAGGGCCTACTACGACCGCCTGTTCGGCCCCGACCGCGATCCGGTCGCCAGCCCCGGCACCGCCACTGGCACGCCCGGTGACTGGTGGACGGTCTTCGCCATCGCCCCCGACATCTTCAAGCACGCCGTCGACGGCTTCGCGGTCTACCGCCACCCCGACCGCAAGCTCGACCCGGTGCTGCGCGAGCTGGGCCAGACCCGCGCTGGCTGGGTGAAGGGGAGCCAGTTCGTCTTCTCCCAGCACTGCAAGTCGCTGCGCGGCCTCGGCGTCGCCGACGAGAAGATCGCCGCCATCCCGCACTGGCAGGTTTCCGACGTCTACAACGACCAGGAACGCGCCGTGCTGGCCTACGCCGACTGCCTGACGGCCGGGGACGGCCGCACACCGCTCGAGGTGTTCGAGAAGCTCCGCACCTTCTGGGGCGACGAGGAGATCTTCGAGTTCACCTACATCACCACCCTCTACGCCATGCATGCGGTGATCACGCGGGCCCTGCGCATGGAGTACGACAACCGCGAGGACCCCATCGTCGAGGTCGCCGCACCCGAAGGCTTCAACGCCTCGGACTTCCTCAGCCCCAACCGCGCGCGTTAGGCGCGGCTGGCGGGCGGCCCGGCGATCCGGCAGGATCGCCGGCATGTCCGCCGACGCCGACCTGCTGCTGGAGCTTGCCTTCGAGGCCCAGGTCGTCACCTGGCGCGGCCCGTCGCCCTACTTCTTCGCGCCCGTGCCGCCGGACGACGCCGACGAGATCCGTCGCGTCGCGCGCGCGGCCAGCTATGGCTGGGGCGTGATCCCGGTCGAGGCGACGATCGGCGAGACCACCTTCACCACCTCGCTCTTCCCGCGCGACGGGAGCTATCTCCTGCCCCTGAAGGACGCGGTGCGCCGCAAGGCCGGCGTCACCGCCGGCGACCGGATCGCCGTCGAGATGACGGTCCGGTTCGGCCGGCGGTAGGTCGCTCTACATCTTCCAGACCAGCGTCACGCCGTAGGTCTTCGGCGGCGCGTAGGGCACCAGCACCTGGCGATAGGGTGCGAAGGCCGTGACGTAGGTGGCCACCAGTTCGTCGGTCAGGTTCTTGCCCCACACCGCCACTTCCCAGCGCTTGTCGGGCGAGGTCACGCCCAGGCGGGCGTCGACGTTGATATAGCCTTCCTGCTTCTGGGTCGGGATGTTCGAGGCCTCGAAGTACATGTGCGACTGGTTGGTGTAGTCCACCCGCCCCAGCACCTCCCAGCCCTGGACGTCGACGCTGTACTGGGCGCCCAGGTGCACCTTGTCCTTCGGTGAGCGCGGCAGGTCGTTGCCGGTGAAGTTGGCGGTGGCCCCGTTGGCGAAGCTGGTGAACTCGGCCTGCAGGCGCGCGTAGCTGCCGTCGATCTGCAGCCCGGCCACCGGCCGCAGCACCATCTCGAACTCGGCGCCCTTGATCTTGGCGGTGGCGGCGTTGCCCACCACCACGCAGCACAGCGGCACCAGTTGCGAGACCTGCAGGTCCTTGTAGTTGGTCTGGAAGATCGAGGCGTTGAACAGCGCCTTGCGCTCCCAGAACTGGGTCTTCATCCCGCCCTCGTAGCTCCAGGCGTACTCGGGGTCGTAGGGCGTCGCCTGGCTGAGCGCCGAGCCGGCCAAGCCCTGGAAGCCTCCGCTCTTGAAGCCGCGCGTGGCCGAGGCATAGACCAGGACGTCAGGCGTCATCTGGTAATCGAGGGCGAAGCGCGGCGTCAGCGCGTTCCACTTCTTGGAGGCCCGCACGTCGTAGTTGGCGGCCAGCGGCGGCGGGAGGCCGGGACCCGACACCTTGCGGCCGATGAAGTGGCCACTCTTCTTCTCCCACGTCTGGCGCAGGCCGGCCGTGGCGGTGAGCTGGTCGGTGATCGCATAGCTGAGCTGGCCGAACAGGGCGTAGCTCTTGCCGGTGACCTCCTGCGGATAGGTGGCGATCCCCGTCTGCGCCGGCGCGGGGAAGTCCTGCTGCAGGTCCTCGATCCGCTGGTTGTCCTCGTGCAGGTAGTAGGCGCCGACCTGGCCCTTCAGGCGGCTGTCCATGGCGTCGAACGACAGCCGCAGCTCCTGGCTGAACTGGCTATTGTTCTCGTGGTCGGTCTCGGTCGACTCGATCTGGGCCGGCGGCCGCACCGGGTTGGAGAAGAACGGCGTGCGGAAGTTCAGGGTCACGTCGCGCAGAGCGGTGATCGAGGTCACCGTGCCGAACGCCGTCGTCCAGTTCACCTCACCGCGATAGGTGCGCAGCCAGCGGCGCAGATAGCCGTCAGTGAAGGCGTTCACCACCCGCGGGTCGGGATTGATCCCGGCGCAGTGGATGCCATTGTCGAACGTCCGGTCGCAGTTGTTGTGGCGCGGATTGCCGGCCTGGTCCTGGTCGGTGAAGTCGGCCGCCAGGACGATGTCCAGGTCGTCGCTGGGCAGGAAACGGACCGCGAGCGTCGCGGTCTTCAGGTCCTGGTTGTTGACGTCGTTGCCGGTCGTCTCGTTGAACTCGTAGCCGTCGCGCTTCTTGATCGAGCCGCCCAGCGAGACGAACAGCTTGTCGCTGATAGGGATGTTGCCCCGGGCGTTCAGCTGCCGGCGATCGTAGTTTCCGTACTGGCCTTCGATCCGGAACGAGGGCGTCGCCGAGGGCTTCTTGCTCACGTACTGGATCAGGCCGCCCACGGTGTTCTTACCGAACAGCGTGCCCTGCGGACCGCGCAGCACCTCCACCCGCTCTAGGTTCAGGGCGTCGATGTCGGGCGTGCCGCCTCGACCGGCGTAGACGCCGTCGACGAACACAACGACCGAGGCGTCGCCGCCGGCGTTCTGGCTGATCCCGAACGCCGAGCCGATGCCGCGGATGGCGAAGTTGGACTGGATCGGGTCGACCGCGCCGGCGCTGAAGCCCGGCGTGCGAATCGCGATGTCCTGGATGGTCTCGATCGACTGGCGTTCCAGCGCGGCGGCCGAATAGGCGCTGACCGCGATGGGCACCTGCTGGATGTTCTCCTCGACCCGCTGGGCCGTGACCACCAGTTCGGAGACCTCGGCCTCCTTCGCCTGCGCCGCCGCCTGCCCGGCTCCGAGCACGGCCACGCCAAACGCCAACCACGAGACGCCATGCGCCAGCGACTTCGACATCGCGAACCTCCCCTTCATGTGCCCCGTCTCTGGGCGGGGCGCTTAGGAAGGACGCTACAGCAAATTAGATAGTATGCTAAGGATTTATGTGACGGCCGCTTCCGCAGCCTCCGCGGCGCGCGCGAAGGGCTTCATCCCCAACGTCGCCGCCAGCGCCGAGACCGGCATCGCGATGGCCGTGATCAGGGCGATCGCGTAGCGCAGGGCCGCGTCGTCGCCGAACACGCGATCGGTGACCAGCGCCATGGCGGTGGGGCCACAGCCCAGGCCGATGAGGTTCGCCACCAGGAAGTACAGCGCCACCATCCGCGCCCGCAGGCGGTTGGGCGTGATCATCTGCAGCGCCGCGCCGGCCACGCCGCCGTGGATCGTGCCGATCAGCATCATGAGGACCATCAACGCCAGCGCGATCCCGGCGCTCGGCGCCAGCGCCATGCCCACCAGCAGCGGCAGGAGCAGGAGCGCATTCAACCGGATGACCCGCAGGTGCGCGTCCTTGCGGCCCTGGCGATACATCCGGTCCGCCAGCCAGCCTCCGAGCAGAAGACCCGCAGCCCCGCAGAGCGCCGTGGCCGCGCCGAACCACAGGCCGGCCTCGGCTACGGGCATGGCGTAGGTCCTGTGCAGGAACTGGGGGATCCAGGCCATGGCGCCGTACATCACCAGGGTGATCATCGACATGGCGCCGAAGTGCCCGGCCACGGCGCCCGGATGGGCCCGGAGGAAGGCGGTGAACTCGCCCTTCTCCAGGCCGGCCTTCACGCCGGTTCGCGCCGGCTCGCGGACCGTCAGCGCGATCAGGGTCGCCACCAGCAGGCCCGGCAGGCCGATGACCACGAACGTCAGCCGCCAAGGCGCCATCGGGCCCAGCAGCGGGACCGACAGCGCCCCGCCCTCGGTCACGAACCTCACCACCAGCGCGCCGGCCACCAGCGCGATGCCTGAGCCGAGTGGCACGCCGATGGAATAGACCGCCATGGCCCGGCCCAGCTTCTCGCGCGGGAAATAGTCGCCCAGCATGGAATAGGCGGCCGGCGACAGCGTCGCCTCTCCCACGCCCACCCCGATCCGCGCCAGGAACAGGCCCACATAGCCCTTCGCGAGGCCACAGACGGCGGTCATCACGCTCCAGGCCGCGACGCCCGCCACGATCAGGCCCCGCCGGCTGCCCCGGTCGGCCAGCCAGCCGAGGGGGATGCCCAGCACGCTGTAGAAGATCGCGAAGGCGAACCCCATCAGGAGGCTCATTTGCGTGTCGCTGATCCCCAGGTCGGCGCGAATCGGACCGACCAGCAGGCTCAGGATCATCCGGTCGATGAACGACAGCGTGTAGGCCAGCAGCAGGACCGCGACGACGTACCAGGCGTAACCCCCGCCCCCATTCGACTGAGGGGCGCGCGACCCGCTACTCAAGGCCGAAGATCCGGTAGCGGACGCCCTTGGCGGTGCGCTTGCCATAGCCCACGGCCACCAGCGCGTTCAGCCAGTCGTAGCGCGCGTCGGCCGTCTCGAAGATCGGCTGGATGCGGAAGTAGTAGGCGTCGTCGGAAAGCCCCTCGACCTTGGCGGGATCGCGGAAGTCGCCCAGCACCGCCTGCGGGATCACCAGGCGGCCTCCGTAGCGCACGTCGATGATCGCGCCATCGTGGGTCTTCCAGAGCGAGCGTACGTCCACCAGGGTCAGGGCCGCACCGTCCGCGCCCTGGCCCAGCTCGGACCAGTCGCCGCCACCGGCCATCACCTCGCCGCGCAGCCGCTCGCCCTCGAGGGTCCCGCCGGCGATGTAGCTGACCCGCCGGTTGCGCCACGGCGACTTGCCCAGCGGCAAGGGCGCATCGTCGTCGAGCCGGATATCCACCACGCAGAGCGGCCGGGCCTTCAGGCCTTCCATACCGTCGCCTCCCTCATTTACTTAGAACTCTACACATTCGAGTCCCAAGGGGAAGCGATCAGGCGCCGCCGCCTGGCCATCTAACCCTGCACCAGCCGCACCTGCGTGCCGCACAGGACCACGTAGCCGTGGGCGTCGATCGCGCCGCGCGCCTCGGCCGCCGCCTTCACCGCGGCTGGGTTGCGCACCTTGACGTCGAAGGCCCTCAGCCCGTCGCCGCGCCCGTCGAACGCCTGGACGAACCGGATCTCGCCCCCGTCGAGGCCCAGGCTCAGCCCGTCGCCGCGCACCTCAAGGCCCAGCACTTCGCCCCAGCGCTTGGCCATGGCGGCCGGGTCATCGGCCTGCACCTCGGCGCCGACGATTTCCAGAGAGGTCTCGGTGCGGACGTTCTTCTGCCAGTCCGGACCGCCCCACTCCCAGCGCCCGGTCGGGACCATCTTGTCGACCGAGACGATGGCGCCGCCCACGTCCTTGGGGTGCAGGTGGGTAAAGTGGACGCCGTCGCCGTCGAACTGGTCCGCGACGCGCACGCCCTTTTCGGCGAACCTGGCGCGGGCGCCCTCCAGGTCCTCGGTCTGGAGAATGACCATGTAGCCGCCGTCGCCGTGGCGCTTGTCCAGCAGGCGGCCTGCGGTCGTGCCCTCCTGGGTGGGCGAAACCACCTCGAGGAACGTGTCGCCCACCGGCCAGACGGCGTTGTGCAGGCCGTATTTGCGCACCCCCGGATCCGCATAGGCCAGACCGAGCCCCAGCACGCCCTCGATCTCGGCGCGGCACGCCTCCAGGTCCTGGCCCACCAGGGCGATCTGCCGAAGCCGCATGTCTTCCTCCGTTCTTTTGCCGCGAACTAGAGAAGCCGGCCGGATGACGGTCAAGCGGCGAGCGCCTATCGTCGCCGCAACCAACAGACGGAGGGAGCCCCATGGCCGACATCGACACCGGCACGACCGACCTGCTCGCCAACCTGGACGCGGGGGTGCTGACCCTGACCATGAACCGCCCCGAGGCGCGCAACGCCATGTCCGGCGAGATGAACGACGCGCTTGGCAAGACCCTGGCCTGGGCCGAGCTCGACGCCTCGGTGAAAGTCGTCGTGCTCACCGGCGCCGGGAAGGGCTTCTGCGCCGGCGGCGACGTGAAAGGCATGAACAGCCGCAACGAAGGCGGCGGCGCGGGCGAAGGCATCGACGCGGCCATCCACCGCCAGCGCGTCAACCAGCGCGCCACGGCGGGCAAGTTGTTCAAGATGCCCAAGCCGACCCTCGCCGCCCTGCCAGGCGCCGCAGCCGGCGCGGGCCTGGGGCTAGCGCTCGCCTGCGACCTGCGCGTCATGGCCTCCAGCGCGATCATGACCACCGCCTTCGCCAAGGTGGGCTTTTCGGGCGACTACGGGGGCACCTATTTCCTCACCCAGCTCGTGGGCTCGGCCAAGGCGCGCGAGATGTACTTCCTCTCCGACCGGATCACCGCCGACGAGGCGCTGCGGCTCGGACTCACCAACTGGGTCTGCGACTTAGACGAGCTGCAGGCCAGGACCCGCGAGATCGCCCTGCGCCTGGCGAACGGCCCGACCATCGCCTACCGCTACATGAAGGAGAACCTCAACCGCGCCATGGCCGGCGACTGGGACGACTGCCTCGACTTGGAGGCCACCCACCACGTCCACTGCGGCCAGACCGCCGACCACAAGGAAGCCGCCAAGGCGTTCGTGGAGAAGCGCGAGCCCGTGTTCACGGGGCGCTAGCTAGAACACCGACCACCGCATCCGTGCGGCCAGCCGCTCCAGGGCCAGCGTCCCGACCTGGGAGTTGCCCACCTCGTTGAGGCCGGGCGACCACACCGCGACGGCCGCCACGTCGGGGACGATGGTCAGGATGCCGCCGCCCACGCCGCTCTTGCCTGGCAGGCCAACCTGGAAGGCGAACTCGCCCGAGGCGTCGTAGTGGCCGCAGGTTATCATGATGGCGTTGATCCGCCGCGCGTGCTCGGGGCTGACGACCATCTCGCCGGTCGGGGGGTCCTTGCCCTCGTTGGCCAGGAAGAGGCCCGCCCGCGCCAGCTGGCGGCAGGTGATCCGCAGCGAGCACTGATGGAAATAGGTCTGCAGCACGTCCTCGACGGGGCTGTTCAGGTTGTCGAAGCCACGCATGAAGTTGGCGAGGCTGTAGTTGCGGAAGCCCGTGGCGGCCTCGGAGGTGGCCACCTCCTTGTCCACGTCGATGGTGTCGTTGTCGGCCAGCCCGCGGATCGCGTCGCGGATATCGGCCACCGCGACCTCGGGCGTCCGGCCGGCCAGCACGGCGTCCGTCACCACGATCGCCCCGGCGTTGATGAAGGGGTTCCGCGGCACCCCCTTCTCGGCCTCCAGCTGGACGATGGAGTTGAAGCGCGACCCCGACGGCTCGCGGCCGACCCGCGCCCACAGCGTGTCGCCCATCCGCTGCAGCGCCATGGTCAGCGTGAAGACCTTCGAGATGCTCTGGATCGAGAAGGGCATCCAGGCGTCGCCGTATTCGGCCATCTCGCCGTCCACGGTGATCACCGCCAGGCCGAAGCGGTTGGCGTCCACGCGCGCGAGGGCGGGGATGTAGTCGGCGACCTTGCCCTCGCCACGGTGCGCCTCGGCCACCGCCTTGCCCACCTCGGTGACGATCTGGGCAAGGGTGTCGGTCATGGGTGCGTCCCTAGAAGGCGGCCTTCAGGCTGACCACCGCCCGGCTGCCGTAGATGTCGCCCAGGCGGTGCTTATCCGTGTCGTGATAGCGCAGATCCACGCTCAGGTGATCGTTCAGCGCATAGCCCACGCCGACATTCCAGGTCGTGTAGTCGCCGGCTCCGTCCACCTGCTGGCGGCCCAGGGCGGCGCTGAACGAGAGCGTCGTGGTGGGCGAGTAGGAGCCGTTGACCTCGTAGTAGAGCGCGTGGTCGACGCCAGCGTAGTAGTTCGGCGAATAATAGGCCGCCGCGCCCAGGGTCGCCGGGCCCAGCGGCACGCTGCCGGCGGCCTTGAACTCGAAGTAGTCGAGATCCGCGCCCGACGGCTGATCGACGTAGCCGTAGTAGAGGACGCCCAGGTCGAGCGAGACCAGTCCCACCGTCGGCTTGTAGCCGACGTAGAGGTCGTATTCGGCATCGGTGGAATCGTTGAAATCGACGTTCGATCCCCACACGCCCGCGTAGAACGCGCCGGCCGAGACGTCGGCGCCGCCGAACACCTGCACGCCCTCGTCGGTCTGGCTCACGCCCCGGAAGACGTAGTCGCTGGCAACGCCGACGTTGACGTCGAAGCTGACGGCCTCCTGGGCCACGGCCGGCGACGCGAGCGCCAGGACTGCGAGCGCGGCGAGGCCAGGGAGCGTTGGGCGGAGGGTCATGCCGTATCCTTCGGAAACCGAGGCGCCTATGAGCACGTGATTCACTTAACGGAGGCTTGGCGGAGTCACGCCGGCAGCAGTATCTCGGTGAAGTCCCCGCGCATGCAGTGGTTCGAACTCATGGCGGCGGCGTAGCCCCCGGCGTTGAGCAACGCGATCCGGTCGCCTTCGCGCAACTCGGGCATCGGCTTGCCACGAGCCCAGATGTCCAGCGCCTCGTTGATGTTGCCGGCGATGGTCACGGGCTTCCATGTCGCGCGGTCCAGGCTGCGGGGCGCGCAGGCCACCGGCTCGCACGGGAGATCGTAATAGGCCGGCTCGGGCGCCAGGTTGAAGCCGCCGTCCACGCTGGCGAAGGTCACGTCCTTCTTGCGCTCCACGTCGGTGACCTGCAGCACCAGGACGCCCGCGTCCTTCACGATGTAGTCGCCGGGCTCGGCCGCCACGGTGACGCCCCGGCCCGCGAACCGCCGCCGCAGCGCCGCCGCCCAGAGGCCGAGGTCGAGCGCCACGTCGCCCTCGCGGTGCGGCAGGCCCAGGCCCCCGCCCACATTGACCGTGCGCAGGTCCGGCAGGTCGTCGGCGAACGCCAGCCCCGCCTCGACCGCGGCGTCCCAGGCCTCCAGCTCGCGATTCAGCCAGCCGCAGCCCACGTGGAAATGCAGGCCGGTGATCCGCAGCCCGTGGGCCCGCGCCGTCTCGCGCGCGGCCGCCCACTGTTCGCGATAGACGCCGAACTTGGTCACCGCCTCGCCGGCGTAGGTCAGTTTCTCCGCCCCGCTGTAGCCGGTCCCACGCTCGGGGTTCACGCGTATGCCGATGGCCCGACCAGGCATCCGCTCGCCGATCCGCCGGATCATGCCGATGGAGTCGCAGTTGATCGTGATGTCCGGTTCGGCCAGCAGCCGGTCCAGGTCGCGGTTCGACACCGCCGTCCCCGTGAAGCTGATGTCGGCCGGGGCGAAGCCGCAATCCAGCGCCCGGTCCAGCTCGTTCGGCGAGCAGATGTCCACGCCGCAGCGGCCGCTCTTGGCGATGGCCCGCAGCAGCGGTTCGAACCGGTTCGCCTTCATGGCGTAGTAGAGCCGCGAGGGCCCGCCGGTGGCCGCCAGCGCCTCCCGCACCCGGTACAGATTGGCCGCCACGCGCGCCGCGCTCAGAACGTGGACCGGCCCCTCGACGGTCTCGGCGAGGCCGCCCAAGTCCTGGCCCGCCAGGCAGAGCCGGCCGTTCTCGAAGCCGAGGTCGTCGCGGGCCCACCAGAACCCCGCACCGGCGGAGCTCACCGTTCGAGCCTCGCCAGATAGGCCTGTCCCTCGGCGTTCGGCGCCTCCAGCCGGCCGGTGATCCAGTGCCGGCAGGTCTTGGCGCCGCAGTGGCAGGCGAACTGGCGGAAGAGCACGTCCTCGGTCTCGGCGTAGTCGATCGTCAGCAGGTCGCCGGCCCGGATGTCGCGCAGCGCCAGCACCTCCGACCGCGCCATGTCGAGCCGGCAGTCCGGTTCGCAGCTGTGCGACAGGAAGCCGATGACCTTCGTCTCCGAGATGTGCAGCCCGGGACTGACCTGCAGGGTGTGCTGCTTAAGCTCGGGCGTGACCACGCCGGTAAAGCGATGGATCACCTCGCCGCGGCCGCGCGGGACCAGCGTGCGGACGCCCAATCCGTACTCGGAATCGGTGTCGCAGACTTCGAGGGCCTCGTCCGGCGCGCCGGGGGCCTG
The DNA here is from genome assembly GCF_057809855.1 of Phenylobacterium sp. FG114. NCBI lineage: Bacteria > Pseudomonadati > Pseudomonadota > Alphaproteobacteria > Caulobacterales > Caulobacteraceae > Phenylobacterium > Phenylobacterium sp. FG114. Next base: position 35,697 of record NZ_JBMDKU010000014.1, on the reverse strand, counting down.
CGATTCGTGGGAAGCTGGCATTTCGACCTAGGATGCCCCGTCGGCGGTCTGTCGGGAATCCGACGGTGCCGCGTAGCTCTTGGAAAACTGCAAACAGTTATACTTACCCAGGCGCGTATAGGCGACGTGGTCCATCAACTTGCGGACGAGATGGACGCCCAGGCCGCCGATCTCCCGCTCCTCCAGCGACAGCGTGGTGTCCGGCGCCTCGGCCGCCAGCGGATCGAACGCCACCCCGTTGTCGGTGATGCGCACCGTCACCTCGCCGTCCGCCACCTTGCCCGCCACCTCCACCGAGGCCGCCGCGCCGCCGTGGTTGAGGGCGTTGCTGATCACCTCGTCGGCCGCGATCAGCACCGAGCTGACCGCCGCCATCGGCACGCCTCGGCCGGCGAGTTCCGCCTCCAGGGTGTCGAGCAGCGTCGTCAGGCCTCCGCCCCCCGCGGGCAGCCTATGGGCGAAGTCGGGTTCCATAGATCGCGCGGGCTCCGGGGCCTTGCGGGGACTCACGGTTGCCAGTCTAGTCGCCCCGCGAACTATCTCAACGGCCGCCCGCGCGGCCGATCCCGAGGCCCCGATGCAGATCAAGGAAGAAACCCGCGGCGGCGCGCTCGTGCTCTCGGCCTCGGGACGGCTCGACTCCGGCTCGGCCGGTGAGCTGGAGGCCGTGTTGCCGCCCCGGGTGCAGGCCAACGACAAGGTGGTGCTCAGCCTGGCCGACGTGCCCTACGTCAGTTCCGCGGGTCTGCGCGTCCTGCTGATCGGCGCCAAGGCCGCCCGCGCCAAGGGACACAAGCTGGTCCTCACCGGGCTCTCGGAGTCGGTTCGGGAGGTGTTCGACATCTCCGGCTTCTCCAGCATCTTCAGCATCGAGGCCGACGTCGACTCAGCCCTGGCCGGCCTGACCTGACGTCGAGTTCACGAACGCCAGCACGCCGTTGGCGTCCAGCAGTAGGGCGAGATCGTCGATCATCGCCTCGGGGCTGACCCCCGCCGCGCGCGCCACATAGGCCTGCACCCGTTCGGCCGCATCCCCCTCCAGGAGGGCCAGCGCCTGCGCCGCCGGCGGGGCGCTCGCCGACCATTCCAACCAGGCGACGCGCTCGAGCGCGAACGCGCTGCGGGCCTGCTCGATGCGGTCGGCGGGCGATCCTTCCAGCAGCCTCTGCTCCAGGAAGCCGCGCGCGGCCAGGGCCTGCGCCAGGGCGGCCGAAGGGCTGTCGCCCCGGCATATGCCCAGCACCAGGACCGCCCGCTCGCCGCCTACGCACAGCACGTGGAAGGTGCCCGGCGGCGCGTCGCCCAGCATCCGCGCGGCCACCGCCGCCCCGGCGGCGTCGGCTGCCAGCGGCGGGAACGAGGTCTCGCGATAGGCCGCGACGCTCACCGCCTCGTCGCGCGCGCGATCGCGGCGGGCCAGTTCGCGACGGCCCCGCGCCAGGCGGCCCGCGACGCTGGTCCGCATCAGACGCACCGCCAACGCCAGGTCGCGGGTTTCCCGGATCGCGAAGCCGTCGGCGTCCTCGGCGGGCACGTCCGCCCGGATGGCGGCGATGGTCGCACTGTTGCGCGCCAGCTCGCCCACGATGATCCGCGAGATCACCAGCGCCATCACCAGCCCCAGCAGGCCGGCGGCGATGACCAGGCCCACCACCAGCCGCTGCAGGCCCGCCACCTGCGCGAACAGCGGCTCGGCGTCGATCTGGGCGATCACGAAGCCGCCGCCCCTGACGGGCGCCAACCCCGTCGCCCGTCGCAGCCCCGACGCGTCGGAGTGGATCGGCGCGGAGACCGGCGCGCGCGGCGCCTCGAACACACCCGGCCAGAACGTCGATGGCTGGCCGGCGAGCCGTCGGGTCGCGCCGTCGGGCGTGACGAGATAGAGGCCCTTCAGCCCCTCCACGCGGTGAACCGCGTCGCGCAAGGCCGCGGCCCGGCCCGGTTCGGCCAACGCCCCCGCCAGGTCTTCGGACGCGTCGGCGAAGGCGGCGGTGGTCACGGCGGCGGCGATGGCCTGGCTCGCCAGCCCCCGCTCGGCCTCGGCGCGCTCCCACCAATAGAGCAGCGCGCCGTTCACCCCGGCCAGCAGCAGGAACAGCGGCGCGATCAGCAGGAGGAAGGTCCGGCGAATGCTCATGCCGCCCCCACCAGGTCGCGCAGGCCGACGACGAATTCCGGGCACTCGCGCGCGATGGTGAAGACGTGCGGCTTGGCGATCACCAGCGCCTCCAACCCCTCCGGCCCGGCGGAATGATCGCTCGGCGTGGCCAGGCCGAACAGCAGCCCGGGCGCATCGAACACCGCAGGCGTCGGCTTGCCATCCGCCAGGGCGGCGCCTGCGACGGCCACGAACAGGGCGTCGGCCACCGTTCCGGCGGGAATCACCAGCCTGCCGGGCGCGAACGTCCGCGACCGGGCGTGGCGGGCAATCAGCAGCAGTTCGGCGTCCTCCAGCCGCTGGAACGGACCGATGGCGCGCAGCGCGAACAGGCGCCGAACGATCTCCGGCCCGATCATGCGCGCGCCTCCGAGAACTCGCCATGGCGGGCGATCGCCAGGTCCCGCCAGCCCGTGGCCAGCTTGGGATCGGCCGCGAAGCGCCGCGCCAGTTCCACCATCGCGCGATGCTCCAGGCGGACCTCCAGGCCCTCGCCGCGCGGCGTCCAGGTCACCCCGTCGACCAGGCGCACGGGCGCGGCCTCGGGCAGCGCTTCCGTCAGCCGGGCCGCGTTGCGCTGTCCGTCGAGCACCAGCGTGTCCACCCACGCCTGGCGCATGGCGCCGATCAGGTGGGTCGCCAGCTCGGCCAGCGCCTCACGCAGCCGCGAGACCTCGCGCGGACCTTTCATCTTCGCGGGCGGGGCCCGGTCGCCGGCGGCGATGCGCAGCGCATCGGCCTTCAGCCCCTCGATGGGCAGAGCCACCCAGCGGACGATCAGGAACGTCACCAGCGCCGAGGCCGCCAGCGAGGCCACGCCGATCAGGGCGCTGGCGAACAGCGCGTTCTGGGTCGCCACCTCGATCACCGAGATGTTCACGTCGGCGCCGGCGGTGGCGACGATCTTGCCCTCGCGGCTGCGCACCGGCGCCGCCGCCGTCTTCAGCAGCCCCCACTGCTCCTGGAACTCGATCGGCGAGACATAGATCGTGCCGTCCCGCGTGGTGCGCCGCAGGCCGGTACGCGTCTCGGCCGTCAGCTCGTCCTCCGAGCCGATCAGCGAGTGCTCGTCGCCCTCGGTGGAATCCAGGACGTAGATCACGTCCTTCAGCCCGCCGAGCGCCTGGGTGTAGAGGTAGGTCAGGCCCAGCTCGCGGCGGATGCGCCGCATCGGCTCGACGTTGCGCCGGTACTGCGCCATCTCCTCGACGTTCTCGGCGGGCGCCTTCACCTGCGCCGCGCGGAGCAGGAAGTCGTGGTCGGCGGGATCGATCAGGGCCCCGGTCAGCGCGCTCGTGGTGATCAGCTTGCGCGAGAAGCCGTCCAGGATGGTGTCGTACAGGCGATTGTAGACCAGCGCGCCCAGGGCGATGGCCAGCACCAGGATGGCGGGGGTGAACGTCCGCCACAGCAGGGTTTTGATTGGTGTCCCGTCAGACGGCATAGGACCGGTCGTCCTTCGCCTTGAGCATCGTCAGCGCCAGGTCGGCGTAACGGGCGGCCACCTCCTCCACGTCGGCGCGGGGGATCCAGAACGGACGTCCGCCGACGGCGAGTTCCACGGCGCGCCGGGCAGCCGTGGGCTGGGTCGTCGCCCGTTCGGCCAGCGCCACCTGGGCGTCGATGGAGGCGGAGGCGAAGTCCGGGGCCGCGCGCACCGCCGCCACCAGGTCCACTACCGTCGGCTTGCCGCTCTCCAGGGCCAGCAGGCTGGCGAAGCTATCGCGGAAGATCGGCGCCAGGCCGGGCTTCAGGCCCCGCCGCAGCGCGCCCGCCAGCTCGGCCTGCGGAAGTTGGTCGCGCAGCGCCTGCGCCGCCGCCGCCGCCTCGAAACCCTGGCCGTCCTCGACCGCGCCGCGGAGCAGTTCGACAAGGTCTCCCCCGGCCGCCACCGTGGCGCCCGTGCGGTTGATCAGCGGCTCCAGCCGCCGCCACGTGGCATGTCCGACCCCGGTGGCGATGGTCTCCACCGCATTGCCGCGCACCTTCGGGTTGGCCGAGTGCAACGAGACGATCAACAGGTCGAAGTCGGGCAGCAGGCCGCCCAGGGCCAGCAGTTCCAGGGTGAAGTCCACCGACTCGCCGATTCGCTGGCGATAGGCTTCGGCCAGCAGCTCCAGCGCGGGAGAGCGGTCACGCTCGGCGGCGAACCGCTCGGCGACGGCCAGCCTGTGGCCGGTCTCGTCCAGCTCCTCGCGCACCAACCGGTCCAGCTGCGACACGAACTGGGCGTGCGACAGGCTGCTGAGCGCGCGCGCGGCCACGGCGCGAGCGCGGTAGGGCGTCTGGTAGCTGGTCAGCGCCTGCATCAGCCGTGGGATGGCCGCCTCGCCCAGGTCGACCAGCAGGGCCTCAGTGGCGCGCAGCTCGCGTGGGCTCAGCCGGGCAGCCGCGGCGAGGATCTGCGGGATCGCCTCGACGTCGCCGATGACGCCCAACAGTGTGAGGATCGTCGCCCGGCTTGCGCGATCCATCGCGGGCAGGCTCTGCACCAGCGGCGCCACCAGGCCGATGTCGCCGGGCCCCACCAGGCTGGCCAGCGACAGCAGCGCCGCCTTGCGCACGGACGGCGACGGATCCGAGAGCTTCGCGGCGAAGGCCTCGGTGGCTTCGGACGCCTCGGCCTCGAGCGCGGATTCCCGCGGCGCGGCCTTGCCGGCCTTGCCGTGCAGCAGCGCCCGGGCCGCGGCCGCCGCCCCGGAGTCCGCCTGGCCGGACGTCTCGCGCAGAATGGCCGTCGCCGCCTCGTCGAACTTCGGCGCCTGCAGGTCGGGGTCGCCGAAGTTCAGCCAGCCTCGACGCATGTTGGCTTCCATGGCGGCGGGATAGAAGTGGCGCAGGGCCATCACCACGGCGATCAGGGCCGCGCCCAGCAGCACGCCGATTCCCGATAGCTCGCGCATGTCGGCGTTCTTGGCCGCCAGCAGGAGGAAGCCGCCGGCCAGCAGGCTGGCCAGCGGTTCGGCCAGGCCCTCGACCACCGTGCGGAACGGCCGCTTCACCTGCGACGGGGTCGCGTTGAACAGCAGGTTCTGGTTGTTGTACTCGATCGAGGTCAGCACGCCGTGATAGGCGAAGAAGGCCGCCAGGGCCGCCGGCGTGCCGCCCGCCAGGAAGAAATAGGCGAAGACCGCGAAATAGGTCAGCGGCAGGATCAGGGCCACGTTGCGCACGCCCGCCCGCGTCACCAGCCGGTTGAACACGAACAGGCAGACGACCAGGTTGAAGATGCTGGCGCCCGCATACAGCTGGCCGAACAGGGCGGCGAGATCCGCCTCGCTCCGGCCCTTCTGCAGCACCGTCGAGTACTGGTACTCGGCCAAGTTGGTCATCAGCAGGGTGACGAACAGGGTCAGCACCAGCGTGACCGCATAAGGCGAGGTCTTGAACGCCCGGCCCACCTGGCCGAGCTGGCTCAGCACGCCCTTGTCCTCGGCGTCGAGGTCGGTGTCGCTGTCGGCGATGCGGGTCCATCGCCTGCGCAGCAGCAGCGCCACGGGCGCGGTGGCGAGGGCGACCGCCGCCCAGACGAGCAGGAAGCCGTGCATCGGGATGACGGCGGCGAACAGGCTGACGATCAGCGCCCCGATCGTGGTGCCCAGCGCGCAGAACGCGGCGAACAGCGGAAACAGCCGCTTGGCGTCCTGGATGTCGAAGTAGGCGTCGGTGAAGTTCCAGAACAGCGAGTAGAGCGCGATGTACCACATCGCCAGGTACAGCTTGAGGACGTAGTAGAGCCCTGTCTGGAACGGCTCGGGCAGGCCCAGCTGGATCAGCCCCCAGAGGATCGCTCCGCCGGCGATCAGCGCCGCCAGCGTCACGTCCACCACATGGTCGATCGAGAACCGCACCAGCAGGTACGAGAAGATCGCCGTGTAGACGAGCATCACCGCGGGCGTCAGCAGGAAGATCACCGGCAGCTTGTCGGGGCCCACGTGGCTCAGGAACGCCGCGTCCCCGGCCGCGAAGCCAACGCCCATGCCGGTCTGCAGCAGCAGGCCGAACAGCCCGAACTGCAGGAGCTTCGGCCACTCGCCGCGCTCGACCCGGAACAGACGATTCAACAGGAGCTGCACGTTTTTCCCCGCGGCGGTCACGCCGCTCGTACCGCGTTAACGTCCACGCCCTAATTTTCTATAGACTAGCTTCGCCTTCCCGAACCCTTCGCCGACAGGTCCCGCCAGCGCGATGAACGAGCCCGCCGCAGAAATGGCCGCGCGCCGCCGGCGGTTCGGGCTGAAGACCCAGCTGCTGCTGTTGCTGTTCGCGCTGAGCCTGATCTCGGCCACCGCCTATTCGGTCGTGCTCTACAACATCGACCGCCACGAGATCGTCGAGGGCATCGACGGCCGGCTGCGCACGGCCGTGCTCGCGGTGAACGAGATCGTCCCGGACGAGTACCACGCCCGCATCATCGGCCCCGAGTCGATCCCGAAGGCCGAGTATGATCGGCTGCAATACCGCCTGTCGCGCTTCGCGGCCCGCTCCGACCTGGTCTACGTCTATACCTACATGAAGTTCGGGGACGAGATCCGCACGGTCGCCACCAGCGCCACCCCGCGCGAGATCGAGAAGCGCGCCCAGACCCCGTTCTTCGCCCTCTACGACACCGCGCCCAAGTCGCTCTACCAGGCCTTCGAGGATGGTGAGGTTCGGTTCGACGAATACAAGGACAGCTTCGGCCGCTTCCGCTCGATCTACCTGCCCGTCCGCGGCGTCGACGAGCGCACCTACGTCATCGGCGCCGACGTCGACCTGGCCATGGTGCAGCAACGCCTGATCAAGGCGCTGCAGATGTCGGTGACCGTCGGCACGGCCATGTTCGCGCTCTCGATGGCGCTCGGTTGGCTGCTGGTCGACCGGATCGTCGGCCCGCTGATGCGGCTCACCGAATTCACGCGCAACATGGGCCAGCGCAACTTCCAGCCCGACGAGCGCGAACTGGCGGCCATGAACGCCATCAGCCGGCGGCGGCCCGACGAGGTGGGCAGCCTGGCCGAGGCCATGACCGCCATGATCGCCCGGCTGCAGCGCTACCTCCTCGAGATGCAACAGGCCACCGCCGCGCGCGAGCGGGTCGAGGGCGAGCTGTCGGCCGCGCGCGACATCCAGGTGGGCATGCTGCCCCGGGTGTTCCCGCCCTTCCCGGAACGCCGCGACATCGACGTCTTCGCCCTCCTGGAGTCGGCCAAGCACGTGGGCGGCGACCTCTACGACTATGCGCTGCTCGACCGCGACCGGCTGTTCTTCGTGGTGGGCGACGTTTCGGGCAAGGGCGTGCCGGCGGCCCTGTTCATGGCCATGACCACCACCCTCTTCAAGGCGACCGCCCTGTCGGCGGCCTCGACCGGCGATCTGATGTCGCGGGTCAACAACGAGCTGGCGCGCGACAACGCCCAGGAGATGTTCGTCACCGCCTTCACCGGCATCCTCGACCTGCGCACCGGCGTGGTCGAATATTCCGACGGCGGCCACGAGGCGCCCTTCGTCCGCCGGGCGGACGGCAAGGTGGAGCGCTTGCCGAAGCTGAAGGGCATGGCCCTAGGCGTCATAGAGGACGCCCCCTACCAGACCTCGACCTTCGCCCTGAGCCCCGGCGACGCCCTGCTGCTGTTCACCGACGGCGTGTCCGAGGCCGCCAACGCCGACGACGATCTCTACACCACGGCTCGCATCGAAGCCGCGCTCAACGCCGCCCGGCCCCAGGACGACGCCCGTCACCTGGCCGAAGGCCTGGCGCAAGACGTCCGCGTCTTCGTCGGCGCGACGCCGCAGTCCGACGACATCGCCATCCTGGTGGTGCGGTACGAAGGGGCGGGAGCCTGACGCCCGGGACTTCGGCCGACCTCGCCTAGGCCACCATCGCGTACTCGGGCGACGCGCGCAGCCGCAGCACATCCTTCAGGGGCGGGGCGCCGTAGAGGCGACTGTAGTCTCGGCTGAACTGCGAAGGGCTCTCGTAGCCCACCGCGAACCCGGCGCTGGCCGCGTCCATCCCCTCCACGACCATCATCCGCCGAGCCTCCTGCAGCCGCACGCGGGTGCGGAACTGCAAGGGGCTCATGGTGGTGGCGGCCTTGAAGTGACTGTGGAACGACGACGGGCTCATGCCGACGTCCACCGCCAACCGCTCCACGCTGACCGGTTTGGCATAGTTCTCGCGCAGCCAGGTGATCGCGCGGCTCACCTGCCGCAACCGGCCCTCGGCGCTGGCGATCCGGCGGATGCTGTCCGCTTGGCCGCCCGATAATAGCCGATAGAGGATTTCCCGTTCGGCGAGCGGCGCCAAGGCGTCCGCGTCCTTGGGCGCGTCGAGCAGGCTGACGAGTCGGAACACCGCGTCCAACAGGCCGGGTTCCACCTCGCTGACCCCGATCGCGGGTCCCCTGGGTTCGGGGCCCGGCTCCGGCGGATGCCGCAGCATCAGGTCGGACAGGACGGCGAGGTCGATGTCCAGGACCAGGCACAGGTAGGGCCGCTCGGGCGTGGCCTCCAGCACCGAGCCAACCAGCGGCAGGTCGACCGACACGGCCAGGTAGGTCGCCGGGTCGTAGAAATAGCTGCGCCCGCCAAGCTCCACCTGCTTGCTGCCCTGGGCAATGATGCAGAGCGACGGCTTGTAGACCGTGTGCACTGAGTCCGTCGGCGTGCAGGATCGGACAAGGCTGACGCGAGGCAGCGCGCTCGCGTGCATCCCGTTCGCCGGAACATGGCGAGCGATCACGTCGGCGATTGCGTCAATCTTGGACATGCTCTGTCCTCTCATCGGACGGGAGCAGATGCAACATCCGGCGCGGCGGCGTCGTAGGATCGTGCAAGAATCCTGGAGGGCCGTTCTACCGCCCTGGCGGCGGGCGGAAGCACAACGGCTCGATCGCCGGCGGCACGAAGCGGCCGGCCGAAAGGAGCCAACACCATGTCCGACACCTCTCAGAAAGTCGTCGCCCTGACCGGCGCCAGCAGCGGCATCGGCGAGGCCACCGCCCGCCTGCTCGCCGCTGCCGGCATGAAGGTCGTCGTCGGCGCGCGCCGAACCGAGCGCCTCCAGAAGCTGGTCGAGGAGATCCGCGCCGCCGGGGGCGAGGCCGAGTTCCAGGCCTTGGACGTCACCCGCCGCGAGGATGTCGAAGCCTTCGTCGCCTTCGCCGAGGCCCGCTTCGGACGCATCGACGTGCTGGTGAACAACGCCGGCGTCATGCCGCTATCGCCCCTGGCCGCGCTCAAGACCGCCGAATGGGACAACATGATCGACGTCAACATCCGTGGGGTGCTGAACGGCGTGGCCGCCGCCCTGCCGCGGTTCCAGGCCCAAGGCGGCGGGCACTTCGTCAACGTGGCGTCGGTCGCCGCCCACCAAGTCTATCCGACGTGCGCGGTCTACAGCGCCACGAAATACGCCGTCTGGGCCATCACCGACGGCATCCGCCAGGAGCATCCGGACATCCGCGCCACCATCATCTCGCCAGGCGTCGTCGAGAGCGAGCTGGCCGGCACGATCACCGACCCCGCGACGGCGGCCGCGATCCACGAGGCGCGCGCCGTGGCCCTGAAGCCCGACGTGATCGCCCGGGCCATCCGCTACGCGATCGAGCAACCGGCCGAGGTGGGCGTGAACGAGATCATCGTCCGGCCGATGGGCGGCGCGTTCTAGCGGCGCCCGAGGTCGAGCCGCGCCCTCGCCGACCCGGCGGGGGCGCGCGTCGGCCTTAGCCGAGCTTCACCGGCGGCCGTTCCCGGCCGTGCACCTTCTTCAGATAGTGGCGCATGTCGTCGATGACGCGGCGCAGGTCGGCGGTGGAGGCGGGCTCGGTCCTCAGCGCCTGGGCCATCAGCGGATCCTGCTCCACCTCCCACGGCAGGAAGGCGAACTTGCTGTCGGCCGCCAGCAGCCAGACGATGGGATAGGGGCGACCGAACATCACGCCCTTCAACGGTTCCTTGCCCATCAGGTACAGCGCCGCCTCGCCGGCGTTGCGGGCGCCCAGCACGACCTCCAGCACGTCCAGCGAGATCACCAGGCTGCCCGGCCGCGCGAACTTGCTGATCCGGAAGCCCAGGTCGATGTCGGGCCCGATGAAGTCCAGGTGCGCGCCCGTGCCGCTGGAGAGCTCGGGGATCTCCACCTCGATGTTCTGGCCCGCGAAATCGGCCAGCCAGGCCGTGCCCTTCAGCCGGAGCGGCAGTTGCTGGAAGTGGCGGTCCTCGTAGAGCTGCATGGTCCTGAGCAGCGCGATCAGGATCGAGGTCAGCTCTTCCGGCGAGGACGGCCGGGTGACGAACACCACCTCGTCGCCCATCACCTTCCAGACGTCGATCGCCGGCGTCGCGTCGTCGTCCAGGAACTCCATGCCGATCTGCCCGGCGGCCATCAGCGGGAAGCTGGTGAAGAAGGTCTGGAAAATACCGAGCCAGCCCTCCGACCCCTGGCCGGTGAAGCGGGCCTTGAACTCGGTCGAACCCACCATGTCGACCGACAGGAACAGGCGAAGCATCGAATCCCCCGGCTGAAGCCCCGCCATACTAGCCGGATATGCTACGGTCTCGGAAAGATCAGGCGTCGGGCAGGGAACGCAGAAGTGGCAGGGACTTCCACCGCGGCGCGCGCCAACGAAGGCCGGCTGGCCGAATGGCTGGCGGGCTACCGCCCCTTGCCCGGCGTGCCGGACGAATTGGTGGACGCCCACGGCCGGCCCCGCGAGCACTGGCTCGGCTTCCTGCGTGAGTTCGCAAGCTACCCCGACGCGGATTCGGACGGCCGCTTCGGGATGGCCGCGCGCCACATTCGCGATTCCGGCGCCTCGTACCGCATCTACGGGGAAGAGACCGAGCGTAGCTGGCCACTGGACCCGCTGCCCTTGATCCTGCCCCAGGGCGAATGGGACCGGATCGCCGCCGGCGTCGCCCAGCGCGCGGAGCTGATGGAGGCCATCCTCCGCGACATCTACGGCGAGGGCCGGCTGGTGAGCGAAGGCGCCCTGCCCGCCGCCGTCGTGACCGGCAGTCCGGACTTCCTGCGCTCCATGCGCGGCGCGCCACCGCCAGCCGGCCGCTACCTCCAGCTCTACGCCGCCGACCTCGGCCGCGGCCCCGACGGCCGCTGGTGGGTGCTGGACGACCGAGCCCAGGCGCCTTCGGGCGCGGGCTATGCGCTGGAAAACCGCCTCGTCGTCTCCCGCGCCTACCCCAACCTCTACAACGGCCTGAACGTCCACCGCCTGGCGCCCTTCTTCGACGCCCTGCGGCGCGGGCTGGCCGCCACCGCCGACCGGGCCGAGCCGCGCATCTGCCTGCTCACCCCCGGCCCGTTCAGCCAGACCTATTTCGAGCAGGCCCATCTCGCACGCTACCTCGGCTTCCTGCTGGTCGAGGGCGACGACCTGGTGGCCCGCGACGGCAAGGTCTGGGTGCGCACCATCGCCGGCCTGAAGCGCGCCGACGTCATCCTGCGCCGGGTCGACGCCGACTTCCTCGACCCGCTGGAGCTCAACGCCGCGTCGCGCCTGGGCACGCCGGGGATGCTGGAGGCGATCCGCGCCGGCGGGGTCACCGTGCTCAACATGCCGGGCTCGGGCCTGGTGGAGTCCCGCGCCCTGATGAGCTTCGCGCCCGGCCTCTGCGAGCGCCTGCTGGGCGAGCCCCTGAAGCTGCCCAACATCGCGACCTGGTGGTGCGGCCAGCCCACGGAGCAGGCCCTGGTCGAAAGCCGCCTCGACCAGCTCGCCATCGCCCCCGCCTTCCAGAACCCCGGCCTCTTCGCCGGCCCGCGCCTCGCCGCCGACCTCACGCCCGGCGACAAGGCCCTGCTCCGCCAGCGGATGGCCGAGCGGCCGGGCGACTTCGTCGGCCAGGAGATCGCCCAGCTCTCCACCATGCCGGTCCTGCGCGACGGCCGGCTGCAGCCCGCCCCCTTCACCCTCCGGGTCTTCGCGGCCATGACGCCGGAGGGCCTGCGCATCCTGCCCGGCGGCTTCTGCCGCACCTCCGACCATCTCGACGCCCGGGTGATCTCCATGGGCGAGGGCGCGCGCACCGCCGACGTCTGGGTTGTCGACGACAAGCCGGTCGAACGCCTCACCCTCATCGCCGCGGGCGACGAGGTGAAGGTGCGGCGCATCCTGGGCCATCTGCCCAGCCGCGCCGCCGACAACCTGTTCTGGCTGGGCCGCTACATCGAGCGCACCGAGGCGACGCTGCGGATGGTCCGCGCCCTGTGCTCCAGCCTGATGGACTCCGAGTCCTCGCTGCACGGTCGCGGCCAGACCTTCGAGTCGCTGCGCAAGGTGCTGGTCGACTGGGGCGCGCTCAGCGGCGAGGCGCGGCCCGCCCGCGCCCTGGACTCCGCCCGCGACGCCCTGCACGACGCCGGCGCCTGGGGCTCGGTGACCTACCTCGTCCGCGCGGCCAAGCGCACCGCCTCCGGCATGCGCGAGCGGCTGTCCGCCGACTTCTGGGGGCTGCTGGTCGACCTGGAGGGCGATCTGGCCGGGGGCGCCAACGAAATCAACTCCGAGGCCCAGGCCCTGGAGCAGGTCGAGAACGCGCTCCGCCACATCGCCGGGCTGGCGGGCCTCACCCAGGAGAACATGAACCGGGTCGCCGGCTGGCGCTTCCTCGATATGGGCCGGCGCATCGAGCGGGGCGCCGCCACCTGCCAGCTGGCCCGCACCCTGGCCCACGACGCGGCCACCATCGACGACCTCGACCTGCTGCTCGACCTCAACGACAGCCAGATCACCTACCGCGCCCGCTACCTCGTCGGCCTGGCGCTGACCGCCGTCCGCGACCTGGTGATGCTCGACCCGTACAACACCCGCTCGGTCGCCTTCCAGGTGGCGGCGCTGAAGGATCACCTGGCCGTCCTGCCGACGCTGCAGGAGGACGGCATCCTGGAGGAGCCGTCGAAGATCCTGCTGCCGCTCGCCGCCGAGCTGGAGACCGCCGACGCCGCCGCCCTCCACGCCGATAAGGTGCTGGGCTACGAGCGCGCGCTGATGCGGCTGTCCAACGCCGTGGCCGACCGCTTCTTCCTGCAGGGCGCCAACGCGGTCCCGACCGTCAAGCTGGTGGGGCTGGCGTGAGGTACCGGCTGCGGCACCGCACCACCTACAGCTACGAGCAGGAGGTGTCGTTCGCCCGCTGCGTCCTGCGCCTGACGCCCCGCGCCTCGGCCACCCAGACGGTGCTCGAGAGCGCCATCGCCGTCACCCCGCCGCCGTCGGCCCGCGTCGCGCGCATCGGCCCGTTCGGCGCAGAAATCCTCACCGTCACCGTCGACACGCCGCACAAGGCCCTGGTGATCGAGGCCACCTCTCGTATCGACGTCCACGTCCCGCCGCCCGGCGATCCCGACGCCAGCCCGCCATGGGAGGCCGTCCGCGGCCGGGCGCTGGCCACCGCCGATCTCTCGCCTGAGGGCCCCGCGTCGTACCTGTTTCCCACGCCCCGCACGCCCATCGTTCCCGCGATCACCGACTATGCGCGCCAGAGCTTCGCGGCCGGCCGGCCCATCGTCGCCGCCCTGTCCGAGCTCAACCGGCGCATCTTCGCCGAGTTCAAGTACGATCCGGGCGCGACCGAGGTCTCGACCCCCGTGGCCCAGGCGTTCGAGGCGCGCCACGGCGTCTGCCAGGACTTCGCCCAGATCATGATCTGCGGCCTGCGCGGCCTGGGCCTGCCCGCCAAGTACGTCTCGGGCTACCTGCGCACCATCCCTCCGCCGGGCCAGCCGCGGCTGGAAGGCGCCGACGCCACTCACGCCTGGGTCTCGGTCTGGTGCGGCGACGCGCTGGGCTGGGTTGGCTTCGATCCCACGAACGCGATCCTGGCGGGCGACGACCACCTCGTCCTGGCCATCGGCCGCGACTACGCCGACGTCGCGCCGATCGACGGCGTCATCCTGGCCTCGGGCGTCCAGACCCTGAAGGTCGAGGTGGACGTGATCCCGGAGGAGGCGGGCTAGGCAGGGCCTCGTTGATCTCCCTGTCATCCCAGGTCGGAACGACCGACGCGGCGTGCTGCCGGCGTAAGCCTACTCCCGGCCGCGCCGCACGATCATCAGCATCTGGCTGCGTTCCTCGGCCTCCACCGCCGCGTCGAAGCTGGGCTGTTCGAGGGAGGCGTCCATCGCGCGCTTGGACAGGCGCAGCGCGTCGGGCGCCGCCTTCAGCATGTCGCGCGCCATGGCCAGGCCCGCTTCGTCCAGCCCCTCCTCGGGCGTCACCGCCGACAGCAGCCCGGCCTCCAGCGCCGCCTGCGCCGGCAGCGGCCGACCGGCCATCAGCACCTCTCGCGCCTTGGAGATCCCGATCATGCGCTGCAGACGCCAACTCACGCCCAACTCGGTGCCGGACAGGCCGATCGCCGTGAAGGCCGAGTGGAACGCGGCGCCTTCGCTGGCCAGGATGATGTCGCAGTTCAGCGCGATGGCCATTCCGCCGCCCGCCGCCGCCCCGCGCACGGTGGCCACCAGCGGCTGCGGGCAGACGCGCATCGCCCGCATCAGGTCGCGCAGCACCCAGTCGCCGCGCGGCCCGTCCTGCAGCGCCTCGGGGCTACCCATGGCCTTCAGGTCGGCGCCGGCGCTGAACGCCCGGCCCGCCCCGCGCACGATCACCACCCGGACGTCACGGTTGCGCCGCAGGCCCTCGAAATAGGCGAGCAGTCCCTCGGCCATCGGCTGGTTGAGGGCGTTCAGCCGGTCGGGCCGGTTCATGGTCAGGCGCTGGGCGCCGCCCTCCAGGTCCTCGACCGTTAGGATATCGCTCATGCCGTCCTCCGAAGTGTCCGGCGGCGACTATGGCCCAGATCGCGCCTGCCTCCGCGTCACCCCCTGCGGCGGGTCCTGCATGTCGCGAAACGACGTTCGAACTGTCACATGCCGGTAAACGATTCAGGTCATTTCCAGCCTCGCCCGGACAAGATCGAAAATACATCGGGCCGTACTTGAACAACGCGATGCTTCGTCGCCGCGGAATCGGGGGATTTCCGCCAAGCAACGGGGCCGCATGTCCTGGAGCGGCGAGAGATGTACTTGGAACCGATTACCCCGCCGGCCGCCTATTCGGCTCCGGCCGCCGAGATTACGGCGGGGGGCGTCACGTCGACCGCGCCGCTTCGAGCGGTCTCTTCCCAGCCGTCGCTCCGGCAGGCCGAGCTCAGCGTCCTGACCTACAACGTGCGCGGCCTGCCCTGGCCCATCGCCCTGGGGCGCGGCGCCGCGCTGCGGGAGATCGGCCGCGAACTGGCCGCCCTCCGCCGCGAGGGCCGCCAGCCCGACGTGGTCCTGATCCAGGAAGGCTTCCGCGGCGAGGTCCGCCGGCTCTTCGAGGAGAGCGGCTATCGCTACTGGGCCCAGGGTCCCGGCCGCGCCGACCGCACGCCATTCCAGGGCGCCGTCCTGGCCGCCCGCGACGTCTTCCGCGGCGAGGGCGTCGGCAAGCTGATGGGCGGCGGCCTGCACGTCTTCAGCGACGCGCCGATCCTCGACGTGCGCAGCGCCGCCTACAACAACTGCGCGGGCTTCGACTGCCTGGCCAACAAGGGCGCCATGCTGGTGCGCCTGGCCCCGGCCGGGGTGCCCGCCACCATCGACGTGGTCAACACCCACATGAACTCGCGCAAGGCCTCGATGGCGCCGCGCTCGCGCACCCTGCCGGCCCATAATGGCCAGGTCCGCGAACTGTCGGCCTTCCTGGACGCCAACCGCGAGCGCGCGAACCCGTTGCTGCTGGGCGGCGACTTCAACATCCGCAACTCGCCGGCGCGCTACTACTATGAGGCGATGGAGCGGCCCTACACGGTGGTCGGCGAATTCTGCAGCCAGCCGGCCTCGGGCTGCGGCGAGGGCGCTGCCGACGCCACGTCCGAGCCCTGGCTCCGCACCCAGGACCTGCAGGCTTTCAGCCAGGGCGCGGTCCGCGTACAGCCGATCCGCAGCGAGGCGCTGTTCACGGCCACGTCGTCGAAGCGCGCCCTTTCGGACCACGACGGCTATCTCGTCCGCTACCGCCTGTCATGGAACGCCGCGACCCTGGCGGCCTACCGCCCGAGCCCGGCGGTCGAGATGAAGCCCCACAAGCTGGGCGTCAGGATCTCCTGGAAGCCCTGAGGTCGCGGGCTCTCGAGCGTCAGAAAGAAAAAGATCTGTCATCCGAGCCGGAGCGCAGCGGAGAGCGGGGATGACACGGCTCGTTGGGCGATCTCGGCGCACGGAACCTACGAATCCAGCGGCCGCGAGGTGTGAGCGACGTGGAACGAGCCCGAGTGCGAGAGCACGATCCAGTCGCCGCAATGGGCGACGACCGGTCCTTCGGGCGTGCGGACCTGGACGGCGGCGGACGCCTCGGCCACCGACTGGGCGTCCTCGCCCAGCCACTGCCAAAGCACCGACCAGTTTTTTTTGTCGTGCGCCGGGGGAACCCGGAGCGCGGCGCCGTGGTCGAACGGGGGATGCAGCTGAATGACGCGCATGGCCTTGGGAATCGTTACTCCTACGACCTGCAGTTCCGCGGTGTTTCGGTTACCAAGACCTTGACCGCGCGACCGACGCCGCAAACGCAGCTGGTTGCACGGGACTCTCCTCAGGGCTGAAAAAGCTTTGCAGTTCCAAGACAAAGGACTTTAGTCGCAACTAGGGCTTGCGGTGTCGGACGGGGACATCGCGCAAGGGAAGGATTGAAACAGATGGCCGAGGTTTCGACCAAGGCTCCTGATCCGATGGACATCGCGCTCGGGGCCGCGGTGCGCATTCGGCGCAGGACCATCGGGATGTCGCAGGAGGCGCTCGCCGAACAGTGCGGGGTCAGTTTCCAGCAGATCCAGAAGTACGAGAACGGCGCGAACCGCATCTCGTTTTCGCGCCTGGTGCAGATCTCGCGCGCGCTCCGATGCCGCGTGACCGACCTGATGGATGTCTTCGACGGCGCCGACAAGGAGACCGCCGAGGACCTGGACCTGCTGACGCGGATGCGCACGCCAGGCGCCCTCGAGCTGCTGTCGGCCTATGAGCGCCTCGCGCCCGAGGTCCGCAGCTCCCTGGTCAACCTGGTCCGCACGCTCATCAACCAGCAGGCGGCCGGCGACGCGGCCCGGCGAACCGTCCCGGTCTGAAGCCGAGCGAAGCCTCCGGCGGGAGCGGCGGCCCTCCTCTGATCTTGAGGCTTGACGCGCGCGCCTATTGATGTTCTCGTTTTGTTCATATCGCCGCGTGGCAATAATTGACTTGACGCAGTAACTGCCCGCGCCTATTTTTGGCGCATGGAAACGCTGCCCCAACCCAAGACGCTGATGGAAGCGGTTCGGTACTTCGCCGACGCGCAGCGCACCCATGACCTGGCGGTTCAACTCCGCTGGCCGGGCGGCGTCCATTGCCCGACCTGCGGCCGCACCGACGTGCGCTATTTCGTGGCGACCACGAAGAACCGCAAGACCGGCAAGGAGACCCCGCGCCGCCTGTTCGAGTGCAAGGAGAGGCACCCGAAGAAGCAGTTCACCGTGAAGACCGGGACGATCTTTGAGGACAGCGCCCTTCCGCTGGACGTGTGGTTCGTCGCGATCTGGTCGGTCGCCAACTGCAAGAACGGCATTTCCTCGTACGAACTGGCCCGCGCTACCGGCGTGACGCAGAAGTCGGCTTGGTTCGTTCTGCATCGCATCCGGGTCGCGATGGACGCGGGCGGCATCGAGAAGTTCAACGGCACCGTCGAGGCGGACGAGACGTTCATCGGCGGGCTCGCGAAGAACATGCACGAGAAGAAGCGCAAGCAGCGCGTCACGGCTGGCGGCGGCGATGCCGACAAGGCCGATGTCATGGGCATCATCCAGCGCGGCGACGGCACCGTTGCAAGCCGCGTCCACGCCCGCGTGATCCGCGACCGCAACGCGAAGAACATTCAGGGCTTCGTGCGGGCCAACGTCGAGGCGGGCGCGAACCTCTACACCGACCCACATGTCCTATCGCGGGCTCGGCAAGGAATACGTCCACGCCTACGTGAACCACGCCATCGAGTACGTGAAAGGCAACGTCCACTCGAACTCAGTGGAAAACTTCTGGAGCCTTCTGAAGCGGTCGATCAAGGGCACGTACGTCTCGGTCGATCCCCAGCACCTGAACGCCTACATCGGCGAACAGGCCTTCCCCTACAACGAGCGGAAGGGAACCGATCTGACCCGCTTCCGCTCTGTGCTAGGATCGGTCGCCGGTAAGCGGCTGACGTGGAAAGACCTGACGAGCCATGCCTTCTCATCCGCCGCCTGAAGGCGTCCGCAAGGACGCGGAAAACGAGGCGCCCGAGGACAAGGTCACTCGCGGTAACTTCGAAGCCCTCGCGAGGGGGCTTTTCCGCGTTACGCCGGAGCAGTTGAAAACCGAAGAGGCGCGTCAGAAACGGGTAAAGGGCGACGGATGACCGATGTCAGCCGTGATGATCCTCGCCGCAATAAGCAAGCGCTTCCCTGCGTTGATCTGGGGTGAGCGTCGCTAGAAAGCCGGTCATCGGACGGGCGGCGGGGCGCACAGGCTCGGGATCCGGCAGCGGCTTGCTGTGGAGGAACACCCGCTTAAACGGGGCTTGGAGTAGAGCTAGGAGCGCGGTCATCTCTAAATCGCCTTCCGATGATATGGCGAGGCTTTCCGAGGTTGGTGCAATTCAAAACCATACACGGTTTCGTACAGAGAAGCTAACTTTGCATTGATCGGTTCCAGCCTGATTTCGCTCAGCCCGGCGCCCTGGGCGTAGTTCGCCACGGTTTCCAACGCGATCAGGACGCGCTTTCCGCGGAGCTGGCAGCCGTCCCTCGGGTCGCCCTCTACCCGCCTTATAAAGGCCGCTTCCGAGCTCAGTGTCGCCAGCACCATCCCCGCCAACCGCTCATCTGGCGTCCAGATCGCAAGTTCAAGTGTCTTCGGCGCGCGATGCTCTCTGCAAAGCTGTTCCCAATCCCAATGCGCGCAGTCAGGATGGCGTCCGGCTGGGGTCCAGTGCTCGCGAATATATTCCCATGCCCGCCGACTTGCTGTCATTAGGCGCACGTCCACGCCATGCGCCCTCAAGGCCTTCCCAGCCTGCAAACACGCGGCGTTCCGCAATCCCTCATAGTGGGCTTTGGTTTGGGCGAGGGTCGTCAACGGGTACCTAGGCCTAAAGGCGGAGTCCGTAGTCTAAGTGGTGGAGAGAACCAATAGCCGCCGAGGTTGCCCCCGGCGGCCCCTGACTAGCGGCGAGGATGCGGACGCGGCTTAGGCTTCCGGTACCCTTGGCGTTTGCGGTGCGGGAGGACGAGCGGACTACGCCGCCAGCCCAAGGCATGACTGGACATTCCAGCCCCCACGGAAAGGCTTGATTTTTGGGCCGGAATCCGTAGGCTGCGCGGTGCTTAGACGCGTTGGAAGCCTTTGGATTCCGACCGGTGATTGGCCCGCCTCGCGCGGGCCTTTTGCTATCTAGATCACACGATCATCACCCCTCATTCCCGGAAACCGCGAACAGAACGTGCGCCTTTCGCTCTACGTCAGAAGACTCCTTCGGCTGGCGCGTCGAGTGATAGATCTTTTTGTCGACCTCAACCAACTCCCCCTTATTCAGGGCGCGGCGGACGATGTTGTACATGTTGTTGGGGTTCACGCGGTGCATATCGCCGAACTCCGACGCCTCCAGCGCCCGGCCGATCTCGCGACGCTCCATCCCATCAGGAGCGGCGGCCAAGAGGTTGATGATCATTTCCGTCATCGTGCCTTCGCGCGGCTTGCCCGGCCCCCGCTTCATATAGTGCGCGTCGGCGCGGGGCATCGGCAGCACTTCGGGGTCAAGCCCGAACGCTTGCGCCGCGTTGGCCAGCTTCGCGTCGAGCGCATCAATTGCCGCCTGCAAGGCAGCGCGCTCATCCATCCAACGCCTCAGTTGGTCCTGAAGCGCAGACACTAGGGCTCTGGGGTCATTGCTCATGACCTCCCCTATACGCCTGTCGAAAGTGACTCGGCAACTACGTTCTCACCTAAACACCCCCTCGTCCCGCAAAAGATGCATGACAGGCCGAGGCAAGAGCGGGAGATTGATCACTGCGTCATGTCAGTTAATGCCCGCCGCGTCCGGCCATGAACGAAGAGATCGCGCTGCTCTGGCGGCTCGCGAAAGTGGTGCAGCGGGACACTTGGTTCTAGAGTGCCTTAGAAAATAGCGGGCCGGGATTGAGCGGCCTTCACAGGCCGTTCGAAGCCCCGTCGAACCGGCCACTGAACGGGGCCGTCCCCGCCCAGCTCTTACCCCCCAGCAGCTGCCGATACGTGGCCAGCGCCTCCTCCAGGGACCAGGGCGGCATCTCTGCCGATGTCGTCTGCTGCCGGTGCGCCCAGGACGCGCCAGCGTCCAGCGTGCAGGGATAGACGTCAATCCAGTTCCCGCAGCCCCTCCGGCCGCACCTGGCGCATCGCAGGCGGCGCTTGGCCTCGGCCACGGTGCAGTCGGGGCCGAGGCGCTGGACGGCTGGAGCGCGGACCATCGCGCCTTGTGGCGGCGTCCGCCGAAGGTGCAGGCCACAACCAAGTGGATGTTCTCCGGGGGGAGGAGCGCGCTGAGCGTGGGCGCGGGTGCGTCGTCCATTCGTCTGACCGGTCGAAGGCGCCAAGCCCGCCCGCTCCCTACGCCCCGCCCAGCGCCCGGGCGAGACGCCTTGCCCATCAGCTTTCGCCATATCAGGTTGGCGGTCATGCCCAGGTTCAATCCAATCAGCCTTGAAGTCGACGGCCGCATCTAGAAGTCCACCTACGAACTGGTCGACGGCGTCGCGAAGGTCGGCGGCGCCACGGGTCCGTTGATGTCCGGATTGGCCGAGCGGACCCCGACAAGGCCGCCCCGGGCCGCCTTGCCGGATCTCGTGATGCAGTGGCTCAGGGCTCAATCTTCGATCCCACCGAGCCGCTGAAGGGCCGCGGCCGCGAGCAGCCCATTATCGGGGTCTTACGGACCGCCCACTCGCTCCGAGCGCGAGATGGCTTGACTACGGGCGCCCGCGGCGGCCCCATACGATGGTGGTGGGGCGCCGATTTGAAACTCTAGATGGGCTTAGGGGCGTCGCGGCGTTGGCCGTTGCGCTGATGCATCTTTGCGGACCGCTGAGCTTACCAGCGTCGCCCAGCGCTTACCTTGCTGTCGACTTCTTCTTCATGCTGAGCGGTTTCGTGATCGCGACCGCTTACGAGGAGCGGTTGAAGGATGGCATGGGGCCGATGCAGTTCTTCTGGATCCGCGTCGTACGCCTTTGGCCATTGCTGGCTCTTGGAGTTGGCCTTAGCGCCCTTTACCTCCTGGCGGAGGGCACAGCCCTGGTGAACGTGGCTGTCGCGAGCGCCTTGGCTTTGTTCTACTTGCCCACGCCGCCCGCCCTGTCACCCCACGGCTGGTTCTTCCTCGCTGACTATCCGACGTGGTCGCTCGCCTATGAGATGGCGATCAACATCGCCTTCGCCCTAGCCGTCAGTCTCCTGACCACGCGCCGGCTCGTGAGCATGATTGCCGTGCTGGCCGTCTTGCTCGTCCTGGGCGGGATCTATCGCGGCTGGCTGAACCGTGGCGTAACCTGGGACGGCATCCCGTTGGCGACGGTACGCGTCTCTTTTGGATTCTTGGTCGGCGTCCTCCTGCGACGCCTATTCTCAGGGGCCAATACCCAGTCCGACGGGCGAGTGGCGGCGATCGCTGTCGTGCTGACCCTTGCGCTATCCCTCGGTCCTGGTCGCTGGTGGTTCGACCTTCCGACGACGATGATCCTCTTTCCGCTCGTGATCCTGACTGCAGCAGCCGTAGAACCAGGACCGCTCACCAGCACGGCGGCAAGGTGGCTCGGGCGAACTTCTTACGCCGTCTACGTCCTTCACGTCCCGGTGGGCTATGCCACGATCATGGTGCTAGAGGCGTTCGGTGTTCCGCCCGTCCTAGTCGTCACTGCGGCGATGGCTGTAGTCGCGGTAAGCGCGGATCTCGCCGACCGCTTCTGGGACCCGTGGTTGCGGCGCATTCTGAAGTCCCGCCTGCTGCCCGCCTAGGAAGCTGCTTCGCCTGGTCATGGCGACGGTGGCGTTCCTTCTGGCCGCATCGAACGCGGCGAGTTCAGAAGCGCGACGGCTATGGCTCGAGTGATACCGCCAGCGAGTCGAGCGCCACATCGGTCAACAACACTTGGCCCCGCTTGGCCACGTCCTCGCCCAGGTGGCTGGCCTTGTTCACGGCGTCGCCGAAGAGATCGTCGCCACGCGCTGCAGCTCAACCTCGGCCAAGAGGGCTTCGCGAGTGGCGCGGGCCAGCTCGGCGCGGCGACCCAGCCGCCCACGTCGGAACGCGACGCGGTAGCGGACCGAACCGACGGGCTGGAACGAATACGAACGCCTGGACTGCGACGAACTCGTCGACGAACTGGACCGCCTGGCCGACACGCCGGAGGACGAGCCCATCGACCTCGAGCGCCTGGACGCGGCCCTGGAGGCCGGCGTCGCGCGCCTTCGCCGCGGCGTCCGGGCCCTGCGGCCCCGCCCGGTCTCCACGCCCGGGCGCCCCCCACGCGCCAGCCTGATGGCCGGCGCCGCCGTGCTTCGCCTCGTGGATTCGTCCTGAGGTCGCCCCCCCGAACACTGCGCTTACCGCCTCGACCTCAGCCAGCCGACCACCCAACGCCAGCCGCACGCGCCCTGGCGCATTTCCGCATGCGCCGACATCGAGAAGCGGCCAGGGCGAACGTCCGGGATGGGTGGTTGGGAGCCATCTCCTTTCCCAGGCGCGGCAGCGCCGTGGGAGAGGAGCAACTCGCGAAATGTCCGACTGGGGT
This sequence comes from Phenylobacterium sp. FG114, assembly GCF_057809855.1. NCBI lineage: Bacteria > Pseudomonadati > Pseudomonadota > Alphaproteobacteria > Caulobacterales > Caulobacteraceae > Phenylobacterium > Phenylobacterium sp. FG114. The sequence goes on along the minus strand of NZ_JBMDKU010000014.1, from coordinate 12,725 downwards.
CGGACTCCCGCCCCTAACCCGCCAGCGCCTTGTCCACCAGCGCGCGGGCCTCCGCGCCCGACCAGTCGGCTTCGCCGGCCACGCGGGCCACTTCCATTCCGTCCTTGCCGTAGATCACCGTCGTGGGCGCGCCGGGGGCCGGCGGCGAGAGCTTGAACGGCAGCTTCATTTCGCGGTCGTGGTAGAACTTCAGCGGCTCGTGCTGGGCGATGAACAGCCGCGCCTTGGCCGCGGAGCTCTCGGAATCGATGCTGACGGTCACGACCTCGACCGGCTGGCCCTTGTAGGCGGCCTGCAGCTTGGCCAGGGTCGGCATCTCGGTGACGCACGGCCCGCACCAGGTGGCCCAGATGTTCATCACCACCACCTTGCCCTTGAGGTCGGCGATCTTCATCGCCTTCCCGCCGGCGTCGTAGAAGGTGTAGTCGGGCGCCGGCGTCGGCTGGGCGGGCGTCGTGACCTTGCTGGCGAGCGACGCCACCGCCGCGGGCGCGCCGGTGTTCTTCGCGGTCGGCGCAGGCGGCGTGGTGGAAGCCGAGCCGATGATGTAGACAACCGCCGCGACGCCCGCGAGGGCGGCGCCCCACAGGCCCCAGGTCAAAGCGCCGGCCTTGGGCTTGCCCGCCGCGCCTGTTTCCGGACCTTCGCTCATATGACCAATTCTTCCTCAGCCCCGCCCGCTGGACCGTCCTCCCCTGGGTCGTCGGGGGCGGGACAGGCCATGTGGGGCGGCAGGTTCTCCGACAAGCCTGCCGAGCTGATGCAGGCGATCAACGTCTCCATCGGCTTCGACAAGCGGCTCGCGGCGCAGGACCTTGCCGGGTCCCGAGCGCACGCCGCGATGTTGCGCACCGCGGGCGTGATTACAAGCGAGGACGAGGCGACCATCCAGGCGGGCCTCGAGACGATCGAGGCCGAGATCGAGGCCGGGACCTTCCCGTTCCGCGACGAGTACGAAGACATCCACATGAACGTGGAGGCGCGCCTGCGCGAGCTGATCGGCCCGGCCGCGGGCCGACTGCACACCGCCCGCTCGCGCAACGACCAGGTGGCGCTCGACTTCCGCATGTGGGTCCGCGACGCCTGCGATCGCACCGCCGGCCAGATCCGGGCGCTTCAGAAGGCCCTGCTCGCCAAGGCGGACGAGCACGCCGATGCGGTCATGCCCGGCTTCACCCATCTGCAGCCCGCCCAGCCGGTCACCTTCGGCCACCACCTGATGGCCTATGTGGAGATGTTCGGCCGCGACGCCGCCCGCTTCGCCGACGCCCGCGCGCGGATGAACGAAAGCCCGCTGGGCGCCGCCGCCCTGGCCGGCTCGCCCTTCCCCATCGATCGGCACATGACCGCCAAGGCGCTGGGCTTCGACCGGCCGACCGCCAATTCGCTGGACAGCGTCGCCGACCGGGACTTCGCCCTGGAAAGCCTCGCCGCCGCCAGCATCTGCGCGGTTCACCTGTCGCGCCTGGCCGAGGAGATCGTGATCTGGATGACGCCGCAGTTCGGCTTCATCCGGCTCAGTGACGCCTTCACCACCGGCAGCTCGATCATGCCGCAGAAGAAGAACCCCGACGCCGCCGAGCTGGTGCGCGCCAAGGTGGGCCGCCTGCTGGGCTCGTTCACCCAGCTCAGCGTGGTGATGAAGGGACTGCCGCTGACCTATTCGAAGGACATGCAGGAGGACAAGGTCCCCACCTTCGAGGCCTTCGACGCCCTGGAGCTCAGCTTGCGGGCGATGGCCGGCATGGTCGCCGATCTGGAGCCGGTGCGCCCGACGATGGCCGCCGCCGCCGGCGCGGGCTTCTCCACCGCGACCGACCTCGCAGACTGGCTGGTGCGCGAACTGAACCTGCCGTTCCGCGACGCCCACCACGTGACGGGCGGCGCCGTGAAGAAGGCCGAGGAACTGGGCGTCGGTCTGCCCGACCTGCCCATCGGCGAACTTCAGGCCTTGGATCAACGCATCACGCCTGCCATCTACGACGTGCTCACGCCGGAGGCCTCCGTGGCCAGCCGGAAGAGCTATGGTGGAACCGCGCCGGACCAGGTCCGCGCCCAGATCAAGCGTTGGAAGGAAGCCCTGGCATGAGCCGTCGCACGCGTCTTCAGTCGAAGTGGGAACCGGTTCGACGTCCGGAAGGCGCGAAAGCCAAGGTAGCGCGGCGACGCCGCGCGGGTGCTCTCACGAGCGCCCTGATCCTGGCCGCCGGTCTCGCCGGCTGCGGCAAGGTCGGCCAGCTCGAGCGCCCCGGCCCGCTGTTCGGCGCCGAGCGCAACCGCACCCGCGACGCCGACGACGCCCAGCGGCAGCAGGACCCGACACGGCCGGTCGACACCGTCGACCCGCGCGACCGCTCGACCGATCCGGCGCCGCCGCGCACCTTGCCGATCCCGGGCACCAATCGCGGCCCCGGCGCGGTGGCCCCGCAAAGCGCCATGCCCGACCCCTATTCCAACCCGCGATGAACCACTTCGAGCTTCTGGAGGGCGAGCTCGCGTGTGAAGGCGTTCTGCTGTCCCGCATCGCCGAGGCGGTCGGGACGCCAGTCTATGTCTATTCGTCGGCGACACTGGAACGGCACTTCACCGTCCTGCGCGACGCCCTGACGGGCGCCGGCCTGAAGGATCCGCTGATCGCCTTCGCTGTGAAGGCCAACTCGAACGTCGCCGTGCTGCGCACCCTGGCCAACCTGGGCGCTGGCGCTGATGTGGTGTCCGAGGGCGAGGTTCGCCGCGCCCTGGCGGCCGGCGTGCCGCCGGAACGGATCGTCTTCTCGGGCGTCGGCAAGACCGAGGGCGAGATCGCCTTCGCGGTCGACGCCGGCGTGGCCGAGATCAACGTCGAGTCCGAGCCCGAGCTGCACCTGGTCAACCGCGTGGCCCAGCAGATGGGCAAGCGGGCCACCGTGGCCATCCGGGTGAACCCGGACGTCGAGGCCGGGGGGCACGCCAAGATCGCCACCGGCAAGGCCGAGAACAAGTTCGGCGTCAGCTTCTCCGAAGCCGAACGGCTCTATGCCAACGCCTCGAACATGGCCGGCGTCCGCCCCGCCGGCGTCGCTTGCCACATCGGCAGCCAGATCACCGACCTGGCGCCCATGGAGGCGGCCTTCACCAAGATGCGCGGCCTTGTCGAACGGCTGAAGGCCGAGGGTCTGTCGGTCGAGCGGCTCGACCTGGGCGGCGGCCTGGGCGTGCCCTACTTCAACCAGCCCGAGCCGCCCTCGCCCGCCGACTATGCCGCCATGATCGGCCGCGTGACCCGTGGCCTGGAGGTCCAGCTCGCCTTCGAGCCCGGCCGGATGATCGCCGCCAACGCCGGCGTTCTCGTCGCCCAGGTGAACCACGTGCACGAGCGGCCCGAGGGGCGGAAGTTTCTGGTGCTCGACGCGGCCATGAACGACCTGCTGCGTCCCGCCATGTACGACGCCTACCACGACATCCGGCCCCTGAAGCCGCGGGACGGCGAGCTGGTGACCTACGACGTGGTCGGCCCGGTCTGCGAGACCGGCGACACCTTCACCCGTGACCGGCCGCTGCCGCCGATGCAGGCCGGCGACCTGGTGGCCTTCATGAGCGCCGGCGCCTACGGCGCGGCCATGGCCAGCGAGTACAACTCGCGCCTGCTGGTTCCCGAGGTGCTGGTGAAGGGCGACCAGTTCGCTGTCGTCCGTCCGCGACCGACCTATCAGGACATGCTGGACAAGGAACGCTCGGCCCCATGGCTGGACTGATCGGCCGCAGGACCGTTCTGGCGGCCGGCGCGGCCGCCCTCGCCGCCCCGGCGTATGCCAGGGCCCGTTGGTCGGAGCCCAAGCTGAACGCGTTCCGCGCCGAGGCCAAGGCGTTGGAGGTCAAGGGCCTGGTGGTCCTGCACGCCGGTCACACCCTGGTCTCGGATGGCGACGTCTCGGCCGCCGACCGCATCGCCTCGGTGCGCAAGTCGTTCCTGTCGGCGTTGTACGGCATCGCCGTGCGCGACAAGCAGATCGACCTGGATCAGACCCTCGCCCAGGTCGGGGTCGACGACTACACGCCCCTCACCGAGGTTGAGCGCGGCGCCACGATCCGCCAGCTACTGGAGGCGCGCTCGGGCGTTTACATACCCTCGTCGGCCGAGACGCCGGCGATGAAGGCGGCACGGCCCGCCCGCGGCAGCCACCCGCCGGGGACGTTCTGGTACTACAACAACTGGGACTTCAACGCCCTGGGCGAGGCCTATCAGCGCCTCACCGGCACGCCGCTGTTCACCGCCTTCGAACACCAGCTCGCCCGGCCGCTGGGCTTCCAGGACTTCGATCCGCTGAAGCACGCGCGCTGGGGCTACGACACCGCCCAGCCGCGCTTCCCGGCCTACAATCTCTGGCTCTCCGCGCGCGACATGGCCCGCTTCGGCCAGCTCGTCCTTCAAAAGGGCCGATGGCAGGGCCGCGAGCTGATCCCGGCCTCGTGGGTGGCCGAGAGCACCCGGGCGATCTCCCGCACCGGCGATCCCGGCATCATGTCGGGCTACGGCTATCTCTGGTGGGTCGACGCCGACCCGGCGGCCAGCGGCCTGCCGCCCGGCAGCTACACCGCGGCCGGAAACGGCGGCCGCTATATCGTGGTGATGCCCGCCATCGACACCGTGGTCTCGATCCAGTCCTACGAACTGGAAGGCCGGCCACAGGCCAGGCTCTACGTCGAGAAGGCCCTGAACCGCCTCCTGCTGATGCTGACGGCCGCCTACGAGGCCTGAGTCACAGCTCCAGGTGCATGAACTGGTTGAAGGCGCTGCCGACATAGTCCGAGAACGCGCCGCCCGGCTGGAAGCCCCGCGCGCGGTACATGGCCAGCGCCGCCTCGAACGCCTCGCCGCTGCCGGTCTCCAGGCTTAGGCGGCGGAAGCCGCGGCGGCGCGCCTCCGCGATGATCTCATCAAGGATCGCTGCACCCGCGCCCCGTCGCAAATGATCGGGGTGGGTGCGCATCGACTTGATCTCGCCCGTGCCGTCACCCAGCGCCTTCAGGGCCCCGATGGCGGCGATCCGGTCGCCGCGCCAGGCGCTCCAGAGCGTGACCTCCGGCTCCCGAAGGCCAGAGTCGTCCAGCGCGAAGCAATGCCCCGGCGGCGAGCTGTCCTGCATTCCGGCAAGATGCAGGCGCAGCAGGTCCTGGGTCTGCGGGTTCGACAGGTCGTCCCTACGCACGATGAGGGGAACGAGGGCGGCGTCCATGGTCAGATCCTCACGAGGGCGACGACATACGAGCACGGCAGCGTGCTCTGGTTGGCGATGACGACGGGCGCCGGCGCGCCGAAGCCCAGGCAGTCGCCGGCGCGCAGAACGTGGCGTTCGCCGCCCTCGTGCACGACCAGCTCGCCGGCGGTCACCCAGACGGCCTGACGGATGCGGGCGTAGGCCGAGGCTGGGAACTCAACCTGCCGGCCCGGCGGCAGCTCGACCTGTACCAGCTCCTGCGGGTGATCCGGGCGGCTGTAGATCTGGCGACGGACGTAGCCGGTGTCAGGGTCTCGCCACACCGCCTGGTCCTCGGACCGCGCCAGCCGCCCGGCGTCGCCTTCCGCCCGCAGCAGCAGGCCCGCCAAAGTAAGTTCGAAAGCTGTCGCCAGACGGACTAGGATGACAGCGGTGGGACTGACCTCCCCGCGTTCGATCTTGCTGATCGCGGCCTTGGAGACGCCCGAGCGCTCCGACAGTTCTGAGAGGGACCAGCCGCGCGCCTCGCGTTCCAGCAGGATGCGCCGCGCGAGCTTCGCCGAGGAGTCGTCAACTAAACTATCCATTCGTCTCCTATGAGAGACGAATTTCAGGATGTCTAGTCCATTGCGCCGATGTAGGGGAGGCCGCGCATCGTCCCGGCCACATCCAGGCCGTAGCCCACGAGGAACCGCCCTGGCGCCTCCCACGCGACGAAATCTGGTTCCATCGCCCGGGGCGTCGGCCACGGCTTGCGCGCGAAGACGGCGGTCAGCACCTCGGTGGCGCCCGAGTCCTTCACGAGGCGGGCAGCCTCGGACAGCGAGAGGCCCGTGTCGAACACGTCGTCGACCACAAGGGCCTTCCGGCCGGCGATGGGCCGCTGCAGGTCGGCGCGCACCTCGCACCGGCCACTCGACTGGCGCTCGTCCTTGTACGAGGCCAGCCACAGGGCGTCGAACCGCACCGTCCGCCCCTGTCGCGCCAGGGCGCGCGTGATGTCGGCCGCGAACCAGATGCCCCCGGTCAGCAGGCAGACCACCACGGTCTCGTCGTCGATGCGCGGCGCGATCTGCGCGGCCAACGCCTCGATCCGGCTGGCGATCTCGTCCTCGGGAATCAGGACGGTGGGCTGCTGCTCAGTGCTGCTCATTTTTTTTCAGGGCGTGAGGAGAGTCGGCAGGAAGCGGCTGGGCCTCCACGGCGGCCGGCGCCGCCGGCTCGGCCTGGGTCTCGACCGGCGTCGCGTGCTCCTTGGCGGCGGGCTCGAAGGCGATATCCAGCACGTCGGCGCCCGCCGGCGGATCCGGCAGCGAAACGGCGAAGTAGCGCGTCGCGCCGGGCGGTATCCGGGCGTTCAACGGTTGGGCCAGCAGGCTGGCGACCGGCTTGCCCGCCTTGTCCAGCAGGCTGAACCGCATCGGCGGAACTTCGGTGGCCTGCTTGTTGACGTTGTGGATCGACCCGGTCACCGACCAGACAGGCTTGCCGCCCTGCAGCACCGGTTGCGACTTGGCGTCGATCACGAGGCCGAACATGTTCACCGGCAAGCCGATGGCGGCGAACACGGGCGCGGTGGCGGGTGCGACGCCCACCACCTGCTGCCTGAAAATTACCGCCGCGCCCAGCGCGACGGCCAGCACCGCGGCGATGCTTGCGCCGACGACCAGGCCACGCGATGCCTTCTTCTTCTCAGCCGGCTTGTGGGCCGAAACCGTGGGGGCGGCGACGAACTCGAGGTCGTCCTCGGGCGCGGGCGGCCGCGGTCCCTCGACCAGCATCTCGTCCTCGGGCGGCTCACCCTCTGCGATCGATCGGTCCTGGTACGCGCGCCACCGGTTCCCGCAGGTCGTACACTTGACCATGCGCCCGCCCCGCGGGATGCGCAGGTCGTCGACGAAATAGCTGGTGGCGCACTCTGGGCAGGTCAGTATCATGAGGTCGAATCGGACGCTCCAGCACCCTCACTCCGAGGTCGCCGATTTCGGCCTCCATGTCCAGAAACGCCCATGACGCCGCCGGTTGATACATCGGCCGACGAGATCCTCCGTTTCGCCGGCGTTTCCATGCGCTACGGACGCGGCCCCGAGGTCCTGAGCGACGTCTCGCTGAGCCTGCCGCGCGGGTCGTTCCATTTCGTCACGGGGCCGTCCGGGGCTGGAAAGAGCTCGCTCCTCAAGCTGATCTACCTGGCGGCGCGACCCTCGTCGGGTTCGGTGCGGCTGTTCGGCGAGGACATCGACGCCCTGTCCGCGCGAGATCTGCCGCCGATCCGCCGCCGTATCGGCGTGGTGTTCCAGGACCTGCTGCTGCTGGACCATCTGTCGGCCTTCGACAATACGGCCCTGCCCCTGCGCATCGCCGGCCACAAGCCCTCGGAATACCGCAACGACGTCGCCGAGCTGCTGACCTGGGTGGGCCTCGGCCAGCGGATGAACGCCCTGCCGCCAACCCTCGCCGGCGGCGAGAAACAGCGGCTGGCCATCGCCCGCGCGGTGGTCAACCGGCCCGAGATCCTTCTGGCCGACGAGCCCACCGGCAACGTCGACCACGAGATGGCGCTGCGCATCTACCGCCTGTTCGTCGAACTGAACCGCCTGGGCACCACGATCATCATCGCCACGCACGACCAGGACCTGGTCGCCCGGTCGGCGCGACCCGTGCTGCACCTCGACAAGGGCCGCCTGCGTCCGCTGCCGCCGCAGGGTCCCGTCGCGGAGCCGGCGGAATGAGCGAACCCTTCGATCCCTCGCGCTGGCGGCCGGCTTCGTTCCTGCCCGAGGAAGACGCACGCGATCCCGCGCTGCTGTTCGTGGTGGCGGTGCTGTGCTTCCTGGCCTGCCTGACCGGACTGGGCGTGATCGCGGGCAACCGGGCAGCCCAGGGGTGGGCCAGCCAGCTCACCGGCGAGGCCACGGTCATCGTCCGCGCCCGCGGCGGCGAAACCCCCGATGCCGCCGCCGCCCGCGCCGCCGAGGCCCTGGCCGGCGTGCCGGGGGTCACCGAGGCGCGCGCCCTGGAGAAGGAAAAGGCCTACGCCCTGATCAAGCCGTGGCTGGGCGACGTGGCAGATCTCGACGACCTGCCCGTCCCGCGATTGGTGGCGGTCGGACTTGACGACAAGAAGCCCGCGACGGCCGCCGCGCTCGGAGCGGCGCTCAAGAACCATGGGCTCGACGCCGTCGTCGACGATCACAGCGTGTGGATCAAGGACATCCGCCACGCGGCCGGCGTCGTCCGCTGGACCGCCGGGACCCTGCTGCTGCTGATCGCAGGCGCCGCCGGCGCGGTGGTCGCCTATGCCACCCGCGCCGGCCTGGCCGCCCGCCGCGACGTGGTCGAGGTCCTGCATCTGGCCGGGGCCGAAGACAGTCAGATCGCCAATCTGTTCGAGCTGCGCTTCGCCCGCATCGCGGCCATCTCCGGCGCGGCCGGCGCGCTGGCGGCCGCGATGCTGGGGGCCGTGCTGCGGCTGGTCGGCGGCGGCCAGGGGATCACGCCGGCTCTCCCCATCGCCTGGATCGACCTGCTGGCCGTCCTCCCCTGCCCGGTGCTCGCCGCCCTCGTTGCGGCGGTGGCGGCGCGCGTGACGGCGCGGCGGCTGATACAGAAGCTCTGATGAAGTCGATCGCCGCCTTCCTCGTCGTGGCGCTGATCTGGTTCTCCGGCCTGCTCGCCTATGCCAGCCGGGTGCAGCACCAGACGCCCGCCCGCGCGCCGGTCCCCGCCCAGGGGATCGTGGCCCTCACGGGCGCCGGATCCAACGAACGGCTGGCCGCAGCCATGGGGCTACTCGAGGACGGCTATGGCCGCCGCGTCCTCGTGTCCGGGGTCAACCGCAAGGCCAGCCGCGAGGACATCCGCAACGTTTCGCGTGCCGTGCGCCGGCTCTACGACTGCTGCGTGGACCTCGGGTTCACCGCCGCAGACACCGTGGGCAACGCGCGCGAGACCGCCGCCTGGGCCCAGGCCATGCGCTACGACCGGCTGATCATCGTCACCGCCGACTACCACATGCCCCGCGCCATGCTGGAGCTGAATGCCGTGCTGCGTGGCACGGGCGTCACCGCCCAGACCTACGCCGTCCCAACCCCGGCCCTGAAGGCGCGCCGCTGGTGGCGCAATCCGCGGGCCGCGCGGTTGATGGTTGTGGAGTATTGCAAGTATCTGGCGATCCTCGGCCGCGAGGCGGTGCTGGGGCTGGGGCCCCGCGAAGCCCCGGCGGCGCAGCAGAAGGCCGGCTCGTGAACGCCCTCCGTTCGATCGTCTACCTCGTTCTGTTCAGCGCCTGGACATCGATCGTGGCCGTCGGCTGCACGCCGATCCTCTTCGGCCCCCGCCACTGGTCGCACCGCATGTTCAACGTCTGGGGCAAGGGCGTCATCGCGCTCCTGGGCCTGGTCGGCGTCCGGGTCGAACTGCGCGGCGCCGAGCATATCCCCACCGGCGCCGCCCTGGTGGCGCCCAAGCACCAGTGCATGCTGGACGTCTTCGCCCAGTTCACGTGGCTTCCCGCCAACGCCTTCGTCATGAAGAAGGAGTTGGCCTGGATCCCGTGGTTCGGCTGGTACGGGAAAAAGGCCGGCGCGATCGTCATCGACCGGGCGGGCGCGGCCAAGACCATGCGCCAGCTCATCCGCGAGGGCGCCGAGCGATTCAAGTGGGGCGCGCAGGTGGTGATCTTCCCGGAAGGCACCCGCCAGCTGATCGGCGCGCCGCCCGACTACAAGCCCGGCATCGCCGCGCTCTACAAGGAGCTGAACGTGCCCGTGTATCCGGTGGCCACCAACGCCGGCGAGCACTGGTCCGCCAAGGGCCTCAAACTGAAGCCCGGCCTGATCGTCTACGAATACCTCGAACCCATCCCACCCGGGCTGAAGCGCGCCGAGTTCATGCGCATCCTCGAAGAGCGGATCGAAGCGAAATCGAACGCCCTGGTCGGAAACTAGGCCGCGAGTTCGCGCGCCTCCACCATGCCGAGCAGCCGCTCCATGCCTACGTCCCGCACCCGCATCTCGCGCAGGTGGTCCACCAGGTCGCGGAGATAGTCGACGTTCTTGCCGGACAGGCCCGTGGCGCCTGCGATCAGCTCGGCTTGGCGCTCATGGCTCAGCGCGCCCGCCCACTGCGGGTGATGCACGTCCGACAGGAAACACAGCGCCTCGACCCGCCGGCCGTCGTCCAGGCGAACGAAGCGGCGGGCCTCGATGTAGGTCTCGGTCGGCTGCTCGCGTTCCAGCAGATAGGCGTAGACCTCGTCCCAATCCTTGTCGTCGACCCGGTAGCCGGCCCCGCGGCAGGCCCCGCCCGGCGCCAGGCCCAGCACAAGGCCCGGCCGTTCATAGGTGCCGCGATGATGGACTGAATAGATGCAGAAGGCCCGGCGGCGCCCGTGTAAGGTGGCGCCTCGCCGCTCCGCGAACGGGAATCCCGGCCGCCACATCAGCGAACCATAGCCGAAGACCCACCGTTCCGACGCCATACGCCCCTCGAACCATCCTGAAGACGTCTGTGCCCGATCCGTCCGCGCCCCGCAAACTGAGCCGCCTCCGCCTCTATGTCGCCTTCGGGCTGGCCTTCGTTCTGGTCATTGCCTGGACCGCCGCCTGGATCTGGGCGCGGGGCGAAGCCAAGTCCCGCATCGACGCCGGCGCCGAGGCGCTGCGTACCGCGGGCTACGAGGTGGCCTGGAAGGAGCGCAGCATCGGCGGCTATCCGTTCCGGCTGAACGTGAAGCTGACCGACGCGCGGATTCGAGACCGCTCCGGCTGGGCCCTGGAAACGCCCGAGCTGGAGGCCCAGGCCTTCATGCACGCGCCCACCACCTGGCTGATCGCCGCGCCGCAGGGCCTGACGTTCGTGCGTCCGCTGGGCGGTCCCGTGCAGGTCACCGGCAAGCTGATCCGAGCGAGCATCAGTCACTTGACCAACACCCCGCCGAACTTCTCGTTCGAGGGCGCGGAACTGCGCTTCCAGCCCGCGGCCGGCGCCCAGCCCTTTGGCTTGCAAGCGGCCGAACGGGTCGAGTTCCACCTGCGCCAAGCCCCTAGCGAGGTCGGCGACGAGGGCGGCGTCTGGCTGACGGTGAAGAATGGCAAGGCCCAACTCTCTGGCCTCCTCGGGCGCATCGCCGGCGAGAAACCGATCTCCATCGAATGGGACGGCAGGATGTCGAAGATCAGCGCCTTCCACGGCCGCGATTGGCCCAGCGCCGTGCGGAGCTGGACCGCGGCCGGTGGCCAGATGAGCGTCAAGCGCGGCGGCCTTACGGCGGGCGACGCCCTGATCGGCGTCAACGCCGGCACGCTGCGGGTCGGAACGGACGGACGGGCCGTCGGGGTGCTGGACGTCTCGCTCCGCCAGGCGCCCCGTGCGCTCGGCGCCCTGGGCTCCACCGGGACGATCCCGCAGGACCGCGCCGACGCTGCGGCCGCCGTCGCCCAGGCGCGCCAGGACGGCGACGTCGCCCGCGCCACGCTCAACTTCGAGGCGGGGCAAACGACGCTGGGGCCCGTCGCCATCGCCCCTGCACCCAAGGTGTACGAACCGAACTGACTGGGCCATGCTGGGCGCATGGCTTCGCTCTACGATCGCTTCGTCCTGCCCAAGCTTCTCAAGTGCGCCTGCTCGGCCAAGCCGATGATGAAGCAGCGCGCCAAGGTCGTGCCCCTGGCCGACGGCCGGGTGCTGGAGCTGGGCATCGGGATGGGCCTGAACCTGGGCTTCTACGACGCGGCGAAGGTCGAGAGCGTTACGGGCGTCGATCCGGCGCCGGAGCTTCGCGCGGTGGCGGAAGCCGCGCCGCGCGATCCGAGGTTGTCGGTCAAGGTGGAGGACGGCACGGCCGAGGCCCTGCCGTTCGAGGACGGCAGCTTCGACTGCGTGGTCTGCACCTTCACCCTGTGCTCGGTGCAGGCGCCGGCGGCGGCCCTGTCTGAGGCGCGGCGGGTGCTGAAGCCTGGCGGACGCTTCCTCTACTGCGAGCACGGCTTGGCGCCCGAGCCCGACGTCGCCAAGTGGCAGCGCCGGATCGAGCCGGTCTGGAAACGCCTCGCCGGCGGCTGCCACCTCACGCGCCCGGTCACGTCGGCGATCGCGGCCGCCGGGTTCACGGTGCGGCGTCAGGACAGCATGTACGTCCCTGGAACCCCGCGCTTTGCCGGCTGGAACGAGTGGGGCGAGGCGACGCCTTAGTTGGCGAGGTCGGTGACCGGCAGGGCGAAGGCCCGGAACCGGCTGGGCAGACGCATCGCGGCGCGGGTGGCGTCGCGAACGTTCTGGAAGTGTTGCGCGGAATCAGAGGCGTCGGTCCACGCGACCGGCGCAGCTTCCGCAAGGTACTCAAGCCCGTCCGACTTGGTCCGGGCCACGACAACGGAAGACACCATCGGTAAGTCTCCATTCGGGCCAGCGTGCCGAATTGGCTCGCCTAACGCGTTACGCAACAAGTCGCGTGCCAGACGCATGGCGTTTGACGTGACCCCCTGAAACTCAGCCAGGAATAGCTAGAGTCCGCCCGACCAAAGG
>NZ_JBMDKU010000013.1:0-183056 GCF_057809855.1 Phenylobacterium sp. FG114 | reverse complement strand
CCGCCGCCGCCGCCGCCGTAGCCGCCGCCACCGCCGTAGCCGCCACGATCGCCGTAGCCGCCGCGATCACCGCCGCCGAAGCCGCCGCCGCCGCTGCGGCGCGGTTGGGGCGCGCCCTTTTCGGTGACGACGATCTGCGTCGCCGCCAGCTTGCCCGAGCGCCGATCCTGCTCGAGTTCGTACTCGACCTTGTCGCCTTCATCGAGGCTGTCGAGACCGGCCTGGTTCAGGGCCGAGATGTGAATGAAGACGTCAGATCCGCCATCGTCCGGTTGAACGAAGCCAAAACCCTTAGCCGTGTTGAACCACTTTACCGTGCCGCTCGCCATATCGTCGAAACCTACAGAGATAGAAGTCCCACGCCGCCCATGAAGCGGCGCCCGGCTAATCGCCCTGACGAGCCGTGAGACAAGTTGTAGCGGTGGTTTTTGCGCAAGACCAGCGGTCGTGACACGGGTTCGCAAACGGACTATGGCAGCGACCCTTTCGCCACAGCCGCGCCGAGGCCCCTCTTGCAGAGCATTTGCGTCTTTTGCGGCTCCTCGCCGGGGACCGATCCGCGCTTCATGGACGAGGCGGTCCGCTGCGGAACCGAGATCGCACGCGCCGGCCTGACCATGGTCTACGGCGGCGGCAAGGTGGGCCTGATGGGGGCCACGGCCGACGCCTGCCTGGCCGCCGGCGGGCGGGTGGTGGGTGTGATGCCCGAGGACCTGGTCAACCAGGAGATTGCGCACAAAGGCCTCTCGGAGCTGCACGTCGTGACGTCGATGCACGAGCGCAAGCTGAGGATGGCTGACCTGTCGGACGGCTTCCTCTGCCTGCCCGGCGGCCCCGGCACCTTCGAGGAGATCTTCGAGCAGTGGACCTGGGCCTTGCTGGGCATCCACCACAAGCCGTGCGGCTTTGTGAACGTCGCCGGCTACTACGACATGATGCGCCAGACGATCCAGCACATGGCGGACAACGGCTTCATCGGCCAGGCCTATGTCGACATGCTGGTCTACGCGGACACGACGCCAGAGCTTCTGAAGGCCTTCCGCAGCTACGTGGCGCCGCCGCCCAAGTGGAGCACCAACAAACCCTAGAGCCGGTACACCTTGGTCGCCGTGCCCGAGAACAGCGCGGTCTTCTCGGCCGCTGAAGCGCCCTTGGCGATGTGCTTGAAGGCGTTCCAGAGCGTGGCGTAGCTGCAGCTGCCCATATCGACCGGGAAGTTGCTTTCGAACATGCAGCGGTCCGCGCCGAACGCCTCGATGCAGGTTTCGATGTAGGGCCCCCACTCCTTCGCGAGCTGGGTCGACGGCGCCCGCGGTTCGGCCAGGAAGGACGGGAAGTTGCAGAAGGCCATGGCGAGGCCCCCCAGCTTCACCACTACGTTGGGGGACTTGGCCAACTCCTGGATGTTGGCTTTCCAGCCCGGGAAGCGCTCGGGCAGCTTGCCCGTGTAGCTGGCGCGGCCCAGCGGCGTGCCCACATGGTCCAGCACGATGGTGGTGTCCGGGAAGGCGCGGGCCAGGTCGATGACGTCGGGAAGCTGCGGCTCCAGCAGCCAGGCGTCGAACGAAAGGCCCAGCGGCGCCAGGCGCTTGAAGCCCTCGCGGAACTTCGCATCGCGATAGAGGCCTTCCTCAACGCGGTTCAGCGGGCCCAGCACATCCTTGTCGGCATTCCACGAGGCGCTGTTGCGGATGCCGCGGAACCGCCCGCCACCCGCCTTGATGTGGTTCTCCAGCACCGGCGCCACGCCGTCGCCGAGCAGAAGATCGGCGCGGCCGACGATGCCGGCGCAGGCGCGGAAGTCGCCGTAGAGGCCGCTCGCGCTCATGGCCGCCACGCCGTTGACGAACTCGGTCTCGCCGATGGGACGCAGCTCCACCGGGCCATCAGCCTTGTAGAAAGCGCCGCACTCCACGAACACCGTCGAGATCACGTTGTGGCCGCTGTCGGTGTCGGCGATCAGCTCGTCGAGCAGGTAGCGCGCCGCCGGCTTGATGGCGGTCATGAATGGATGCTCGGGCCCCGCCGCCGGTGCGGCGGGCCGGACCCACAGGTGGTGATGCGGATCGACGATCGGCAGCTCGGGTTCGAGGATGGCTTCCGGCAAGACGTTCGCTCCCGCGCTTTCTTCTGGTTGGGGGCAAGCTAGAGGCGGCCGGCGCGAGGCTCAACCGCCGAACGTCTTGCGGATGCGGGCGTAGAGGATCTGGTCGAAATGGAAGTTGCGGTCCGACAGCGTCGCCGGCCCGCGCCCATCCGGATCACGCAGGCCCTCGAAGGTGGTGGTGGACTGCCGATAGCCGCGCCGGGTGATGTTCTCCCATTCCACCCGGACCTGGACGTCGCGCCTGGGCCGCCACTCGACGTAGGTCATCAGGAACGGGTCGAGCTTGTAGGTGTCGGTCTGGTTGAAGCGGTAGAGCGTGTTCTGGTAGCCGCCGTAGAGCTCGACGCCCCAGGTCAGGTTGCGGGCCGGAAGGTCCTGGGTGAGCTTCAGCTCCCACTCGATCGGCCGCTGAGCCGAGATCCGACGGGTGGTGAGGGTGGTCGGGTCCTCCACCCTCGACCAGCGGCGCGTCACGACCCCCTTCAACAGCCCGCGCGGCAGGCCCAGGCGATCAAGCGGCGCGGTGAGCTGAACCTCGAGCGTGTCGCGCGAGCCGTCGCCGATGTTGGCGGGTCGGTCGAAGACGCCCGTTGGCGTGAACACCGGCCCGCGGTCGACGACCCCCTCGATCTCGGCGTGCGTCGCCGTCACCACCAGGGCTCCGCGACCCCAAAAGCCCTGCTCGAACGCGGCTTCGGCGATCCACGCGCGCTCGGGCTCCAGGTCCGGGTTGCCGGCCGTGACGCCGGTGGCGCTGTTGAGCTTCCCCTGGGCGACGAAGGCGTCGAAGTCGAGCTGGCCGACCTGGCGTTCGCCGCGCAGCCGCACCTGGGTGGCGGTGCGAGGAGACCAGACCAGGAGCAGGCGGGGTTTCAGGTAGCCCAGGGTCTTCTCGAGCCGCACGTCGCGCGTCGCCGAAATCGTCGAGCGTTCGTAGCGGAGCTGCCCATCCAGGCTCCAGGTGGGCGAAAGGCGCCAGCTGGCCTTGGCGAAGGCTTCGGTCCGCCGTTCGTGCACCCGGACATTGGCCGCCGGCAGGGGCACGTCCACGCCGTCCGCCTCGAACGACGACCGGCTGCGCAGGCGGTTGTCCGCCACCTCGGCGCCGAGCTCGCCGGACAGGGCGGAACCCCAGTCCTGCTTGAGGACCGCGCGGGCGATGGTTTCACGGGTCGTGCGGTCCAGGGCGAACACGTCGCGCCGGCCGCCGGCGGCTGAGACCCCGACCAGGTCGATGCCGTTGGTCTGAAGGAGCCCGACGAGCTCGAGCTTGGTGCGCTCGGCCAGCCGGCGGCTATAGTTGGCCCCCACCTCGCGGATCCGGTCCGCCGTGAGTTCGTCGTAGGCCGACGCGGCGCCGCTGATCACGTCGACGTCGTCTTCCTCGAACTTGACGCGGTCGTTGTAGATGAAGGTGTTCACCCGCAGCTTGCCGCCGGCGAGTGGCGTCTCGACGGCGCCGGTAAGCTGGCGCAGCGGTCCGTCGTCCTCGGTGTCGATCCGCGTGCGCGCGCCGGGCCCGGCCGACGTGCCCGACTGTCCGACACCCTGGCCCAGCAGGCCGATGAACCCGCGACCGTAGAGGCCGGAAAGCTCCCACCTGTAGGTCGCGCCGCCCGAAGCCTCGAACTTGAGAGCGCCGACATGGCGGCCGTCGCCCGGGTCGAAGCCCTCGGCCTCCACCTGGCCGCGCAGCGACTGCTCTGTCTTGAGGACGACGTTGGCGATGACCGCCTTGCCCTGCATGTCGATGCCGGGAGCTCCGCCGCGGATGACGTCGATGCGCTCGACGCGGCCGGCGGGGATGCGGGTCAGGATCTGCTCCAGATTGTCGGTCTTGGACGCCGGCCGGCGGCCGTCCACCAGCACATTGCCCGCCGATCCCTCGAAGCCCCGCGCGGCGCTGCCGAGGTCCAGCAGGAAGCCGGGCACCCGCGAGAGCATCTCCTGGGCGTTCGCCGGCGCCTGCGCGGCGAAAAAGGCCGGCGGATAGCTGATGACGCCATCCGCCGGCGCGGCGGCGACGA
This sequence comes from Phenylobacterium sp. FG114, assembly GCF_057809855.1. Lineage (NCBI taxonomy): Bacteria > Pseudomonadati > Pseudomonadota > Alphaproteobacteria > Caulobacterales > Caulobacteraceae > Phenylobacterium > Phenylobacterium sp. FG114. The sequence continues at coordinate 178,922 of NZ_JBMDKU010000013.1, read as the reverse complement.
TCGCCTGTGCGAGGATCAGGCCGATCATTCGCCGCTCCAGGTTCCAGCCAGCGCGTTGACGCCGCGCGGCGCCCCCGCCTTGGCCTGGTCGCCAAGACGCCAGTCGGCGGGGCAGGGGCCCAGGGCCTGGAAGCGGCGCACCTGGCGCGCAACGCCCTCGGGTCCGCCGTCCACGGTCCGCACGGCGAAGGCCACGGTGAAGTCTCGCGCCGGATCGCCGGTGCGGGTGGCCGTGACGCCGAACCGGCGGCCGTTTAGTTCGCAGCGCACGGCGAACAGGCCGGGCTTCTCGACACGGTCCTTCAGCGGCAGGCAGGTTTGGCCGTTCACCTCGGCGTCGGCGCGGGCGAAGCCGTCGACCAGGTTGCGGTCGGCGCAGACCTTGAGCGCGGCGATGGCGTGGCCCTCGGCGTCGAAGGCGGTGACCTGCCAGAGCCGCGGCGGATCGACGGCCGCTTGCGCCTGGACCAGCCGGGTCTCGGCGCGGGGTGGGGCGCAGCCGGCCAATCCGGATCCCATCGGGACGAGCAGGAGCGCGGGCGCGAGCCATCGCGCCCGGAAGAGCGTGTCCAACACGTGGATCTCCTGAGATGGTGGCTAGGCGGCGCCTAGCGGTCGGGTGTTTCGGCCGGGGGCTTGGGCGGCAGGCTGACCAGCATCACCGAGGTGACCGGCTGGTGCTGCTGGCGCTGCCAGAGGTCCACCAGTTCGCCTGGGCGCGGGGCCGGCGGCTGCAGGTTCCAGGCGGCGATCACCGCGCCGGCCACCGCGGTGGCGACAAGGGCGGCGCCCAGGAAGGCGTCGTGGCGCGGCGCGACCCGCAGCTGGCCCACCCGCACCTCCAGCGGGTGCAGGCCGGCGGCGGGCCAGTAGCAGCCGAAGGGCAGGGGCTGGGCGGCGAGCTGGGTCTTCAGCAGGGTCTTCGCATAGAGCGCGCGGTCGTGCGGGCGGCGGCGCAGGACGGCGGCGTCGCAAGCCAGTTCCTGGTCCAGGCGCATCAGGTGGGCGGCCACGTGGACCAGCGGGTTGAACCAGCACAGCGCCTGCAGCAGCGCGGCGGCGGCGCCGGCGCGGGGATCGCAGCGGGCCACGTGCTCGCGCTCATGGGCGCGGATCAGGGCGCGCTCCTCGGCGGTGTAGGCGCCGTCATCGGCGGGCATGACGACCCGGGGCGTGACCACCCCCACCACGGCCGGGCCGGCGCGGCCGCGGCGGACCTCGTCCATGAACCGGCCCTGGGCGCGAGCCAGGCCGGCCACGACCAGCAGGCATCCCAGGCCCCAGAGTGCCAGGCCGGGCGCGGAGATGTCGGTCAGGGCGGCGGCGAAGGCGTGCACCTGCGGAGCGTCGTCCTCGACCCGGGCCGGCAGCAGCGAGGCCAGGGCCGCTAGCGGCGGGGCGGCCCAGAGCCCGTAGGCAACCTCGGGTCCGAACACCCGGCGCGCGGGCAAGCGCAGCGCCATCACGGCCAGCACCCCGATCGCCAGCACAAGGTTCGCACGCAGCAGGGCGGCCAGGACTTCACTTGTCATCGGCTTCCAACTCCGCGATCAGCGTCTTGAGGCGCGCCACCTCGGCGGCCGAGAGGTCCCGGTGGCGGGCGTAGTGGGCGACCAGCGGCGCGACCTGGCCGCCGAACAGCCGGTCCAGCAGGCCCTGGCTCTCGCCGGTGACGTAGTCCTCGCGGGTGACCAGCGCCTTGTAGATCGCCCGGCCGCCCACGCGCTCGGACTTGAGGGCCTTCTTCTTCAGCAGCCGGTTGATCAGCGTCTTCACCGTGGCCTCGCCCCATTCCTGCGCCGGGCCCACCGCCTGGACGATCTCCTCGGCCGTCAGCGGGCCGCGGGTCCAGAGGGCTTCCATCACATGGCTCTCGGCGCTGGAAATCTTCGACATCTTACATCCGTAACTTGATGACAGATTACGATCGTAAATCGCGCTGTCAAGCGGGTCTCGAGGATGCAGTCGGCGCGGCGGCGAGGGCGGATTTATGGCCGCGGTTGGCCTGGTCTCGTCAGGGGCGGATGGCGTCCACGGAGGCTGCGGCGAAGCCCCCGCCGGTGGGGCGGCGGCCGCCCTTGGCGTCTCGGCGCTTCAGCAGTTCGATGCGCACTTCCAGCGGATGCGCGCCGCGGGGCGCCCAGTAGCAGCCGAAGGGCAGGGGCGTGTGCGCGAGTTGGGTCTTCAGCAAGGTGCGGGCGTACAGCGCGCGGGCGTGCGGTCGGCTGCGCACCACCGCGGCGTCGCAGGCCAGTTCTTGGTCAAGCCGCAGCAAATGGGCGGCCAGGTGGACCAATGGGTTGAACCAGCACAGGCTCTGGAAGAAGGCGGCCACGGCGGCGGCGCGCGGGTCCTTGCGGGCCACGTGTTCGCGCTCGTGGGCGCGGATCAAAGCGCGCTCCTCGGCCGTGTAGCGTCCGTCGTCGGCCGGCATGACGATCAGGGGCGAGATGAACCCGACCACCGCGGGCCCGCCCCGCCCGGCGCGGACCTCGGCCAGGAACCGGGCCTGGGCCACCGCGAAGACCGTGGCGACCGCGACGGCGCCCAGCGCCCAGAGCGTCGCGGAGATCGCCAGGACGGACGGGCTCAGGGCGAAGATCGCCGGGTTCTCGTGCGGCCGCGCCACTTCGACGACCAGGGTCAAGAACGCGGCCATCAGCGGCGCGCCCCACAGGTGGTAGGCCGCCGCGGGACCAAACGCCGTGCGGGCCGGGATCCGCAGCGCTGCGACCGCACCGATGACGGCGGCGGCGACCAAGTTGGCCTTCAGGACGGCGATGGCGAGCGTCGCGGCCGGATAGCCGCCGAACACCACGTAAAACGGCTCAGTCATCGTCGGTCTCGAGCTTCTCGATCAGCTTCTTCAGGCGCGTGACCTCGTCGGCCGACAGGGCGCGGTGGCGGGCGTAATGTGCGACGAGCGGGGCGATCTGGCCCCCGAACAGCCGGTCCAACAGACCCTGGCTTTCACCCGTGACGTACTCCTCGCGCGTAATCAGCGGCTGGTAGAGCGCGCGGCCGCCGGACCGCTCGGACTTCAGCGCCTTCTTCTTCAGTAGGCGATTGATCAGCGTCTTGACCGTCGCCTCGCCCCATTCCTGCTCGGGGCCGACCGTCTGGACGATCTCCTCGGCCGTAAGCGCCCCCCGCGTCCAGAGGGCCTCCATGATGTGGCTTTCGGCGCCGGAGATCTTCGACATCTTACATCCGTAGCTTCGAGGGGACGTTACGCGTGTAAACTGGAGTGTCAAGCACGTGGCTAGGCGTGACGCGCGCCAGCTTCCATAGTCACCTGAGTCCCGGGGGGCATGACATGGCGGACGCGACGGCGGGCGGAGGCGCGGCCGACCACCACCCGAAGGTGGGGATGCTGGGCGCGGCGGCGCTGGTGGCCGGCTCGATGATCGGCTCGGGCGTCTACCTGCTGCCCGCCTCCATGGGCGCCATCGGCTCGATCTCGATCCTGGGCTGGTTGGTGGCGACCTTCGCCGCATTGGCGATCTCGGGCGTGTTCGTGTGGTTGTCGGCCGAAGTGGTCGGGGCCGAGGGCGTTCCTAGCTATGTGCGCGCCGGACTCGGGCCCTTCGCCGGGGCGCAGGCCGCGGTGCTGTTCTGGACCTCGTGCTGGGCGGGGGCCGTGGCCATCGCGCTGGCGGCCGCGGGGGCCGCGGGCTTCCTGATCCCGGCCCTGGCCGAACCGGCCGCGCGGCTCGTGGTCACCATAGTGATCATCTGGGGCGCGGTGGGGCTGTGCTGGGCCGGCCCGCGCGTCGTGGCGCGCACCGAGGGGCTCACCCTCGGCCTGGGACTGTTGCCGGTGATCCTGGCGGCGACCGCCGGCTGGTTCTTCTTCAAGTCGGATGTGTTCATCGCCTCGTGGAATCCGACGAACCAGCCGCTCGACAAGGCCGTCGGCGCCTCGGCGCTGAACGCCTTTTGGGCCTTCCTGGGCATGGAGTGCGCGGCGGCCGCGGCCGGCGTCGTGCGCGATCCCACCCGCAACGTGCCGCGGGCCACCAGCCTGGGCGTTCTGGGCGCGGCGGCGCTCTACATCTCGGCCACCTCAGCGATCATGGGCATCCTGCCCGCCGAAGCGCTCGCGAAGTCGGATGCTCCGTTCGGCGACGCGGCCCGCGCCGCGCTGGGCGCGGCGATCGGCGCGGCCATCGCGGCCTGCGCCTTCCTGCGGACGGCCGGCTGCGTGACGGCCTGGACCCTCGTGGTGGCCGAGACCACACGCGGCGCGGCGGACGAGGGGCTGTTCCCCAGGGTCTTCCGCACCCGGCCGGGCGAGCGGGCCTCCGCGGTCAGCCTGCTGGTGGGCGGCGGCCTGATGACCCTCTTCGCGATCGCCACCGAGAACCCCAGCCTGGCGAAGCAGTTCTCGACCATCATCAACGCCTGCTCGCTGCTGTCGCTCTACACGTACACGCTCGCCGCCCTGTCCCTGGCGCGGATCGCGCTGCAGTTCACGCCTGGCCGCCGCGCATTGGCTCTCGCCAATGCTGGCGCCGCCGTGGCCTTCGCGGTGCTGCTGGTGTCCGGAGCCAAGCCGATCGAACTGGGGCTGTCGGTCGTTCCCATCCCCCTGGCGGCGCTGCTGTATCTTTGGGTGCGCCGCCGCTAAAAGCAGCGCTCGCGAAGCGGAGGGCCAGAATGCTGCCGGTCGAACTCTATCGGGGCGAGGACGCGCTGCGGAACGACCGCGCCCAGGTGCTGCGGCGGACCTGGCAGTTTGTCGGCCACGAGAGCATGGCGCCCAACGCCGGCGACTACCTAGCCGATGTCGTAGGCGGCGCGCCCGTGGTCGTGGTGCGCCAGGCCAACGGCGAGCTGGCCGGCTTCCACAATGTGTGTCGCCATCGGGCCGGCGCCCTCGTGGCGGACGGGCAGGGGAACTGCGGCGAGGCCTTCACCTGCCGCTACCACGGCTGGCGCTACGCCCTGGACGGCCGGCTACGCAACGCGGTCGACTTCGGCAAGCTGCCGGGCTTCGACCCCCGCGAGTACGGACTGTTCCCGGTGAGGCTGGAGACCTGGCGCGGGCTGGTGTTTGTGAACCTGGACATGGCCGCCCAGCCGTTGGCTGAGCTGATGGCGCCCCTGGGCCGCCGCTGGGCCGAGGGGCAGGAGGCTTTTCCGCTCGTCGAGCGCCGGACGCACACGATCCGCTGCAACTGGAAGGCCTATGTCGAGAACTACCTCGAGGGCTATCACATCAAGGTCGTGCACCCGGAGTTCGACAGTGACGTGGTGGTCGCCGAGTACCGCACCGAGATCGACGGCGAGGTGATCTTCGCCCACGCCCCGGCGCGCGACGCCTCGATCTACGGCGGCGTCTGGGCCTGGCTGTGGCCCAACCTGGCGATCAACGTCTACAGGCACGGCTACATGGTGGAGCGGATGACGGCGACGGGACCCGCGGAAACGCGGCTGGACTACTTCTACTTCTTCGACCCAGCCCAGGCCGACGCCCTGCCGGGGATGTTCGAGTTCTCAGACCTCGTCACCGCCCAGGACCTGCAGGTCTGCGAGGAGGTTCAGCGCAACCTGGAAGCCGGCGTCTACCAGGGCGGCGTCCTGTCGCCGAAGCATGAGCGGGGCGTCGCGTGGTTCCAGGACCGGATCGCCCAGTCGCTGGGCCTGCCGCAACCGCCGAAGCTGGCGGCCGTCGGATGAGCGACGATCTCGCCGAGCGCCGGATCGCCGTGGTGCGCGAGCACATGGCGCTGGAAGTCACCCATGACTGGGACGGTGTCATCGCCACCTTCCAGCATCCCCGCTACGAAATGCACGGCGGCGGCGCAGTGTTCGATGGCGAAGAGGCCGTGCGCCGCTACTTCGCCGCCTCGCGCACCCCGTTCCCGGACCAGGGTAACGAGATCATCGCCATCGCCCACGACGGCGACACGGTGCTGGTGGAGTTCTGGCTGACCGGCACGCACCTCGGGCCGCTGCGGTTGCCGACGGGTACGGTCGAGGCGACCGGGAAATCCTTCCGCGTCCGTATGGCGGCGGGCTTCGAGTTCGCGCCGGGCTCCGACCGGATCGTGTGCGAGCGGCCCTATTTCGACCAGGGCGCGGTGAGCCGGGCGCTCGGCTTGGCCTGACAGTCGGGAACCACGGGCCGCCCGGCTGTGCTATGCTGGAGACAGCAACACGGAGCCTGCCGATGAAGCTCTCCGACGAGGATCGTGATCGCCTCGCCCTGCACACCGCCTTCGCCGTGCATCAGATCTCCCGCTGGATCGCCACGCGGGACGACGTGCCCAAGGACATCCGCGACCGTCTGCGCGGCCATATCAGCGCGCTGGAAGGCGTGATGGTCACCAGCGGTCACGACTGGATCCGCGAGGAGATGGAGGCGACCGAGCAGGCGCTCCACGCCTGACGCCGCCATCCGTTCCGGCGCGACGCCAGCGCGCGCATGCTGGAGCTTCCCGGGACTGAACCGGGAGTTCCATCGATGCGCCGTGTCCTTGTCCTCGCCGCCACCGTCGCCCTGATGGGGGCCGGTGAGGCGCCGATCCCCTATCCCGACGGCTTCCGCGCCTGGACCCATGTGTCCAGCGGCGTGATCGGCCCGACCAACCCTGCCGCGCCGAAGTACGAGGGCCTGCACGCGGTCTACGCCAATCCGGCGGCGCTGGAGGGCTATCGTAGCGGCGCGTGGCCCGACGGCGCGGTGATCGTCTTCGACCAGTGGACGTCGGCGAAGGCTGGTCCCGACGCGACCGGCCAAGGCGAGCGCAAGTTCATCGACGTGATGGTGCGCGACAGCCGCCGCTACGCCGCCACCGGCGGCTGGGGGTACACCGAGTTCGCCGGCGCGGGCCGCGAGCGGGCCGTGGAGATCGAGAAGAACATGGCCAGCGCGTGCAGCGCCTGTCACGCCAAGAGCGCGCCGGGCGGCGACCACGTCTTCACGACGTTCAAGGACTAGCCGCTACTCCGCCGCGACGCGCGCTTCGGTCGGCATCCGGGAGCGGTGATAGGGCCGGTCGCCGAGGATGGTGGCGCGGTTCATCACCCGGCGGGCCGGCAGGTAGTCGTTGACCGCATAGTGCTGGGTCACGCGGTTGTCCCAGAAGGCCACGGCGTTGTCGCTCCAGCGCCAGCGGACCTGGAACTCGGGCTTGGTAACGTGCTCGAACAGCATGCCCAGGATCGCGTCGCTTTCCTTGCGGCGGAGGCCCTTGATCCGCTCGGTGAAGCCGAAGTTGACGAACAGGCCGTCCTCGCCGGTCTCCGGGTGGGTGCGGACCACGGGGTGCAGGACCGGCGGATGCTCGGCCATGGCCTGGGCGTGCTTCTCGGCGCCGGCGGCGTTGGCGACGATGCCCCGCTGCGGGAAGCCGCGGGCGAAGTCGTGGACGGCGTCCAGGCCCGACAGGAATTCGCGGAACGTCGGCGAGAGCGCCTCGTAGGCCGCCTTCATATTGGCCCAGATCGTGTCGCCCCCGTTCGGCGGCAGGCTCTTGGCGTAGAGGATCGAGCCCATGGGCGGGGTCTCGATGAAGGTGACGTCGGTGTGCCAGGCGTCGTTGTCGGTGGGGTTGCCGGCGTGGTTGTCGAGGATGAACAGCTCGGGCGCCTCGGGCACGCCGGGATAGAGCGGGTGGGTGTGCAGCGCGCCGAACCGGGCGGCGAAGTCGCGGTGCTGGACCGGCGTCATGTGCTGGTCCTCGAAGAAGATCACCTGGTGCTGCAGCAGCGCCTGGCGCAGCGCCTCGGCCAGGTCGGCCGACACGCCCTGGCTCAGGTCCACGCCCTCGACGACGGCGCCGATGGTGGGCGTGAGCGGTCTGACCTGCATGGCGATCTCCTTCGCGGGAAAGGGAACGCCAACTTCGGCCGTAGGTCAAAGCGACGGATGCTGGGCGTGCTCGGAGAAAGTCTGCGGATAGCGCTTGCTTGCCGCCGGGTCGCCGCCGCAGGGTGCGGCAAAATCAAACAAATGTTGGGAGAAGCCCGCCGTGGCCATCGACTTCGAAATCCCCGCCGACGCCAAGGCCGTCCGCGAGCGCGTGCGCCAGTGGGTGCAGGACGAATGCATCCCCGCCGAGAAGCGGCTGGTGGACAAGGAGAGCTACAAGCAGGTCCTCGACGAGCTGCGCGCCAAGGCGCGGTCGCAAGGCCTGTGGCTGCCCTTCGTGCCCAAGGAGTACGGCGGCATGGGCCTGGGCCCTCTGGCCAACGCCCTGGTGCAGATGGAGCTGGGCCAGAGCCACCTGGGCGCCCTGTCGATGAACAGCCAGGGGCCCGACGACGCCACGATCCTGACTCTGCTGGCGCACGGCACCGAATTCCAGAAGGAGAAGTACCTCAAGCCGCTGCTGAACGGCGAGAAGCGCGTCTGCTACTCGATGACCGAGAAGGCCGCCGGCGCCGACGCCACCGGGATGCGCACGACCGCGGTCAAGGACGGCAACGAGAACTATGTCCTGAACGGCGAGAAGTGGTTCTCGTCGGCCGCCAGCGCCGCCGACCTGGCCCTCGTCATGGCCCGCACCGATCCGGACGCGCCGCGCCACCAGCAGTTCTCGACCTTCATCGTCGAGCTGCCGAACCCGGGCTACCGCATCAAGCGCGACATCCCCACCATGGCGGCCGAAAGCCCGCTCAGCCACATCATGGGCGGCGGCCACTCCGAGATCGAGATCAAGGACCTCGTCGTCCCGGCCGAGAACCTGTTGGGCGGGGAGGGGCGCGGCTTCGACATGGGCCAGCACCGCCTGGCCTACGGCCGCTTGCGCCACGGCATGCACAACGTCGCCATGGCCCAGCGGGCGCTGGACCTGGCCGCCGCGCACATCACCAATCGCGAGACGTTCGGCCGAAAGCTTGATGAGCGCCAGGCGGTCCAGTTCATGATGGCCGAGTGCGCGAGCCAGCTCTACATCGCGCGGCTCATGCTGCTGCACATCGCCTACAAGGCCGAGCACGGCATGGACATGCGCCAGGAGAACTCGATCGCGAAGGTCTACCTAGCCCACATGGTGCACCACGTGGTCGACACCGCGATCCAGCTTCACGGGGCCTTGGGCTACAGCCGCGATACCCCGCTGGCCGCCTGGTACACTCACATCCGTTCGCAGCGCCTGGTGGACGGGCCGGACGAGGTCCACCGCTGGACGGTGGGTCGTAATGTGATCAAGGCCTTCAAGGCGACGGGCACCACGGCCGGCGCCTGTGGTGGTGATCTGCTTTAGTTCAGAACACCCGCAGTCTTCGCGATTGTTCGCGATCTAAGTACTTCTGGCTGGACTTCCAATGTGCAGCGAGCGATCAAGCGATCGCTCGCTGCAACTGGTTCTTAGTCTCGCGACGACACAATGTCGCAGCGCAGCATTCTGTCCCCGAAATACAAGGAACTGTCCCGCAGGATCAAACCGCGGCAAGGTTAACCATATACCGCCGTTCCCTCACGAATCAGCCCGGGGGGGGCGCGACGACGAGGGGAAGGACACGCCCTCGTCAGGCTCTCGCCCCTTGGGATGACGCCCGCGTCACTGAGGTCCCGAACGGTCCATGCTGTCCCCGAAGCCCGTCGACCGGCCCCCGCCGGCCGCCGACAACAATCCCGACCCCACCCACGAGCTGAAGAACCTGCTCGGCGTGCTGATGGGGGTCTGCGAAGCCCTTGGCGAAGCCTTCGACCCCCACAGCGAGCAGTCCGAAGTCGCCCGCACCGGCCTGATCGCCGCGGAGCGGGCGGCGCGCCTGGTCACCCGCCTGCAGGACGATGCGCGCGTCCGCGAGTCCTCCACGGCGTCGGTCGTCGGCCTGGCGCCGTCGTCGCAGGGCCTGGGCCGCACGGTGCTTGTCGTCGATGACGATCCCGACCTCCTGAAGCTGATCACGGCCGCCTTCGCCCGCGCCGGCTTCAAGGCCTATTCCGCCCGCAACGGCCGCCTGGCGGTGCAGCTGCTGCGCGCGCTCAAGCCCGACCTGATGGTGACCGACATCGTGATGCCCGAGAAGGAAGGGATCGCCACGATCATCGAGGCCAGGGTCGCCGCGCCGCATACCGCGGTGATCGCGATCTCAGGCGGCGGCGCCTACGGCAGGACCGGCAACTTCCTGCAGTGGGCCGAGGAGCTGGGCGCCGACGAGGTGATGGCGAAGCCGTTCCCCATGGCGAAGCTGCTCGCGGCGGCGGGTGCGGTCCTGGACCGCCGCGGCGTGACCGGCGCGCGGACGGCCACCGGATAGAGCGACCAGGCAGGGGCGGAGCCCCGCGTTCCAGCAGCAACATCGAAGAGGGGCCGCGACCGCGGCGAGGAGGACTTTGTGCGTGTGCTTTTGATCGAAGACGACCGGATGATGGCCCGCAGCATCGAAATCATGCTGAGCGCGAGCGGCTTCATCGTGGAGAAGACCTGCGACGGCGAGGACGGCATCGACCTCTCCCAGGTCTACGACTACGACCTGATCCTCCTCGACCTCAGCCTGCCGGACATGTCCGGCCTGGATGTGCTGCGCACGCTGCGCCGCGGCAAGAACGAGACCCCGATCATGATCCTGTCCGGCACGGCCGAGATCGAGTCGAAGGTGAGAGCCCTCAGCCTCGGCGCCGACGACTACATGACCAAACCCTTCCACAAGGACGAACTGGTCGCGCGCCTGCGCGCCGTGATCCGCCGTTCGAAGGGCCATTCGCAGTCGCTGATCACCGTGGGCGACATGGTGATCGACCTGGACTCGAAGATCGTCCACGTGAACGGCCAGCGCATCCACCTCACCGGCCGCGAGTATCAGACGCTGGAGCTGATGGCCCTGCGCAAGGGCAAGACGCTCACCAAGGATATCTTCCTGTCGGCCATGTACGGCGGGCTGGACGAGCCCGGCGCGAAGATCGTCGACGTCTTTATCTGCAAGCTGCGCAAGAAGCTGGCCCCGGCCACCGACGGCCGTCACGTGATCGAGACGGTGTGGGGCGGCGGCTATGTCCTGCGCGAGGCGGGCGAGGCCGCGGTTTCGAGCGCGGCCTGACGCGGTGTCCGCGTCACCTCGCCGGGACGAGCGCGTCCGATGGCCGGACCGCCGCCCCGGCGTTGGCGGCGCGATAGGCGCTGGCCGATTGGTCGAAGCGGCGCCGGAACCAGTGGGCGAAGGCCGAGAGGCTCGAGAAGCCGAGCAGGTCGGCCACGCTCTGCAGCGGCCGGTCGCTGGTGACCAGCAGCGAGGCGGCCATGTCCCGCCGCGTCGCGTCCAGGATGCCCGAGAAGGTCGTTCCCTCGGCGGACAGCCGCCGGTGAAGGGTACGGCGATCCATGCCCAGGTGCTGAGCCACGCGCTCGACCGAGCAGGCGCCATCGGGCAGCAGGGCGACGATGAGGTCGCCGACCCGGTCGCGGAGGGCGGTCCGGCGGCCCTGCGTCATCCGTTCCAGGTAGGCGGTGATCTGGCGGGCCATGTCTGGATCGGCCGACGGGATCGCGACGTCCAGGTCGCTCCGGCGCATCACCACCGCCATGCAATCCTGGTCGAAGAGCGGGGTGACCCCCAGGACGCGGCGGTGCGTGTCGGTCTTGGCGGGGGCCGAATGGGTGAAGCATACCTCCAGCGGCCGCCAGGTCTCGCCGAGGATCGCCTTCAGGGTTCGGACGGCGGTGGCCACGGTGAGCTCCTGCACCTGGCGCTGCTGCCACGCGGGGCCATGGATCTTCAGCACCGCCTGGTCGTCGAACTCCTCCAGGGCCAGGCTGTAGGCGTCGTTCTGGAGCCATTGGTAGCGCGCGTAGGCGGCGATGGCCTGACGCACCGTCGGCTGTTCCCGGATGACCAGGCCCACGGCCCCCATGTTGGATATCCGGCGACCCTCGGCCAGGCGCAGCGCGAAGTCCTCGGCGCCCGACTGCTCGGCCGCCATCTCGACCATCCGGGCCATGAGTTCGACCGACACCCGCAGGTCCGGATCGGTCAGCACCGCGGCCGGCAATCCGACCGCCGCGGCCAGCGCATAGGCGTCGACGCCGACCTTGCGCGAGAGTTCCAGGAAACCGGTCAGGCCAGCGGACCGGCCGAGCTGCGACATGCCATCCCCCCGAATGGACCCTGCCATGAGCAACCCGTTGTCCCGTGAAATCAAGCAGAACCTCGCGCAAGGCGACGCCACGGGCCTCGCCAGCGACATGCGGCGCGTGCTCGAGCTGTTCGCCGACGCACCGGGCGGAATGATCGTCACCGACGGCCCGGACCATGTGGTGGTGATGCTGAACGACGCCTACCGCGCCTGGATCGACCATCGCGACGTCGTGGGCCTGACGGCGCGCGAGGCCTTCCCCAACCTGGTCGAACGCGGGCTGCTCGAACGCCTGGACCGGGTCTACATGACCGGCGAGAGCGAGGTGGTGCGCGGGGCGAAGACCTACGTCTGGCGGGCGGACGGCTCGCTGGTCCGCGAGGCCTACATCAACTTCGTGTTGCAGCCCGTGCGCGACGCCGACGGCGCCGTGTGCGGGATCTTCTCTCAGGCCCATGAGGTGACCAAGGAGAAGCTGGCCGAGCAGGAACTGATGGAAAGCCGCGAGAAGCTCGCCGCTGCATTGGCCGCCAACCAGAAGATCCTCGACAACTCGCACGACGTGATCTGCACCCTCGACCGGCAAGGCGTGTTCCTGCAAGTCAGCCGCCATGCGGAGCGGATGTGGGGCTATGCGCCCGAGGAGGTGGTCGGCCGCTCGTACCTCGATTTCGTCCACCCGGCGGACCGCGACACGACGATCGCCCACGCCGAGATCCTCGCGCAGGGCACGCCGCGAAACGGCTTCATGAACCGCTACCTGCATCGCGACGGATCCGAGGTGCCGGTGATGTGGTCATCGGTCTGGTCGGAGACCGACAAGACCACCTTCGCCGTCGGCCGCGACATGCGAGACCATTTCGCGGCCGAAGAGAAGCTGCGCCAGGCGCAGAAGATGGAGGCCATCGGCCGCCTGACGGGCGGGATCGCCCACGACTTCAACAACCTCCTGACCGTCGTGATCGGCGCCGCGGAGGGCCTTGCCGATGCGCTGGCCGGGCATCGCGAACTGGGCGAGACGGCCCGCGTCGCGCTGGAGGCGGCGGAGCGCGGCGCCGAGCTCGTCAGCCAGCTCATGGCCGTCTCGCGAACCCAGCCGCTCGCGCCGCAGGCGGTCGATTGCCACCGCTTCGTGGAAGGGCTGCTCCCGATCCTGCAGCGGACCCTGGGCAAGGACATCGACGTGCGGATGCAGGTGGCGCCCGGCGAGGTCTGCTGCCGCGCCGACCTGACCCAGCTCACCTCCGCCGTGCTGAACCTCTGCATCAATGCCCGCGACGCCATGCCGGGCGGCGGACGCCTCACCCTGGGGGCTGCCAGGGCGGATGACGCGGTGGTCCTCTCGGTGGAGGACACGGGCGAGGGCATGTCGCCCCAGACCCGCGCGCGGGCGCTGGAGCCATTCTTCACCACCAAGGCCGAGGGGAGCGGCTCGGGTCTCGGCCTGAGCATGGTCTACGGCTTCGCCGCCCAATCGGGCGGGCGGCTGGAGATCGAGAGCGAGGAGGGCGCCGGCACGCGCGTCGTGCTCTGCCTGCCCGCCACCAGCCCGTGCGACCCGGTCATGGACGGGCCGGCGCCGGTCCGGTCGCTGGCGCCGGGCCTGAGGGTGCTGCTGGTCGAGGACGACGATCTTGTCCGCGGCCAGGTGCTGCGCCAGCTCGCGGCGCTGGGCTGCGAGGTGCGCGCGTGCGCGGGCGGCTACGACGCACTGGATGTGATCGCCGCCGGCGCGGGCGTCGACCTGCTGATGACCGACATCAACATGCCGGGCGGGCTGAACGGCCGCCAACTCGCCGACCACGCGCGGCTGCTCGCGCCGGCGCTGCCGATCCTGTTCACCTCGGGCCACACCGAGGATCCGGTGCTGCGCTCGGTGGGGCACGACCCGCGCGCGGCCTTCCTCGCCAAGCCCTACCGGCGCGCGGAGCTGGCGCGGAAGCTCGCAGAGCTGACGCCCGAGCCGGCCTAGCTCGCGGCGCGCGTCTGGCCGACCACCGGCGCCTCGGCCTCGATCGCCGCGGACATGGCGGTGAACAGCTCGGCGACGTTCAGCGGCTTGGGCACGACGTCGTCCATCCCGGCGGCGCGATAGCTGGCGAGCTGGTGGGCCATGGTGTTGGCGGTGACCGCCAGGATGGGCGTCCGCGGCCGGTTCAGCACCGCTTCGCGGGCGCGGATGGTCATGGCGGCCGTGGGCCCGTCCATCACCGGCATCTGCACGTCCATGAGGATCAGGTCCCAGTGCGCCGACTCCCAGGCGCGAACGGCCTCGGCTCCGTTCTCCACGATGGTGGGTTCGACGCCCAGCTGTGCCAGCAGCGCCTTGAGGACCAGCTGGTTGACCGGGTTGTCCTCCGCGGCCAGGACGCGGGTCGAACCCTCCGCCAGGCTGGCGGCGAGGTCGGCGCGGGGCGCGGGCCGCCCGGCCCGTTCGGCCGGCCGAAGCGGCAGGTCCACGGCGAAGGTGCTGCCCTGCCCGGGCGCGCTGCCCACGGTGATCGCCCCGCCCATGGCCCGGCACAGCTCCTGGCAGATGGCGAGGCCAAGGCCCGTGCCGCCGTATTCGCGCGTCGGCGAGACGTCGGCCTGGGTGAACTTCTCGAACAGGCGGGTCACGCGGTCGGACGGGATGCCGATTCCGGTGTCGGACACCTCGAACCGGACGCCGCCCGCGCTGCGCGTGAGGCGCACGGCGACCTCGCCCTCATGGGTGAACTTGACCGCGTTCGAGATCAGGTTCGACAGGATCTGGCGCACACGCGGGGGGTCTCCGCGCCAAAGGCCGTGGACGGCCGGTTCGATCTCCAGCGTGAAGGCCAGCGCCTTCGCGCGCGCCTCGGCCGCGAAGGCCGCGTGGGCGCTCTCGGCGATGGCGCGCAGGTCGAAGTCCTGCGGGTCGAGGGTCAACCGCCCGCCTTCGATCCGCGAGATGTCGAGTAGGTCGTCCAACAGGTCCATGAGCGCCTCGCCGCTGTCGCGGATCACGCGCAGCCGGTCGCGCTGCAGGGCGGGCAGGGGATCCATGTCCATCGCCTGCGCCATGCCAAGCACGCCGTTGAGCGGCGTGCGGATTTCATGGCTCATCACCGCCAGGAAGTCGCTCTTGGCGCGGCTGGCCTCCTCCGCAGCCAGGCGCGCGTCGTCCTGCGCCTTGGCGAGGCGATGGGTCTCGGTCACGTCCAGGTAGCTGACGAGGCAGAGGCTCCAGGGCGCCCCCAATCCGGACGTCAGGCGGTACTGCAGGCGGATCCGGCGCGTCTCGCCGCGCTCCGAGGTCATCTCGGCCTCGAACGGCGGCGTGTTGCCCTCGGCGTCGAGGGCGTTGAGGGCGTCGCACAGCGCGTCCAGGAGATCGGGGCCGAACGCGCCCAGGCCGCCGTACCAGCTGAAGAGGGCGCGGGCGGTGGCGTTCGCATCGATGGGTTGGGTGTCGGCGTAGAGCTCCGCGGTGGTCGCGTATTCCTGGCGGGCGACGTCGCCCAGACCCAGGCCAGGTCCGATCCCGGCGTGAAGCCGGTCGTGCAGGGCGCTGGCGTCGAAGCAGACGAGCGCGACGGGGCTGTTGTCGAACACCATGCCCCACCGCTGCTGCCCCGCCGCGGCGGCGTCGCCGGCGCGTTGCAGCGCATCGCGTTCCGACCCGATCGAGGTCGACAGCCGCATGATGAAGATCAGATAGGCGACCCCGCCGAGCGCCAGCAACAGGGTCTCGGCCAGGCTGAAGCCCGAGCCGGCGAAGGCGGCGTAGATCGGGCAGAGGATGAGCAGGCAGGCAGGCGGCGTCACCATGGCGGCGGTCGCCAGGTTGGAGCCCGCGGCGCGCATCGCGTTGTTGAGCGCCACGGCGCAGAGCACGACCGCGGCGCCGGCCAGCCCGACCGGCGTCACGGCGGGCGCGATCACGATGGCGGCGATCGAGGCGTAGGTGGCGGCGCTGAGGGCCAGGGCGAATGCCGCCTGGGCGCGCCGCCCGGCCGCGCCGGGGTGGGCCAGCGCACGCCGGCCCAAGGCGCCCTCCAGCACGCCGCTGAGCAGAGTCGCGGCGAACCACGGCCCGACCAGGGGGCTGTGCGTGGCGAACCAGGCGAGCACGGCGATGACCGCCGCCTCGATGACCCGGCTATTCCGCGCTTTTGCACGTCCCCGGAGAACCCGGGCGAACCGGTTGTCTTCTGCGTCCTGCGCTTCGCGCATGGGCGGAAATCCGATCATTCGGGAGAGGGGTTGAGGTCGATCTTGAGGCGCAGGGCGGCGACGATCCGGTCCTTTGCCCCTCGATCGCCGCCGGCGTGGCGAATCCATTGCAGGTCGGGCTGTAGCGTCACGCGCGGGGCGACCTTGTCGGAATAGGTGAGCTCAAGGCCGGATTCGGCCCGGGCCGGGCGGCCGCCGGCGTCGCGCAGGTTGTCGCGGAACCGGCGGTTCAACACGCCTTGCTGGACGCCGAGCGACATCTGGCTGTCGGGTCGGCCCGCCAGCGGCCGCGCGATCAGCACCCCGGCCTGCCAACCGCCCTTGAACGCGGTGGTCGCCCCGTCCGAGACGCCGATCCGCAGGAACGCGTGGCCCTGGGCCGTGTCGTCCGAACCGAACAGCCGCTGCTCGCCCAGCACATAGGCGCCCTGGGCGAGACGATGCTCGGGATCCCCATTCGGTGTGACGTCGCGGATGTCCTCCTGGCGCTTGGTGTAGCGCCATGCCCCGGCCGAGATGCGGGTGGGCCCTTCGAAGCCCACCTCGGCGATGGTCAGGACGCCGTTGTCGAAGCGGGTGTCGATCCCGCCGGGATCGCCCAGCACGCCCGACTCCGCGTTGAGCACTGCGGCGCGCGCGTAGCGGCCCCGGCCCAGGTCCACGTTCACGCGAAGACCCAGCGCGGTGGAGGGGAAGATCGATGGGCCGTTGGGACCCGTGGCCGCCAGCTCAGAGCCGATTCCGAACGACGGGTTCAGCAGCAGCGCCGCCGACTCGTTGGCGTAGAACTCGCTGTTGATGTTGTAGAGGCCGGCGCGGACGTTGGCCGGCCCGACGGCCTGCTCAAGCCAGAGCTCGAACAGACGCAGGCGCGGCCTGGCGACCTCGATGTTGTCGACGCCCTGTAGGGTGCCGGCGACGTCGTTGGGCGCGCCACCGGAGTTGTTGAGCGCGTAGGCGTGCAGCACCGCTCCGCGCCAGCCCACGGCTCGCTCCAGGTCGAGGTCGGCGGTCAGGTCCAGATTGTCCAGGTAGCGGCCCGCGCGTGGGCGGACTCCGCTCGTCACCCCGCTGATGTCGGCGGTGTAGATCGCGTCCAGGCGCAGCGCCGTCGGGGCTTCGTGGGCCAGGGCCGGGCCGGTCGCCGCAAGGGCCATCGCCGACACGGCGGCCATCCCTGCAGCCCGGGGTTGGAGGGGCATCTCGACAGTCTCGTGGCAATTCTCAAGCCGAGAACTTGCAAGATCCACACTAATTCACGGTTAAAACTGGGAATGATCGCTGAGCTATAAGTCATTGTGTGGATTTTACTGATCGTAAATCATAGTCGAGGGCAGCAATGGTGCGCCTGCGACCCTATGCCTCATGTGGGAACTGCAATGCAAAATGGGAAGCGCACGCTCCGAGTTCATCTTGTGAAGTCCTCGAGGCGGTACTCATTCGGAGAATTGGGTTTACGGCCGCGCAATACATTTCCGGCATTGTCGTTCTCGACAACGGGGAGGCGCAAGAACCTCAAATCCCCAACGGCGTTTCGTCGAAAAGACCGCCGTTGAGAACGACAGCCTGGCGCGTGAGGCCGAGAGCTTCCCGAGCCTGATCGGCCGCTTCCGCCTCACCCCTGCGGAGCCGGTCGACCCCGCACCCGCCGTCGAGCCCCCCAACGAGGCGGCGCGTGCGTGCCGGCCGGAACCTGCGGGTTCCGGCCGGCGCCAATTTCCGCCTAGGTGGACGAGGCTGGCGGCCGCCCATAGTCCAGCAGCTTTTCCGCCTCGAGCGGGTCGTCCATCACCGCGCGCAGCACCTGTTGGAGGACCCGCGCCGCCTGACGAACCTGGTCTTCACCCAGCTTCGCGAGGGTCGTGCCGTTGCCGGCGACAAGGCGCTTGAAGGCGTCCGTGTGCAGCGCTTCGCCCTTCGCGCTCAGGGCCACGTTCACTCGCCGCCGGTCGCCCGCCGGCGACCAGCGCTCGACCAGGCCGTCGCGCACAAGTTGATCGATCGCGCGGGTCAGGGTGGTGCGGTCCACGCCCGTGAACAGGGCGAGATCGCTCATCGAGCAGTTTTCGATGCGGCGAATTACCGCAAGCGTGCGCAGGCGTGTCAGGCTGAGGTCGCTGGCGCCTACGGCACGCTCGAACCGCAGGTCGCGCTGACGCGCCGTCTGGGACACTAAGTAAAACAGGTATTCGCCGGGGGCGAGAGGAAATTCCCCTGTCGGATCAGAGGAATAGTCTTGGGGGTGAGGTTTCCGCACGGCGCGCCGCCGCTCCCTTCGCCTTTCTGTCCAGGCCCGAAGCAGAGCGCGATTTGCGTGCATTTGCAATATGTGCAAATGCACAATGTTATCGCAGCATTAACCGTCGGTCCCTAAGGCTTGGCCACAGCACAGCCGAGGGATCCCCACCTTGCACCCCACCGCCGCCTTCGCCGTCGACGCCCAGGATTCCGCGCTCGCGGATTTGCGCGCCGAGGTCCAGGCCTCGCTCGCGCTCAACCGGGCCGTGTTGCAGACGCTCGCTACCCTGTCCCCCGCCATG
Source organism: Phenylobacterium sp. FG114 (assembly GCF_057809855.1). Taxonomy (NCBI): domain Bacteria; kingdom Pseudomonadati; phylum Pseudomonadota; class Alphaproteobacteria; order Caulobacterales; family Caulobacteraceae; genus Phenylobacterium; species Phenylobacterium sp. FG114. The sequence goes on along the minus strand of NZ_JBMDKU010000013.1, from coordinate 160,154 downwards.
GCCGCCGTGGCCGAACGCGCGCTGGACGAGGAGCTGCAGCTCGCGCGCCAGGCGGGCGCCTCCTCCTATGCGGTCGAACTGATCGAGGATGCGCGGGAACGCCTGCAGGACGGCTCAGCTGACGCCGACCTGATGACGGGCCTTGAGCTCGCGCTAGTCGCGGCCGCCGACGCCCTGCCGGAACTTCGGGTCCGCCACGAGGCCTGAGGGCCCCTTCGTTCAGCGTCGCGGAGCGGCCCCGCTCAGGCCGCGGGCATGACGCGCGCCCGCACGCGGCGCAGGCCTTCCAGGATCGGCTCCGAGCCGGCCGGCGAAATCTTCTCGCCCTGGCTCGCCAGCAGGCGGATCCCGTCCACATGCACCTCGATCGCCGGCCAGTTGGCAGGCTCTCCGCCGCGGAAGCAGTCGGCCAGGTCGCACAGGCTGAACGAGGCTTCGGCGAGGGCCGTCAGGTTGTACTGCCCGGCCAGGCCGTAGATCGCGTTGCTGAGGTCGTAGATGCGGCCAAACGCCGAGATGTCGTTGGCTGCGCGGCCTTCGGCCGCCAGGACCACCATCTGCTCGACCTTCTCGCCCAGCGCGTTGAGCGAAGCGCCGCGAACGCCTTCGATCTTGGCGTTGGCCGCGCGAATGGCCTCCTCGGGCCGACGGCCGCCGGGCTGGCTCGCGATCTGGGCGAGCTTGTTCTCGACGGCGAAGATGCGGGGCTTGCTGGACATCAGGCGACGGCTTTCGGGTTGAACAGGGCGTCGATTTCGTCCTGATCCAGGTTGGGGGTCTTGGCGAGGCCGACGTCCGCCGACAGGTCGTCGTGGCGGCGGCCCTTCATGCCGACGGGCGGGCCCAGCGCCTTCACGCGGCGGTCGGGGCCGCAGTAGCCGGGCGAGTTCACGAACTTGCGGGTGTCGCTCAGCAGCCAGACGATGCGCTGCATCATGACGACGGGGGAGGCGGGCTTGGCGACCACGAAGCTGGCGCCGGAATCTCGGCCCCGGAACACCTGCGACGGCTTGGTGTGGCCGGTCACCAGGATCACCGGGACGAAGCTGTTCGGATCGAGTTCGGCGCGGCGGAGCCAGCTGATGAACTCATAGCCCTCGGCGTCGTTCAGCGCGCTGTCCACGACCACGAGGTTGACGACACGCTCCTGCACCACGGCCTTGGCGTCGGCCATCGTCTGCACCTTCCGCGGGGCATGGCACCCGAAGCCGGCGAACATCTCCGACATGACGGTCAGGCCCTGCAGGTCGCCGCACGCCAGCAGGATCTCGGCGGTCGAGAGGTTGACGCGGTCGTTCTTGCCGGGGGCCATGCGGGGCTAGTCCCAGAAGGTCATCGGATCCCCGGCGTCGGCCGGGGCGGACGAGGTGTTGGACAGGCGTTGCGCCTGTCCGGTCAGGGTCAGGACGCGCAGCGCCTTGTCGATGTCGGCGGCCACGTCGGCCGGCGCGGCGTCGGCGAGCGCGCGCAGGAAGGCCGCGAGGCCCGACAGGCGTTGGCTGAGCAGGTCGACCGCCTGGGCCTCCATCATGGCGGCCGGGTCCACCTGGCCCGCCGCGATCGCCAGGCGCGAGATGAGCTCCTGCAACTGATCGCCGACGGCGACCAGGTCGGTGACCTCGCGGGCCACCAGGTCCAGGGACTCCGCCAGGGGGCGGGCAGCGGCGGGTTCGGTCATCAGAAGAGCTCCAGCGCGCCGGAATCCTGGGCGGGCGCGACCGGCTGGCGGCGCTCGGAAACGAAGACCTTGGCCTCGGTCGGCGCCAGCAGGATCTGCCGCGCGCGGCCGCTGCCGGGCCAGTATTGGATGCGGCGCGCGCGATCGCCGCGCAGGGAGCCGCCCACGAACCGCAGGCCTTCGTCGCGGATGAACCGCTCGGCGAAGGCCGAATTCTGCGCGCCGACGTCCGAAAGGCCGTCGAAAAGATGCGCTCCGCCGAACAGCTTCACTTCCAGCCGGTCGCGCCGGCAACCGCGCCGGAGCAGGTCGTTCAGCAGCAGTTCCATCGACTGCACGCCGTACCTCAGGCCCTCGTCGCCGGCTTCGCCGGGCAGCAGGAAGTGGTTCATGCCCCCGTACCCCGTCATCGGGTCGCGGATGCAGGCGGCCACGCACGATCCGAGGATCGTGGTCAGCACCGCATCATCGCCCTCGGCGACGTGGTACTGCCCCTGGATCACGTGGATCTTGCGGGGCTCCGCGTCGTAGGCGTGGCTGTGTCGGGCCGCGCCTGTCGTCACGCGAGAACGCCGAAGATCGCTTCGATCTTTTCCTTCAGGGTCCCGACGGTGAAGGGCTTCACCAGGTAGTTGTTCACGCCGAACTGCACGGCGCGCTGCACCAGCTCCTTGTCGGCCCGGCCGGTGAGCATGATGAAGGCCGTCTTCTGGATCGGCGGGTGCGAGCGGATCGCCCGCAGCAGGCCCAGGCCGTCCAGCTTCGGCATGTTGTAGTCCGAAATCACGAGCTGCACGGGGCGGGATAGCATGTGTCGCAGGCCGTCTTCGCCATCGGCGGCTTCGTGGATCGTCCGGAACCCGAGCTGTTGAAGACCGGTCCGCACCAGCGACCGCATGGTCTGCTGGTCATCGACGACGAGGCAGGGGATTGAGGAGGGCGCCGGCATTTCAGCGTTCCGTTTCTTTGTTCGTGAGGTTGCGGATGGCGGGCCCCAGCTTTTCGAGGGGGAGCTGGCGTTCGACCGCGCCGAGTTCAAAGGCCGCCCGGGGCATGCCGTAGACGACGCACGTCGCCTCGTCCTGACCCAGCGTCCGGGCTCCGGCCTGCCGCATGGCGAGCAGGCCGCGGGCTCCATCGCGGCCCATCCCGGTCAGGATCACGCCGAGGGCGCGGTCCTTCGCGGTCCGGGCGACGGAAGAGAAGAGGACGTCCACCGACGGGCAGTGGCCGCTCACGGGGTCGCCGTGGGTGACCCGGCAGCGCAGGTGGCGCGTGCCTTCGACCTCGAGGTGGAAGTCGCCGCCGGGGGCCACATAGACCCGACCGGGAACCAGGGGATCGCCGTCGCGCGCTTCGGAGACCGTGGCGGCCGAGGCGCGGTTCAGGCGTTCGGCGAAGCTCTTGGTGAAGCTCGCCGGCATGTGCTGGGCGATGACCGTCGGCGCGCAGTTGGCCGGCAGCCGCTCGATGATGTTCAACAGCGCCTCGACGCCGCCGGTCGACGAGCCGATGGCCACGACGTGGTCGGACGGCGCAAAGGCGTCGGTGGGGACGGGCTCCGTCCGCGCGACGCGCGAGCGGACGCGGGCGCGGGCGGCGATCTTGACCTTCTCGGCCAGGCGGCTGAAGCCGATGGGATCGGCGCCGCCGGGCTTCTCGACGCATTCCACGGCGCCCAGTTCGAGGGCGGCCAGGGTCGCATCGGCGCCGCGGCTGGTGAGGGTCGAAACCATCACCACGGGCATGGGCCGCAGCCGCATGATCCGCTCCAGGAAGTCGAGGCCGTTCATGTTCGGCATCTCGACGTCCAGGGTGATGACGTCCGGGTTCAGCGCCTTGATGGCCTCGCGGGCCTGCAACGGATCGCCGGCCTCGCCCACGACCTCAAGTTCGGGATCGGCCGAGAGCGATGCGCTGATCAGGCGGCGCATGGTGCTCGAGTCGTCGACGACGAGTACGCGGGTCATCGGGCAGCCTCGATGCGGCGATAGGTGGTGACGCCATCCGGCTTGTAGGCGGCGACCGCCGGGCCCTGGATGCGTTCGGAATGGCCGATGTAGAGCGCGCCGCCCACGGCGTTCAGCGGGGCGAACCGGCTCCACAGGCGGGCCTGGGTGTCGTCTTCGAAGTAGATCGCGACGTTACGGCAGAAGATCGCGTCGAACTTCCCCTTCATCGGCCAGTCGCCGATGAGGTTCAGCTCGTTGAAGGTGATCAGTTCGCGTAGGTCGTCGGCCATCTTCACGCGACCGTCCGCCATCGGCGACGTCCAGCGCTTGCGATAGTTGTCGGGGATGCCTTCGAGCAGGTGCGGGGCGTAGGCGCCGCCGCGGCCCTCGGCGACCATGTTGGGATCGATGTCGGTGGCCAGCACCTTCACGTCGCGGTCGGCGGCTTCCGGCATCAGCGACAGGATGGTCATGGCGATCGAGAACGGCTCCTGACCGCTCGAACAGGCCGCCGACCAGATCCGCACCTTGCCGCCGCGCCGCGCGGCGTCCAGCAGCGGGGGCAGCACCTTGTCGCGCAGGTGATCGAAGTGGTGCGGCTCGCGGAAGAAGCGCGTCACATTGGTGGTCAGCGCCGCCAGCATCTTCTGGCGCTCGTCCACGCCTTCCGAGGCGGACACCAGGGCGCAGTAGTCCTTGAAGCTCGTCAGGCCGAGCGCGCGCAGGCGCTTCGCCAGCCTGGAGTAGACCAGCGTCGCCTTCGCATCGGGTAGGTGGATGCCGGCGTCGCCATGCACCATCGCCGAGATCTTGCGGAAATCGGCTTCGGTGAAGGCGAACTCGCCATCGACCATATTCGCGCCCGGGCGCGTAGATGTCGGCGCGCTCGCGGTCATCAGGCGGCTTCCAGCTCCATGTCCGGCAGGACGCGGTCGAGGCCGATCAGGCTGATCATGCGGCCGTCCATGGCGATCAGGCCGCGGATGAAGCTCTTGGCGGTCTCGGACGCGACGTCCGGCGTGGGCTGGATCACGTCGTCGGTGACGGTCAGGATGTCGCTCACCGCGTCGACCAGCAGGCCCACGACCTGCTCGCCGATCTGGGCGACGATGATGACGTTCCGGTCGCTGGCCTCGGTGCTCTCGAAGCCCAGGCGCGAGGCCAGGTCCACGATCGGCAGCACGGCGCCGCGCAGGTTGATGACGCCCTTCACGAAGGACGGCGACTGCGGCAGGGCCGTGGCCGCGGTCCAGCCGCGGATCTCGCGGATGGCCATGATGTCGACGCAGAATTCCTGGGCGCCGATGCGGAAGGAGATCAGTTCCTTCATGCCGCCGACCTGGTTCTGCCCGTTCTGGGAAACGACTTGGTTCATGTTCAGCTCGCCTTGCGCATGTCGCCGCGGGAAACGGTGACGATGGTGTCGATGTCGAGGATGAGCGCCACGCGGCCGTCGCCGAGGATGGTGGCGGCGGCGACGCCCGGGACCTGCCGGTAGTTCGCTTCGAGAGACTTGATGACCACCTGGCGCTGGCCCTGGATCGCGTCGCAGAGCAGGGCCGCGCGCGCGCCGCCCTCGCCTTCGATCAGCAGGGCCACCCCTTGCGTCGCCGGCAGCGGCTCGCGGCGGTAGCCCAGGGCCATGCCCACGTCGATCAGGGGAACGAAGCCGCCGCGGATGGAGATCACCCGGGCGTGGCCGCCCAGGCTGTGGACGTCCTCGGCCTTGGGCTGCAGCGTCTCGACGATCGCGGTGATCGGGGCCACCAGCGTCTGGTTCTGCACCGACACCACCATGCCGTCCAGCACCGCCAGGGTGAGCGGCAGGCTCATGGTGAAGGTCGAGCCCTTGCCGGGGCGCGAGGCGATGGTGATCCGGCCGCCCAGGGCCTGGATCGAACGGCGGACCACATCCATGCCGACGCCGCGGCCCGAGATGTCGCTTACCTCGGCGGCCGTGGAGAAGCCCGGCATGAAGATCAGGTTGTCGATCTCCTCGTCCGAGAGTGTCGCCTCGGCCGAGATCAGGCCCTTCTCGATGGCGATGCCTTTGACGCGCTCGCGGTTGATCCCGCCGCCGTCGTCCGAGACCTCGATCACGATCCGGCCCGAGCGGTGGAACGCGGCCAGCTTCACGACGCCCTCGGCCGGCTTGCCGGCGGCGGCGCGCTTCTCGGGGCTTTCCAGCCCGTGGTCGATCGCGTTGCGGATCATGTGCGTCAGCGGGTCGGCCAGGCGCTCGATCACGGTCTTGTCGACCTCGGTGCCTTCGCCCTCGGTCACCAGACGCACCGGCTTGCCGGTCATGGCGGCCACTTCGCGCACCAGGCGCGGCATGCGCTGGAAGACGGACTTCACGGGCTGGGCCCGGATGGCCATGACGCTGTCCTGGATCTCGCGGGTCAGCTGCTCCAGTTCGTCCAGCCCCATGGCGACGGCGCTGGCGCGGGCCAGGCCCGCCTCCATCACCCGCTGGGCCAGCACGGCCTGGTTGATGACCAGCTCGCCGACCAGGTCGATGAGGCGATCGACGCGATCCAGGTCGACGCGGATGGTGGCGCCGGCCTCGGTCTTGCGCGGGCCGCCCGCCGCCTGGGCTTCGGGCGCGGCTTCGTTCGCCGCCACCGGCGGGGTGGGGGGCGTCAGAGCCACGACTGGCGCGGCCGGCGCGGGAGCCTCAGGCTCGATGATCGGATCGTCGGCCACGGCGATCGGGGCGGGCGCGTCCTCCTGGACCCGGGCCAGCAGGGCCGACAGGTCGAAGGCCGCCGCCTCGCCGCCCGCGGCGGCTTCGTCTTCCGAAGCGCCGGCCAGCGGGGTCACTTCCAGCTCGCAGTCGCCGTCGACGAATTCGAACACTTCGCGGATCGAGGCCTCATCGGTCTCGCCCGTCAGGGTCACCTTCCAGGCCAGGTAAGCAGCCTCGGGATCCAGGTCCGCGAGCGGCGGCACATCGTGCGCGTCCAGCTCGACCTCGGCCGGGCCCAGGCGCGTCAGTTCGCGCAGCAGCAGGGCGGCTTCGTTGGCCTTGGCGTACAGGTCGGCGCGCGGCTTGAACTTCACGACGAAGCCGGTGGGGCCCGCGCTCTCGGCCGGCGCGTCGACCGCGACGCTCATCGGCTGGAACTCGAAGTCGCCCCAGTCCTCCTCGGACTCCTCTTCGGCGCCGGTCGCGCCGCTCATGGCCTTCAGCTCATCCGAGAGCTGCTGGGCCAGGGGATGCTCGGTGTCGTCGCCGCTGTGCGCCTTGCGCACCAGGTCGGCCAGGACGTCGGCAGCCCGCAGCATGGTCTTCAGGACGGCGTCCGTCGCGGCCAGGCGGCCCGAACGCATCTCGTCCAGCGCCGTCTCGAAGACGTGCGCGAAGCGGATCAGCGCCTCCAGCTGGAACGCGCCGGCGCCACCCTTGATCGAGTGCACCGCCCGGAAGACGGCGTTGATGGTCTCGGGATCCTGGTCTCCGCCTTCCATGGCGAGCAGACCGGACTCGAGCTCGGCGAGCTGCTCTTCGCATTCCTGGAAGAACGTCTCGCGGATGGCGGCTAGGGGGTCCACGGGCTGTGGTTTCCTACTCTTGGAGGGCGGTTCGTCAGGCGGCGACGCGGCGGATCGCGTCCACCAGCTTGACCGGATTGAAAGGCTTCACGATCCAGCCGGTGGCCCCGGCCATGCGCGCGCGGTTCTTCTTTTCCGCATCGCTCTCGGTGGTGAGCACCAGGATCGGGATCGCACGGTGGTTCGGATCGCCCCGGACCTCCTCGATGAACCCGAAACCGTCCATCCGCGGCATGTTGATGTCGGTGACGATGACCTGCGGGCGCTCGGCCTGCAGGACCTCGAGGCCGTGGATACCGTCTTCGGCCTGGACGACGCGGAAGCCAGCGTCGGCCAGGGCCAGGCGAAGCATTTCACGCATCGTCCGGGAGTCGTCGACGGTGAGGACAGTCATGCTCATGGGGTCAGTCCTGAACAGTGGAAAGGGCGGCCGGCGGGGCCAGGTGGGCGGCGCCCATCAGGGCCAGGCCGTCGGCGAACTCGGGCGAAGGTTCTACGATCTCGAAGGGCGCGCCGTCGGCGGCCCAGGTGGCCTGGGCCGACAGCAGCACCTGCAGGCACTGGCCGCCGACGCGGCGCACCTGCGACGCATCCAGCGTGACCGGCTTCCCGCGGCGGGCCAGCAGCTCCTTGTGGAGCGGCGCGGCCGCGTTCATGTCCAGGCTGTCGCCCAAGGTCAGCGGTTCGGTCATGTTCAGAACTCGTCCCAGGCGTCTTCATCGGTTTCGAAGGCGGGCTTCGGAGCGGCGCCGCCGCGGCCCGTGGTCTTCATGGCCACCGCGGTCGGGGCGCTCGGGATGGGCGCCGGAGCCGGCGCACGGTGCTGGACCGGCGCGGCGGCCGTCGCCGCACCCGCGCCCAGTTCGAAGCGGCTGATCAGGCGCGACAGGGCCTCGCTCTCGGCCGACAGGGCGTGGCTGGCCGCGGTGGCCTGCTCAACCATGGCGGCGTTCTGCTGGGTCACCTGGTCCATCTGGTTGATGGCGGTGTTGACCTGCTGAAGGCCGGTGGCCTGCTCCTGGGCGGAGGCGGCGATCTCGGTGACCGCGCCGTTGATCGAGGTGACCTGGGTCAGGATGCGCTCCAGCACCTTGCCGGTCTCCCCGACCAGGCCGACGCCGCGTTCCACCTGCTGCGAGGAGGCCGAGATCAGGGCCTTGATCTCCTTGGCCGCTTCGGCAGAGCGCTGGGCCAGGGCCCGGACTTCCGAGGCGACGACCGCGAAGCCCTTGCCCGCGTCGCCGGCGCGGGCCGCTTCGACCCCGGCGTTCAGGGCCAGCAGGTTGGTCTGGAAGGCGATCTCGTCGATCACGCCGATGATGTTGCCGATCTGCTGGGCCGAGTTCTCGATCTCGCTCATGGCCGACACGGCGTCGCGGACCACCACGCCCGAACGTTCGGCGTCGGCCTTGGCGACCCCGACGGACTCGCGGCTCTGCGCGGCGCCTTCGGCGGTCTTGCGCACGGTGGCGGTGATCTGGTCGAGGGCGGCGGCCGTCTCTTCCAGGCTGGCGGCCTGCTGTTCGGTCCGGCGCGACAGGTCGTCCGAGGCCTGGCTGATCTCGCCGGCGCCCGAGCGGACGGCCGTGGCGTTGGTCGCCACCTCGCGCATGGTGTCCTGCAGGACGTCCATGGCGCGGTTGAAGTCGGCGCGCAGCCCTTCGTAGTGCGGCGGGAAGGCCTCGGTCAGGCGGAACGTCAGCCCTCCGCCGGCCAGGCGCTCCAGGCCCTTGGCCAGGCCCTCGACCACCTTGGTCTGCTCGGCGGCCGTCGCGGCGCGCTCGGCTTCGGCGGTGGCGCGGGCCTCGTCGGCCGCGCGGCGGCTCTCGACGGTCTCGCCTTCGAGGCGGACCTTCTCGATGGCGGCGTCCTTGAAGTGCTGGACCGCGGCGGCCATGCGGCCCACCTCGTCCTTGCGGCCCTGGGCGGGGACGTCGACGTTGTTGTCGCCGGAAGCCAGCTTGCCCATGGCGGCGGTCATGGCGTTCACCGGCTTGCCGATGGCGGCCGACAGGATCGCGCCCATCACCACGGACAGCGCGACGGCCAGCAGGCTGCCGACGGCCAGCAGGGTGACGGCGAACGCCTGGGCGGCTTCCTGCGCCTTGGCGCGCTGCGCCAGCAGGACGCCTTCCTGGTCCCGGAAGGTCTTGAGGGCGGCGCGGAACTGCTCGAGACGGCCCTTCGTGCCCAGCTCCATCATGGCCGTGGCCTGTTGGGTCGGGTCCTGGCCTGCGGCGATCAGCGGCGCTTCCTCGGCCTCGACCTTGGCGATGGCGTCGCGGATCGCCTTGATGTCGTCCGCATCCTCGGGAGCCCCCTTCTCCAGCGCATCGATGGCGGTCTTGTACTCCGCCTCGGAGCTGTTGATTTTCTTCAGGAACACCGGGTCGCCGCTGGCCACCAGGCCGCGGATGGCGTTCTGGCGTTCGACGCGCGCCATCAGGATATCGTCGGCGAGCTTGAGCTGCGTGACGCTCGCATCGTTGTCGGCCACGGCCGACTTGATGCTCATCAGGCTAACGAACACGGCGGCGCACATCACGCCGACGACGGTCACCACGACCGCGAAGCCCACCATGAGCTTCTTGGAGATGTTGAGGTTGTTCAGGAAGGTCATCGGGCTTCTCGGGGACGGGCGGTTTTTGTTGGGCGGGCAACAGCCATGAGGCTGGACGACGCCGGTCAGGCCCCGCCGAGAGCGACAATCCCAAGGTCGGTTTGATTATTGGTAAATTGTGGGAATGGCTTCGAAGGAACCGGAGCCGCAGCGGCCCGGAACTTGTGCGGCAAGAGGTCGCAACACCTTACGAATGCTGGATTGGCTCAGGTCTTGGTCTGCTCAGACCTAGGCGTCGAAGGCCGTTTCGCCCAATGCGACAAGCAACACGCGGCCCGGCAGGCTGGGCGCGACGAAGGCATAGCCGGCCGCGGCGTCGAAATACACGCCGTCGCCCGTGCGCATTGGCAGGGGCGCGTAGAGGTGGCTGTGGAACTCGACGTCGCCGTCCAGGACCAGCGCATAGGCTTCCCCGCCGTGGGTCGCCAGCGGGCCATGGACGTCGAGGCTGCGGGCGGTGACGTCGAGGATGATCGGCGAAAGGCTCTTCGAGAGCAGGTCCGCGGCGGCGCGGCGGCCGGTGTTGCCCGCCAGCCGGGTGGGCGGACCTTCCCCGGAGCGGACGACCGAACGGCGGCCGGATGCGGCCGGGGCCGTTTCGGCCTCGCGCGTGACGAGGCCTTCCAGGTCCACTTCCAGCGCCCGGCACAGGCGCATCAGCTTCTCGTAGTTCAGGGCGTTCTGGCCGAGTTCGACTCTCGATAGCGTCGAGATCGGCACGCCGCTCTGCTCACTGAGGGCGGCCAGGCTCCAGCCGCGCGACAGTCGAAGCTTGCGTATCGCTGCGCCGGTCCGGTCTGACATCCGGGACCGCATGGCGTCGATTCCCCCTTGCCTGGTGCACGCGAGTCTAATGTGATTCACATAACGCGACACGCGAACGCCGGTCTCCTGTTGCCCAATTTGGGTCGTCCGAATTCGCCCGTGAGGCGAGTTGGCCCGTGGGCGCCCGCCGGCGCGGGGCCCGCTGTGTTCGGAAGGCGGCGAACCGGCTCGCGTCAGGGGCGAAGGCGGTCTGGGCCGACCCCTCGTCGCGGGCGCCACGACCCGTTCTGCGGGTAACGCCGGTTCCGCTTTTCAACTCACAGAAGAACCCGGTCGCCCGCAAGCGGCGCTATGATAGGGTGAAAAATGAATGAAGGCGGCCTGCCTAACGCAGGACCGCCGTGACCAATCCAAGGGGGGCTGATGCGCAGCCTAGCGTATGTGATCGCGTGTGGCGCCCTCCTCGCGGGGACGTCGGCTCACGCGGTGAACCTGGATATCGTCGGCAAGGCGTCCGGCGACATCAGTCTGGGAAACCAAAGCTTCCCGATGGCCAACGGCATGGTCGCCGACTTCGGCCCTAGCGGTGAAGGCCCCGGCTACGGGGGCAGCACCGAGACCAAGGTCAAGGTGACGCCCGCCTACGCGAGCTTCGAAAGCGGCGTCGCGGTCTCCGGGCCGCAGGCGGCCGCGCAGTCGAATTCGGGCCTCAACGTCCAGATCATCAACACGGCGGAAGAGGCGATCTCGCTCGACAGCGTCGGTTCGACGATCATCCCGGCGGGCCTCGGCTTCTACATGCAGGATCGCACCGGCAACCTGGTCGGGAACAACATCTTCACGGGCTACGGCCAGGACGGCGCATCCTCGTTCGGCGCCCTGTTCACCAACGATCTCGCCAACACGACCTTCGCGAGGGCCGGGTTCACGTTCGACATCTATGGCGACGACTACATCTACGGCGAGAACAACATCAATCTCGAGGCTATCCCGCTCTACACGCTGTCCGGTGAGCTGACCCTCAGCTTCGACCAGTACGGCGGCGTCGTCCGTGGCGGCAGCGTCAACGGGCCCGACTTCTACAGTGAGAATTTCGAGGACGTCGGCCTGTTCCTCGACGGCTTCAACACCGAGTTCGATAACGACTTCGCCCTGGCCTACAACTGGGGCCAGACGGACATCGACGTGATCCTGAACAAGATCATGCAGGGTGGCGAGTCCACGAACCTCTACTACCGCACCACGGCCTACGCCGACACGACGGTGGGCTGCGTGGGCGAGTCGCTTACCTGCATCGTGGCCTATTCCGGCTTCGGCGATCCCATCGGCCGCGGCGGCGGCGTGTCGCTTGCGGCAGCGCGCGGCTTCGGCACGCAATCGCTGGACAGCATCGACTACCTGAAGTTCGATCCCCAGCTGATCGACCCCTTCCGCCCGACCATCTCGGCGATCACCGACGCAGTGCCCGAGCCGTCCACCTGGGCGATGCTGGTGATGGGCTTCGGCCTGCTCGGAGCGGCGTTGCGGCGCCGGCGTGTGCTGTCGTACAGCTAAGGCATGACGCCAGACGACGCGGAACCTCACGACCGACAGGACGGAGCCTACGCGTACAAGGCGTTCATCAGCTATAGCCACCAGGACAAGGACCTCGCCCAGCGCCTGCACCGCGAGGTCGAGTCCTACCGCATCCCGTCGAAGCTCGTGGGCAAGGTCACCGGCGTCGGCCTCGTGCCGCGCCGCCTGCGTCCGATCTTCCGCGACCGCGAGGAGCTGCCCGCCTCGGGAGACCTCTCGGCCGAGCTGAGCGCGGCGCTGCGCCAGTCGATGTTCCTGGTGGTGATCTGTTCGCCGGCCGCGGCCAGGTCGCGCTGGGTCAACGAGGAGATCCTCCAGTTCAAGCGGGTCCATGGGGACGGCCGCGTCCTGGCCATCGTCGCCGACGGCGAGCCCAACGCCTCCAACATCCCCGGCATGGATCACCGGGAATGCTTCCCGCACGCCCTGCGCTACCGGATGGGCGCCGACGGCCAGCTGTCGGACGTGCCGGCCGAGCCGATCGCGGCCGACGTCCGGCGTGAGGCCGACGGGCCGCGGCTCGCCACGCAGAAGCTGATCGCGGGCCTCACCGGACTGAAGCTCGACGAACTGGTCCAGCGCGAGACCCAGCGGCGCATCGCCCAGATGACGGTGATCGCCGCCGGCGCGATGGTCGGCATGGTGATCACCGGCGGCCTGGCGTTCTACGCCAACTCGCTGCGCCTCGAGGCGAACGCCCAGCGCACGATCGCCCAGCACGAGGCGGCGGCCGCGCGGGCCGCCTCGGACTATCTGGTCGGCACCTTCGAGCTGTCGAACCCGGCCACCGAAAACCCCCGCACCATCACCGCCTTGACCATCCTGGGCCGCAGCGCCGAGCGGGCGCGCCGCGAACTGGCCGACCAGCCGGCGATCCAGGCGCGGCTGCTCGCCACCCTGGGCCGGGCCTACAACAACCTCGGCCTGCTGAACGAAGCGCGCTCCTCGTTCGAGCAGGCGCTGCCGATGATCAACAAGTCCGGCCCCGACGGCGCCGAGGCGATGCTGGTGCTTGCGACCACCTACGAGAAGCAGGGTCTGCTGGAGAAGGGGCTGGAGACCGTCCGCCAGGCCGAGGGTCTGCTGGGCCCCGATCCGAAGGCCAACGCCAATCTTCGGGCCCAGGCGGCGACGACCGAGGGGCGCATCCTCACCTCGGCCTCGAAGGTCAAGGAGGGTGTGGCCGCGTTCGACCGCGCCCTGGCCCACTACCGGGCGGCCGGCGTCGAGGCGCCCGAAGGGGCGCTGGCGACGGTCCTTAACAACCGCGGCCTCCTGCTGTCCGACGACGGCCAGTTCGCCGCCGCCGAGGCCTCGCTGCAGGAGTCGCTCGAGCTGTTCCAGAAGGAACTGGGACCCGGTCACCTCTACACCGGCAAGGCCTGGTTCGCCCTGGCGCAGAACTCGTTCAACGCGGGCGACTTGCCCAAGGCGCGCACGCAGATCGCCAATGCGCTCCGCATCGAGCGCGGCGTGCTCGACCGCGACAACCCCATCCTCGCCGACACGCTGTCGATGCAGGGCCAGATCTACCAGGGCCTGGGACAGCTCGCCGAGGCCGAGCGCTCGCTGCGCGAAGCGGTCGCCATCTACCGCGAGGCGTTCGACGGCCCGCACTATCTGATCGGCATCGCCGAGGTTTACCTGGGCCTGATCGAGTCCCAGCGCGGCGCGACCAGCGCGGCGCTCGCCACTCTCGACGACGCCAAGCGCAACTACGACGCCAGCTACGGCAAGACCCACCCCAACCACGGCGACCTGCTGGTGAACCGGGCCAAGGTGCTGGCCCGGGCCGGCCGGCTGGGCGAGGCGCGCACCGACTGCGCGGCGGGCATGAAGATCCTGAATGAGACGCTCGGCGCCGAGGCCAGCTTCACCAAGCAGATGGCGGGCGAGTGCGCGGCCCTGGGCGGCCCGCGCCAGACGCGCGTGGCGGGGCGCTAGCGGCCGCTCCGCCCTAGGCGCCGACGCGGCTCAGTCGGTACAGCGGATAGACGCCGTAGCCCTTGGGCAGGGCGATCTTGCCGACGTAATTGCACTCGAACGGGTGGTTCTGCTGCATCTCCAGCACGGCCGCGAACGGCTCGGTCACATACACCGCGCCCGACGGGGTGACCGGCTCGATCCGCGCCGCGCGCGAGACCTCGCTGCCGTAGTAGGTGGTCCGCTGGGTCACGGGGTCGTAGCCCGAGTAGGTCGGGCCGTAGTGCAGCGCGATCCGCATCGCCGTGCCGTCGCGCACGCCCAGCGCCTTGCAGTCGACCTTCTTCAGCTCCTCGCACAGGTCGAGCGCCGCGGTGGCGGCCGCCGGCGCGTCCTGGAACACCGCGAAGATGGCGTCGCCCCAGGTGTTGCCCTGCCGGATCACGTCGCCGTGCTGCTCAAGCGAACGGGCGGCGCGGACCATCACGTCTTCCCAGAAGAGGGGCAGGGCGCGTTCGTCCAGCTTCGAGAAGCCGGGATAGTCCGTGAACATCAGGCCGTAGACGCCCCGCTCCACCTCGGACTTCGGCGGCGGCGGCGGCATCACGGGCCGGGTCAGCGCCGGGGCGATCACCACCTCGGCCCGCCCGCCCGTGGCGCGCCACGCGCTGACGTCCGAGCCGCTCAGCGTGCGGTCGCCGCGCTCCTCCACGATCACCAGCTGGATCGCCTCGGAATGCAGCTGCCGAGCGCGCAGCCGGGCCATGCCCATGGTCACCTTGGAGCCGTAGGCGAACTGCTCCATCTCGCCCACGTAGCTCATGTTGCTGGCGAAGGTCATCGAGGCCGCCTTCGCCGTGATCGCGTGGTAGCGCGCCACCCAGCTCTCGCCCGCCGGCGCCACCGACTGTTCCAGGAAATCCGCCTCGGCGAAGGGCAGCACCACGTGCACCTCCGCGCCCCGCTCCAGCAGGAGTTCGGCGATCAGGATGTCGCTGCCGGCGGCCAGGGCGCCGTAGCCGAAGCCCACGTCCTCGCGCTCGATCACCTCGCGCATCCGCGTGGCCAGGTCGGCCTCCAGCCCGGGCGTGCCCACGAAGATATTGCCGCAGAACATGGCCACCTTCGGCGGCTCGATGAGCTCCAGCAGGCTGTCCATGCCATGGCCTTCGCCCCGCGCCGCGATCAGCCGCTTCAGCTGCAGGACCGTCGTCGAGCGGGCGCCGACGTCGGCGTCGGGCGCCTGCATGGCCCGCTCCAACGCATCGCGCGCGCCGTCCACGTCGCCCAGCACCGCCAGCGCCTCGGCCAGCGTCGCCAGCGAGAAATAGCCGCTGCGCCGCTCGGCCGCCGTCTCGTTGGCCACGTGCCGCGCCAGGAAGCTCGCGAGGCGCGGCCGGCCCGCGATCCGGGCCAGGGTGGCGGCGTTGATCGCGGGATAGCTGGACTTCGTGCGCCGGTAGACCGCCGCGTACAGCAGGCAGGCCTCCAGCAGCTTGTCGCGGTTCGGTTCGCCGCCGGTGTCGAACGCCTGGTCCTTCAGCAGGCGGGCCTTCAGCGACAGAGGGTCGACGCCGCCCATCTGCTCCAGGCCATAGTCGTCGTAGAGCTTGAGGCCGCGCTCGGTGTCGCCCAGCCGGGCGAGGGTCAGCACCTCGAGATAGTTCAGCTCGGGATGCGAGGTGTCGCCGCGGCGCACGACCTCGTCGTAGGCGCCCAGTAGGTCGCCGCGCGCCAGGGCGGCGCGCACCGAGGCGGCCCTCTTCTCAGGCGTTGGAGGCAAGCTCACGCCGCCTCGCCCGCAATCAAGCCCGGCCGCGTGCAGATCGAAGACCGCCCCCCAAGCGTCAAATCCCGCACGCGCACCCGCCTCGCCGTTCGTTCACGTAACGGTGACGCTATAGCGACATGAACGCTCCGTCCATGACGACGGCTCGCCATGGGGTGGCGCCGCCGCGCTTCAGGGTTGGCCCAGCAAGGGCTCGGCCGCGGCGATGCCGGCAGCCTCGCGCCGGCCATCGTAGACCTCCCGGTCCAGCAAACCCTGCTGCTTGGCGACCAGCGTGGGCACCAGCGCCTGGCCGGCCACGTTCACCGCGGTCCGCCCCATGTCGAGGATGGGGTCGATGGCGAGCAGCAGGCCTACGCCCTCCAGCGGCAGGCCCAGCGTCGAGAGGGTGAGCGTCAGCATGACCGTCGCGCCCGTCAGCCCCGCCGTCGCGGCCGAACCGAGCACCGAGACGAAGACGATCAGCAGGTAGTCGACCGCCTGCAGCGGCACGCCGTAGAACTGGGCCACGAAGATGGCCGAGACGGCGGGGTAGATCGCGGCGCAGCCGTCCATCTTGGTGGTCGCGCCCAACGGCACGGCGAAGGCGGAATAGGCGCGCGGCACGCCAAGGCCGGTCTCGGTGATCGCCTCGGTCACGGGCAGGGTTCCGATCGACGAGCGCGACACGAAGCCCAGCTGGATCGCCGGCCATGCGGCCCGGAAGAACCTGATCGGGTTCAGCCCGTGCGCCGCCAGCAGCGCCGGATAGACCACCAGCAGCACCAGGAAGAGGCCGATGTAGATCGCCAGGGCGAACTGGCCGAGCTGGCCCAGGGCGTCCCAGCCGTACTTGGCCACCGCCGTGCCCAACAGGCCGATCGTGCCGATCGGCGTCAGGCGGATCACCCACCACAGCACCTTGCGGATCACCACCAGGGCCGAGGCGTTGAACGCCAGGAACGGCTTACCCGCCTCGCCGGCCTTCAGCGCCGCGGCGCCGACCACCAGCGAGATCACCAGGATCTGGAGTACGTTGAACGACACGCTCGTCGTCGCCGCGCCGTCGTCGAGCTTGGTGGAGGCGGTGAGGCCGAGGAAGTTCTGCGGGATCAGGCCCGTCAGGAAATCGAGCCAGGCGCCGTTCGTGGTCGGGGCCTTGGCTGCGGTCGCGGCCACGGCCGTATGCACGCCGGGCTGCAGGATGACGCCCAGGGCGATGCCGATGCCGACGGCGATCAGGGCGGTGATCGCAAACCACAGGAGGGTCCGCCAGACCAGGCCGGCGGCGTTCTGCAGCTGGGCCAGGTTGGCGATGCTGGCCACGATGGCCGTGAACACCAGCGGCGGCACCAGCGCCTTCAGCAGGGTGACGAACGACGAGCCCAGGATCCGCAGCGTCTCGGCCAGGCCGTGGCCCGGCTGGCCGGCGTCCACGCCCAGCTGGCGCGCCAGGAATCCAAGCGCCAGCCCGACGACCATCGCCGCCAGGACCTGCATGCCGAAACCGCTGACAAACCGGCTGGTCTTGTCTCTCGCCATCACACCTATGTAGGCGCGAGCGCGAAAGCCCGCCGCGCGAAAAGTCTGTGGCGGCCCTCAGGGATTCTAACAGCTCGCAACTTCGGCGAGCTCAGCTGGACATTGAGTATTCCTGCGGCAGGACAGCCGCGCCGACGAGGAGAAGGGCCAGAAGAAAGGGCGGCCAGTTGGCCCGGCCGCCCCTGCGAAACCCGCGAAGTCGAGGAGGAGGGATCAGAAGCGCTTGACCACGTTCACCTGCAGCACTCGGCCCAGCGGGCTGCCGTGCTCGTAGTCGTAGTTGAACGGGCTGTAGGCGAAGGGCGGATCCTTATCGAACAGGTTCTGCACCGTCGCCGTGAAGGTGGTGTCCCACGGCAGCTCGACCCGGTAGACGAGGTCGAGGGGCGTCCAGGCCTTGATCTTGGCCGGCTGGACGCCCGGCGCCGCGTCGATGTCGTGGTTCAGGTCGCGCATCGAGCCCACGTAGCGCAGCGTGGCCCGGAAGTTATGCCGTCCCAGGCTGTAGTTCAGGAACAGGTTCCCCTTCCAGCGGGGCTGCGAATAGAACGCGCTCAGCAGCTCGGCCTTGCCGGCGCGGTCCACGCCGGGGGCTATGGTGATCCCGTCCAGGCTGACCAGGGGGCCGCGGTCGTATTCCGACACATAGGCGCCGTCGACGCCGACCGTGAGGTCGCCGTCCGGCGAGAACAGCTCGCGCAGCCGGTAGGTGGCGGTGAAGTCGACGCCCGAGGTGTCGACGCTCGGACCGTTGATCAGGTTGGTCCGTACGCCCTGGAAGTTGGAGGGGTGGCAGTTGGTGCCGGTCACCGGGTTGACCGCCGTGCCCGCCCCGCCGGAGAAGCTGAAGCGCGAGGCGAGGGCGGCGTTGGTGCATTGCCAGTTCGCCGGCGTCGCGTTCGGGAACATGGTCGAATAGACCGCCGCCGCCGTCTCGACCGTCAGCTCCTTCTTGAACTTGAAGGTCCACCAGTCGAGCGTGGCGGTGAAGTCTCCGAGCTCGAAGATGCCGCCCACCGAATAGTTCGTGGCGGTCTCGGGATCGAGATCCGGGTTCGCGAACGTGTCCACCGCCCGGTAGAGCGCCGCCCCGCTCACGGGGTCCACGAACTGCTGCAGGGTGCGGGTGAAGCCCGGCGTCACCGAGGTCTGCGGCGGCGCGCGGAACGTCGTGCCCACTGACCCGCGAAGCGCGAACCACGGCACGACCTGCCACTTGGCGTCGGCCTTGGGATTGGTGGTGGAGCCCACCGACCCGCCGTACGATTCATAGCGGATGGCGCCCGAGACGCTGAGGGTCTCGAGCAGCGGCAGCCTCACCTCGGCGAACACCGCCTTCACCGTGCGGTCGGCTGAGAAGCGCTGGAAGCCGGGCGAGAGGTTGAAGGGCCCGACCCCGCCGGTGCACTGGGGCGTGCGGTCGTCCACGTCGTCCACGCAACGGGTCGCCTGGATGTCCGACAGCGCGTCGTCCGGCACGAGCTTGTACTCGTCGTAGCGCCACTGGGCGCCGACCGCCATGGCCACGGTCCCGCCCGGCAGCGTCACCGGCAGCTCGCCGCTGAACACCGCGTCGCCCACCAGGATGCGGCTGGTCGTCGTGGCGCTCAGGTACTGGTGCATCCACTCGTAAAGTTCGCGGGTGTTGGTGTTCGAGGGCACGGCCGCGGAGGTGAAGAACGGGTTGGTCCGGCCATAGACCGCGTCGGCCGCGACGGCGTTGGAGAAGGGGTTGAACCAGAAGCAGCCGTTCTGGCCGGGCGTATTTGCGGCCGTGTTGCAGTTCGGGCCGCCCAGGCCGCGCAGGCCCAGCTGCACCCGGTTGACCACCTCGTCCGGCACGGCGTTGACGCCCTCGGATTCCATGTAGGTGACCGCCACGTCGTACTTCCAGCCGCCAACCGGCAGCTTGCCGACCAACCCGCCCGAGATGCGGAAGGCGTCGGCCTTGCGGTGGTTGTGGTCGGCGCCGTCCGCGAACAGCGGTTGGCCGCCATAGCCGCCCGGCCGCCACTGGGTCTGCGAGGTGATCACGCCGAAGGACTGGATGCCCGAGCACTGCGCGGCGGAATAGGGCGTCGCCGCGCCGGGGCCGCAGTGCCGGTTGAACAGCTGCGTCAGGCCCGGATTGGCGAAGGGGATGTAGAACCGCGACTGCTGGTTCAGTCCGGTGGCCGGGTAGGGCGAGGTTCCGCCGCCGGGAGAGCCGCCGGACGCCGCGAGCGGTGTCGGGAACTGCACCGTGGACTGGTAGGGCGAGACCCGTTCTTCGGGCACGTCGTGGCGCGCCCACATGACCTCGCCGTGGAACCGCGCGTCGTCGGTCAGGTCGAAGTTGACGTCGCCATAGACCTGATAGTGGTACTCGTCGTTGCCCAGGTTGTCGAAGCGGCTGAACTGGAAGCGGCAGGTGCCGGCGACGATCTCGCCGCCCAGTTCGGTGCAGCCGTCGTCCTGGAAATTGATCGGCGCCGCGAACGGCTGGGCCAACGAACCGTTCGGCAGGATCGCGCCGCCGTTGCCCGTCGTGTAGCCGCCGGGATTCGACGATCCCGACCAACCGCCGAACGGGTTCTCGGCGAAGGGACGGACGGCCCAGTCGCGATCGGTGAGGCGCAGCTCGCTGCGGCGGCGGTAGCCGGCTGTCAGCAGCACGTTGCCGCGGTCGAACTTGCGGCCCCAGGCGGCGGCCAGGTTGTAGTCGCCCTTGGCCCCGTCGATGTAGGCGTAGTCCCCGGTGAGCTCGAGGCCGTCCAGGTTGGTGCGGCTGATGAAGTTGACGACGCCGCCCACCGCATCCGAGCCGTAGGTGGCGGCCGCCCCGTCCTTCAGCACCTCGATCCGGCCGATGGTGCCCGTCGGAATGAGGTTGACGTCCACGGCGCCGGCGGCGGCGCCGGAAACCGACGGCGCGAGGCGCCTTCCGTTGAAGAGCACGAGGGTCCGGGCGGCGCCGAAGCCGCGCAGGTTGACGGTGGCGACGCCCGCCGTGGCGCCCATCAGGCGGTTCGCTTCGCCGATCGAGCCGGCCGCGGCGGGCAGGCTCTTCACGATGTTCACGATCGTGGGCGAGCCCTGCTTCGCCAGTTCCTGAGCGCTCAGCACCGAGACGGGCAGGGCGCTGTTGAGCGGGGTGCCGGCGATGTAGGAGCCGGTGACCACCACCTCGCCGATCTCGGTCGGAGGCGGCGCTTCGGCGTCCGCGGCGGCCGCGCTGGCCGGGGTGGCCCACAGGCCGGCTGAAATGGCGACGGCGGCGGCGGAGGCGCCGCACAAGAAGACCTGCTTCACTGGATCCCTCCCTCAAGGGCCATGCCACGCTTCTGGCGGTCGTCGGCGGGCCCGGTCCTGCCGAAGGCGTTCGTCATGAGGGGTGGGTCCGCGTCGCTGGCCGCCGCGACCGTGAGACGGTCGCACGTCCGGTGACCCGGTCCCGAAAGCCTGTTCCCCCCAAGGGCGCTCGTTCTTCGACGACTAAGGCGACGCTGTCGGATATCCGCGTTCGAGTCAATGCTCACTCAGATGAGAGTGAATATCTTTTCGGCGGTGTCGAACCGGAGCGGATCAGCCTGCTGCAGGGGGAAAAGGGGCGCGCGGAGACGCCGAGCCCGGCGCGCGTCAGGGCCCGGTCCGGGGGAACCGGCGTGTCTCGCCAGGCGAAGCGCCGCCTTGGCGCGTCGATCAGTCCAGGAACGCGCGAATCAGCGCCTTGGCGGTGGTCTCCATCGCTCGCACCGGCCCGGACTCCTCCAGGGTGACGCGCGCGACGTGGCCGCCTTCCAGCAGCATCATCAGGGCGTCGGCCAGGCCATTGTCCCTGGCGCCGGCCGCGGCCGACATTTCCTTCAGCCGCCGGTGCATCTCGCGCTTGTGCGCGACGGCGACCACGCGGGCAGGGTGGTCGGGCTCATGCAGCTCCAGCGCCGCATTCGACAGCGCGCAGCCGTGGCTTTCCTCGCAGGTCTTGTCGGCGAAGCCGGTGAACAGGGCCTCCAGCTGGCGGCGGGGGTCGCCTTCGTAGGGGGCGATCACCTCGTCCCACCAGGCCAGGCCGTCGCGCGACTGCTCGCGCAGGCACTCGGCCACCAGCTCGTCCTTCGACGGGAAGTTCCGGTAGAGCGTCATCTTGGTCGCGCCGGCTTCGGCGGCGATGGTCTCGACGCCCACGGCGCGGATGCCGCGCTCGTAGAACAGCTCCCGGGCGGTGTCGAAAATCCGATCCCGCGCCGACTTGCGCACCTCGGCGGCCTCCCCAGCCGTCCGGGCGCGATCCGCCTCCATGCCCATTTTCTTCGGGTCCTTTCCTTGACGTGCGAGTGACCGGTCAGTATCTATCTGAGCGAGATGATACCGAACGGTCTCGTCACATTTTCAATGTGCGCCTAGGCGGTCCGGTTTTCAAGCGCCGGCTCCCTGCGGCGGAAAATCACTCCCGGAGTAGGTCATGCGTGTGTGGACCCTGGCGCGTACGGGCGCCCTTCTGGCCCTCTCCCTGTTCGTCGCGAGCTGCGGCGCCCAGGCTCAGGACAAATCGAACGAACCGCCTCCGCCCGAGGTGACCACCGCCGCGGTCGTCACCCGCCCGCTGCGGCCCTGGGACGAGTTCACCGGCCGCCTCGAGGCCGTCGACACGGTGCAGGTGCGCCCGCGTGTCGGCGGCTATGTCGACAGCGTCCGCTTCACCGAGGGCGCCGTGGTCCGCGAGGGCCAGGTGTTGTTCCAGATCGACCCCAGGCCCTTCCAGGCCGAGGTGTCGCGTCTGACCGCCGAGGTCTCCGCCAACCGCGCCAAGCTGGAGCTGGCCGCCGCCAACCGCCAGCGCGCCGAGCGCCTCGTGCAGGAAGAGGCTTTGTCGCGCAGCGAATACGACCGCCTGGTCTCGGAGGAGAAGGCGCAGAAGGCCGCCCTCGAGGCCGCGGCCGCCGCCCTCCAGTCGGCCCGCCTGAACCTGGAGTTCACCCGCATCACGGCCCCGATCAGCGGCCGGGTGTCGCGAGCGATCATCACTCCCGGCAACCTGGTCACCAGCGCCGACGTCCTGACGACGGTGGTCTCGGACACCCCGATCTACGCTACCTTCAACGCCGACGAGCAGACCTATCTCAAGTACGCGGAATCGGCGCGCAGCCGGCCGGGTCCGGTCTATCTGGGGCTGATGACCGACGAGGGCTATCCGCACGAGGGCCGGCTGGTCTTCGTGGACAACCAGCTCAACGCCCAGAGCGGCACCATCCAGGGCCGCGCCCTGTTCCAGAACGCCGACGGCAAGTTCACGCCCGGCCTCTTCGCCCGCATCAAGCTGGTGGGCGAGACGGCCGAGCCGACCGCGCTGGTCCCGGACCGCGCCATCGCCGCCGACCTGGGCAAGCGCTTCGTCCTGGCCATCGGCCCCGGCAACGTCGCCCAGTACCGGCCGGTCGAAGTCGGCCCCCGCGTCGGCGACCTGCGTATCGTCCGCAGCGGCCTGAAGGCCGGCGAGGTGATCATCGTCGGCGGCGGCCAGCGGGTGAAGCCGGGCCAGAAGGTCAAGCCGACGGCCACCACCATCAAGCTGCCCGAGGCCGAGCTTGCGCAGGTGGAGGGCCGTCCGGTCCGCGTCGCCCAAAACGACCGACCCGCGGTCCGCGCCAACTAGGCCGATCGAAGGAACGCATTCCCTCCTCCTTGATGGAGGAGGGCCAGGGTGGTGGTGGGTCTGCCGAGTCCGCGTTGGCCATAGGTCGGCGCCGACCTGAGCCGCCACGTCGCCGCCCTGCGCACACCACCATCCCCAACCCTTCCTCCATCGAGGAGGAAGGGAGGCTCGAATGACGGACTCCGTCCAATGAACGTCTCGCAGTTCTTCGTGGCCCGCCCGCGCTTCGCGGCGGTGCTCTCGATCATCATCTTCGTGGTCGGCCTGCTGGCGCTGCCGCGCCTGCCGATCAGCGAATATCCCGAGGTCGTGCCGCCCACCGTGGTGGTGCGCACCGTCTATCCGGGGGCGAACCCCGCCGTCATCGCCGACACCGTGGCCTCGCCGCTGGAACAGGCGATCAACGGCGTGGAGGGGATGCTCTACCAGTCATCCCAGACCACCGCCGACGGCGTCATGACGCTGACGGTCACCTTCGCGCTGGGCGTCGATCTGGATAAGGCCCAGGTCCAGGTGCAGAACCGCGTGGCCCAGGTGCTGCCCAAGCTACCCCAGGAGGTGCAGCGGGCGGGCGTGATCACCAACAAGGCCTCGCCCGACCTGACCATGGTCGTGCACCTGATCTCGCCCGACCAGCGCTACGACATGCTGTACCTGTCGAACTACGCCCAGCTCCGGGTGCGCGACCAGCTCGCGCGGCTGGAAGGCGTGGGCGACGTGCAGATGTTCGGCTCCGGCCCCTACGCCATGCGCGTCTGGCTCGACCCCGAGAAGGTCGCCGCTCGCAGCCTCTCGGCCGGCGATGTGATCCGCGCCATCCGCGAGCAGAACGTACAGATCGCCGCCGGCCAGCTCGGCGCGCCGCCCGCGCCGGGCGCCGCCGACTTCCAGGTGGCGATCAACGCCCAGGGCCGCCTGACCGACGAGGACGACTTCCGCAACATCATCATCCGCACGGGCGCCAACGGCGAGATCACCCGCCTGGGCGACGTGGCCCGGGTGGAACTGGGCTCGAACAGCTACGCCCTGCGCTCGCTGCTCAACAACAAGCCGGCCATCGCCCTGCCCATCTTCCAGCGCCCCGGCTCCAACGCGCTCGACATCTCCACCGAGGTCCGCAAGACCATGGAGACCCTCAAGAAGGACTTCCCCGAGGGCGTCGACTACCGCATCGCCTACGACCCCACGGTCTTCGTGCGCGGGTCGATCGACGCGGTCACCCACACCCTGGCCGAGGCCATCCTGCTGGTGGTCCTGGTGGTGGTGCTGTTCCTGCAGAGCTGGCGCGCCTCGGTCATCCCGCTGATCGCCGTGCCGGTGTCGCTGGTGGGCGCCTTCGCCGTCATGCACATGATGGGCTTCGGTCTCAACACGCTGACCCTGTTCGGCATGGTGCTGGCCATCGGGGTGGTCGTCGACGACGCCATCGTCGTAGTCGAGAACGTCGAGCGGAACATCGAGTTGGGCCTCCGCCCCGCCGAGGCCGCCCGCAAGGCGATGACCGAGGTCACCGGCCCGATCATCTCCACGGCCCTGGTGCTCTGCGCCGTCTTCATCCCGACCGCCTTCATCAGCGGCCTGACCGGCCAGTTCTACCGCCAGTTCGCCCTGACCATCGCGATCAGCACCCTGATCTCGGCGTTCAACTCGCTGACCCTGTCGCCGGCCCTGGCCGCCGTCCTGCTGCAGCCGCACGGCGCGCCGAAGGATCGCTTCCAGAAGCTGATCGATCGGGCGCTGGGCTGGCTGTTCGGGCCGTTCAACCGCTTCTTCGCCCGCGCC
Organism: Phenylobacterium sp. FG114; assembly: GCF_057809855.1. NCBI lineage: Bacteria > Pseudomonadati > Pseudomonadota > Alphaproteobacteria > Caulobacterales > Caulobacteraceae > Phenylobacterium > Phenylobacterium sp. FG114. The sequence goes on along the minus strand of NZ_JBMDKU010000013.1, from coordinate 135,359 downwards.
AGCCACGGCTACGTCGGCGGGGTAGGGCGGCTGCTGGGCCGTTCGAAGGCGGCGGTCGCGGTCTATGTCGTGCTGGTGGGGCTGACCGGCGTGATGTTCGCCACCACGCCTTCGGGGTTCGTGCCGCCGCAGGACAAGCAGTATCTGGTCGCCGCCGCCCAGCTTCCGGACGCGGCCTCGCTGGACCGCACCGAGGCGGTGATCCGCCAGATGAGCGACATCGCCCTCAAGACGCCCGGCGTCGAAGGCGCCGTGGCCTTCCCCGGCCTGTCGATCAACGGCTTCACCAACGCCCCCAACGCCGGGATCGTCTTCGTGACGCTCAAGCCGTTCGAGGAGCGCAAGGGCAAGGCCCTGTCGGGAAATGCGCTGTCCGAACAGCTCAACAAGAAGTTCGGCGCGATCCAGGACGCCAACGTCGCCGTCTTCGCCCCGCCGCCCGTCATGGGCCTGGGCCAGATCGGCGGGTTCAAGATCCAGATCGAGGACCGCGCGGGCGTTGGCGCCGAGGAGCTCTACAAGCAGACCCAGGCCGTCGTGGAGGCTGCCCAGAAGGAGCCGGCGCTCGCCGGCGTCTTCTCCGGCTTCCAGATCAACGTGCCCCAGGTGAACGCCGACATCGACCGCGAGAAGGCCCGCGCCCAGGGCATGTCCCTGACCGACCTCTTCGAGACGATGCAGGTCTATCTGGGCTCGCTCTACGTCAACGATTTCAACCGTTTTGGACGGACTTATGAAGTCGACGTCCAGGCCGACCAGAAGTTCCGCCTCGAGCCCGAGGACGTCCTGCGCCTGCAGACCCGCAACGCCACCGGCGAGATGGTCCCGCTGGGCGCCTTCGTGACGCTCCGCCACACCACCGGCCCCGACCGCGTGCCGCACTACAACGGCTTCCTGTCGGCCGAGATCAACGGCGGCCCCGCGCCCGGCTACAGTTCGGGCCAGGCCGAGGCGGCCATGGAGCGGATCGTCCAGAAGACCCTGCCCAACGGCATGGGCTACGAATGGACCGAGCTGACCTACCAGCAGATCCTGGCGGGCAACACGGCCATCTACATCTTCCCGCTCTGCGTACTGCTGGCCTTCCTGGTGCTGGCCGCCCAGTACGAGAGCTGGACCCTGCCGCTGGTGGTGATCCTGATCGTGCCGATGTGCCTGCTCTGCGCTCTGGTCGGCGTGCGGCTGGTCGGCGGGGACAACAACATCTTCACCCAGATCGGGCTGATCGTGCTGGTGGGCCTGGCTTGCAAGAACGCCATCCTGATCGTTGAATTCGCTCGCGAAAGGGAAGCGCACGGGGTCCCGACCTGGGATGCGGTGCTGGAGGCCTGCCGCCTGCGCCTGCGCCCGATCCTGATGACCTCGCTGGCCTTCATCATGGGCGTGGCGCCGCTGGTCTACTCGACCGGCGCGGGCTCGGAGATGCGGCGCGCCATGGGCGTGGCGGTATTCTCCGGCATGCTGGGCGTCACCCTGTTCGGCCTGATGCTCACCCCCGTCTTCTACCTCCTGATCCGCAAGACGGTCGGGCGGCGCGGACCGAAGCTGGTCCCCGCCGAACTGCCCCAAGCGGCCGAGTAGGAATCCTGCGATGACCAAGCTCATCCCTTCGCTGGCGGCGGCTCTGCTGCTGTCCGCCTGCGCCGTGGGCCCGCGCTACGAGGCCCCGAAGACCCCGCCGGCGACCCTCTCGGCCGCCGCCGGCCAGCCCGCCTTCGCCGCCCAGCCCTTCGAGGCCGAGTGGTGGAAGGCCTTCGAGGACCCCACCCTCGACGACCTGGAGCGCCGCGCTCTGGCGGGCAACCTCGACCTGAAGGTGGCGGTCGCCCGCGTCCGCGCGGCCCGCGCCCTGTTCCGCGACACGCGCCTGGACCAGCTCCCGCGCGTCACGGCCTCGGGCGGCTACATCGATGGCCGCACGCCCCAGCCGGGCGCCGCGCCGCTCACCGACAGCACCTGGCAGGCGGGCTTCGACGCCGGCTGGGAGCTCGACCTGTTCGGCCGCGTGCGTCGTCAGGTGGAGGCCGCCCGCGCCGACGTCGGCGCCGCCGAGGCCGACCTGCGCGACGCCCAGGTGCTGATCGCCGCCGAGACCGCGCGCACCTACTTCGAATACCTTGGCGCCCGCGACCGACTCTCGGTGGCCCGCCGCAACCTGGAGACCCAGCGCGACACGGTGCGGCTGACCAAGTCCCGCTTCGACGTCGGCCTCGGCGACGCCGTCGGCGTGGCCTCGGCCCAGTCCGCGTTGGCCGCCACCGAGGCCAGTGTCCCCACCTTCACCATTCAGGCCACCCAGGCGGCGCACCGGTTGGCGGTGCTGGTCGGCGAACGCCCTGGGGCGCTGGACGCTCAGCTCGCGCCGGAGCGGCCGCGCCGCGTGCTGGCCAGGGCCCTGCCGATCGGGGACGCCTCGGCCCTGCTGCGCCGCCGGCCGGACGTGGCCGCCGCCGAGCGGCGCCTCGCCGCCCAGACGGCGCGGGTGGGCGTCGCCACCGCCGACCTGTTCCCACGCGTGACCATCACCGGCTTCGTCGGCTTTCTCTCGGGCGATCTCTCGTCCCTGGGCGGCGACGCCAGCCGGATGTGGAGCGTCGCCCCGACGGTGAGCTGGCCGGCCCTGGACTTCGGCGGGGCGAAGGCGCGCCTGCGCGTGCAGGAGGCGCGCAGCGACGCGGCGCTGGCGACCTACGAACAGACCGTGCTGCTGGCGCTGGAGGACGTGGAGAACGCCCTCGTCGCATACGCCCAGACCCAGCAGCGCGTCGCCAGCCTGGCCCAGCGGTCGGCCGCCTCGCGCCGCGCCGCCGAACTGGCTCGCGTGCGCTACCGAGAGGGCGCGACGGACTTCCTGACCCTGCTGGACGCCGAGCGCACGCTTCTGGAGGCCGAGGACGCCGAGAGCGCCGCCCAGACGGCCCTGAACACCCAGGTGGTCGCGTTGTACAAGGCGCTCGGCGGCGGCTGGGAAGCGCCCGCCGCCACGGAGGTGGCGGCCCGCTAGCGCGGCCGCCGCGCCGTCCGGATCGTCACCGTCTCGACCCGGCCCTCGCGCAGCACGTCCAGGCTCACCTGCGTGCCCGGGGGCGCATCGCCCACCGCGCGAAGCACGCTGCCCGCGCCGGTGACGGCCGTGCCGTTCACGGCGGTGACGATGTCGCCCACGCGCAGGCGGCCGGCCGCGGGCCCGCCCGGGTCGACCTCGCCCACGACCGCGCCCCGGCGGCCCCGCGCGCCGAGCCGCGAGGCCAGGGCCGGCGTGAGGTCGCCGACGCCGACGCCCACGTAGCCGCGAGTCACCTCGCCATTCTTGATCAGCTGCTGCGTCACCCGCTCGGCAAGGTCAGACGGGATCGCGAAGCCGATGCCCACCGAACCGCCGCTGGGCGAGAAGATCGCGGAGTTGACGCCCACCACCCGGCCCTGCAGGTCGAACGACGGCCCGCCCGAATTGCCGCTGTTGATCGGCGCGTCGATCTGCAGGTAGCCGACGTAGGTGTCGCCGATCTCGCGGCCGCGCGCGGAGACGATGCCAGCCGTCGCGGTGCCGCCCAGGCCGAACGGGTTGCCTACCGCCACCACCCAGTCGCCCACCTCGGGCAGGGCGTCGCGAGCGAAGGCCACGTAGGGCAGGTTGGCGGCGTCCACCTTGACCACCGCCAGGTCGGTGGGCGGGTCACGACCCACGACCCGGGCCGGCAGCTGGCGGCCGTCGGCCAGGCTGACCACCACCTCGCTCGCGCCTTCGACCACGTGGTTGTTGGTCACGACATAGCCGTCGGGGCTGATCAGAAAGCCCGAGCCCGCGCCCCGCCGCACCGGCACCGGTCCGGTGAGGCCGGGGGGCAGCAGTTGGCCGAACGGGTTCTGTGCCTCGGCGACGCTGAGGGTGTCGATCGACACCACGGCGGGCGAGACCCGCTTCACGATCGGCGCGAAGGAGTCCGGCGCGCCGCCCGCGGGCGTGGCGATGGATGGCGGCTGGATCGGGCCGGCCGCGGGGGCCGCCTTTTCCGCTGGGCGGGGCGAGCACGCGGATAGCGCCGCCAGGGCGGCGCAGGCGGTGAGGGCAAGCTTGTGCATTCGGGGAGAAGCGCTCCGCAGGGTCAGGGTTCCCGGCGCGCCGCCGTGAGGCGGACGGGCGCCGACTTGTAGGCCGGGGTGCCGCTGCGCCTGTCGTGGTCCTCCAGCGTCACCAGCACATTGGCCTCGGGATAGTAGGCCGCGACGCAGCCGCGCGGCAGGTCGCGCGCCACGGCCGTGAAGCCGCGCGCCACGCGCTGGCCGCTGGCGTCGAAGGCGGCTGCGAGGTCGATGCGATCGCCCTCGGCCAGCCCGCGCGCCGCCAGGTCGTCGGGGTGGACGAACACCACGTCTCGCCGGCCGAACACCCCGCGATAGCGGTCGTTCTCGCCATAGATCGTCGTGTTGTACTGGTCGTGGCTGCGCAGCGTGGTCAGCACCAGGACGTCCGGGTCCCCGCGCCGGAGGTCGCCCGTCTCGGCGTGGTGGACCAGGAAGTTCGCCTTGCCGCTGGCGGTCTTCCAGACCCGCTCTGAGGGCGCGACCGGCAGGCGGAACCCGCCAGGGACGCGGATCCTGGCGTTGTAGTCGGCGAACAGCTCGGGCTGCACGGCCTCGATCAGGTCGCGGATGCGGTCGTAGTCGGCGGTCAGTCCCTCCCAGTCCACCGGATCGTCCGGACCGAACGTGGCGCGGGCGATCCCGGCGACGATGGCGACCTCGGACCTCAGCTCCGGCCCCGCCGGCAGATTCAGGCCGCGCGAAGCATGGACCATCGACATAGAGTCCTCGACCGTCACCGACTGTCGCCCGCCCGCCTGCTGGTCGATCTCGGTGCGGCCCAGGCAGGGCAGCAGGAAGCTCTCGCGGCCCGGCAACAGGTGAGTGCGGTTGAGCTTGGTGGCGACGTGGACGGTCAGGTCCAGCATCAGCATGGCCTCGAAGGTGCGCACCGGGTCGGGCGCCGCCACCGCGAAGTTGCCGCCCAGGCCGACGAACGCCTTGGCCTCGCCGCGCTCCATCGCCGCGATCGCCTCGACCACCGTATGGCCGTGGGCGCGCGGCGCGTGGAAGCCGAACACCCGGTCCATCGCGGACAGAAACGCCTCGGACGGCTTCTCCCAGATCCCCACCGTGCGGTCGCCCTGCACGTTGGAGTGGCCCCGCAGCGGACAGACGCCGGCGCCGGCCCGCCCGATGTTGCCCTTCAGGAGCAGCAGGTTGACCAGCTGCTGCACCGTCGAGGACGAGTCTCGGTGCTGGGTCAGGCCCATGCCGTAGCAGAGGATCGTCGCCTTGGCGCCGGCGTAGATCCGCGCGGCCTCCTCGATCTGGGCGCGCGGCAGGCCGCAGCCGGCCTCGATCTCGTCCCAGCTCAGCGCCGCCAGATGCGCCGCCAGCGCCTCGAAGCCGCGCGTGTGCTCGGCGATGAAGGCGTGGTCGAGGACGGGTTCGCCGGCGCGGTCCCAGGCGACCAGGGCCTTCATCATCCCCTGCACGAGGGCCGCGTCGCCGCCGACCCGGAGTTGGTAGTAGCGAGACGCGATGGGCGTGGCGCTGAGCGTCGCCATCTCCACCGGATCCTGCGGCGAGGCGAAGCGCTCCAGCGCGCGCTCCTTCAGCGGGTTGAACACCAGGATCGGCGCGCCGCGGCGGGAGACGTCCCGCAGCGTCGCCATCATGCGCGGATGGTTGGTGCCGGGGTTGTGTCCGAAGCTCAGGATCAGGTCGGCGTGGTCGAAGTCCTCCAGGGTCACCGAGCCCTTGCCGACGCCGATGGAGTCCGGGAGGCCCACGCTGGTCGGCTCGTGGCACATGTTCGAGCAGTCGGGGAAGTTGTTGGTCCCGAACTTGCGGCCCAGCAGCTGGTACAGGAACGCCGCCTCGTTGGAGGCTCGTCCGGAGGCGTAGAACTCGGCGCGGTTCGGATCACCCAGGGCGTTCAGCGCCGAGCCGATGCGCGCGAAGGCCTCGTCCCAGCTCACCGGCAGGTAGCGGTCGCTCGCCGCGTCGTAGGCGAGGGGATGGGTCAGCCGCCCGGTGTCCTCCAGGGCATGATCGCTCCAGGCCCACAGTTCGCCGACGGTCGTCGTCGCGAACAGGTCCGGCGTTGCGCGCTTGGAGGTGGCTTCCCAGGCCACGGCCTTGGCTCCGTTCTCGCAGAATTCGAACGACGAGGTGTGCTTGGGGTCCGGCCAGGCGCAACCGGGACAGTCGAAGCCGTCCGGCTGGTTGGCGTGCATCAGGCTGGCGCCGCCCTCGACGACGGTGTGCTGGTCGGCGAGCGCCTGGCCCACGGCCTTCAGGGCGCCCCAGCCGCCCGCCGGCGCCCTGTAAGGCCGCACGCCCGGGATCTTCGCCTTGCTCATGCGCGCCTCACGCGGGCTGTAGCGCGCAGCCCAGGCGCTGCGCGTGGCTGAAGACGGTGTGGCCATCGGCGCGGGCCAGGGCCACCAGGGTGACGCCCGCTTCCTCGGCCTTGCGGATCGCCAGGTCGGTCGGCGCGGAGACCGCCACGATCATCGGCGCCCCGAGCCGCGCGGTCTTCTCGACCATCTCGAACGAGCAGCGGCTGGTGACGACGACGAAGCCCTCGCTCGCGTCCAGGCTCTGGCGGACCAGGGACCCGGCCAGCTTGTCCAGCGCATTGTGCCGCCCCACGTCCTCGCGCACGAGTTCCAGCACGCCGCGGGCGTCGGCGAAGGCCGCCGCATGGGTCGCCCGCGTGCGGCGGCCCAGCGGCTGAACGTCCTCCAGCGCCTGGACGGCCCGCTGGATCGTGACGTGATTGAAGGCGGCGGCTGAGGTGACGCGCGGCAGGGGCCGCACGGCGTCCGCCAGCCGCTGGACGCCGCAGAGCCCGCAACTGGATCGGCCTTCCAACGTGCGCGGCCGGGCGACGCGGCGGCGGCCGGGAAGCAGGCTCACGTTCACCAGCCAGCCTTGCTCCGACGCCTCGATGTCGACGTCGATGATCTCGGCGGGGCTCGCGATGCCCTCGGTGATGGAGAAGCCCACCGCCAGATCCTCGAGGTCGGTCGGCGTGGCCATCAGCACCGTGTGCGGCCGGCCGTCGAAGGACAGGCCGATGGCGGCTTCGCTCGGTGTTTCGCGCTGGATCCGCTGGGCGCCGTCGGCCCGCCATTGAAGGCCGCCCCGTGAATGGCTCTGGAGGTCTTCGATCGACGCCATCCCGCGCTCCTCCGGCCGGGGGAATCCGACCTCACACGGGATCATCGCACATCCGAAACGCGGCAGGCATGAGACGAAGGTGTGAAGGGCGCGGGGCGGCGATCGAGGCGGAACGCTTCCGCTCCATCCCATTCGGCGCCAGCATCGAGGCCCGGCCCGCGCGTGGCGCGCTGGGAGGAGGAACGTCCCGTGTATCAGCGCATCCTGCTGGCCTACGACGGATCGCGGGAGGGCCGCACGGCGCTCCGCGAAGGCGCCCTGGCGGCGCGGCGGTTCGGGGCGAAGGTCTTCCTGCTGTGTGTGGTGGCCGAAAGCCCCGGCGTGCGGATTGGGGAAGCGGCCTACGCCGGCGCCGTGGCCCGTTCGCAGGACACCTATTCCAGCCTGTTCGACGAGGCGATGGAGCGCCTGACCGCCCTGGGCTTCGAGCCCGAAGGCAAGGTGGTCACCGGAGAGCCCGCGCCGGAGATCGCCGACTATGCGCGCGCCGTGCGGGCCGACCTGGTCGTCGTCGGCCATCGGAAGAAGGGCCTGCTCGAGCGTTGGTGGTCCGGCCAGACGGGCGCCTATCTGTCGGATCACCTGAAATGCAGCCTGCTGATCGCGCGCGGCAGCATCTCGGACGCGGAATTCTACGGCGAGCTGGAAGCCACGGCCGGCTGAGCCGTGCGCCAGTCGGCCGCCGTGGCGGCGTAGAGCTCGACCATGTCGGAGAACCGTTGTCCCTGAGCCTCGGCGAGCGCGCGACGGGCGCGGCTGAGCTGGCGACGCGCGTCCACGACCTGGATCATCGCCCCACCGCCCAGGCGGTAGGCATTCTCGGCATCCTTGACGTTGGACTCCGCGGCGGCCCCCGAGCGGGTCAGGGCGTCGATGGCCTGCTGGTCCGTGGCCAGGGCGGCCAGCGCATCCGACACCTGGACGAACGCACGCAGGACGGTCTGCTCGTAGCGGGCCAGCGACGCCCGCGCCTCGGCCTCGGCCGCCTGGCGCTCGGCCTTCAAGGTCCCGCCGCTGAAGATCGGCGCCGTTACCCCGGACAGCAGGTTCCAGCCGCTGGAGCTGTAGTTGAACAGGTTGCCGGGCTTGATCGCGCTCTGGGTCAGGTTGGCCGAGAGCTTGATGTCCGGATACTGCGCCGCCGCCGCGACCCCGACGGCGGCGGTCGCCGCGTGCAGCTCGGCCTCCGCCGCCAGGATGTCGGGTCGGCGGCGGATAAGGGTCGAGGGCAGGGCCACCGGGATCTCGGCCGGCGCGGTGAGGGCGGCCAGGTCGAAGTCGGGCGGCGCCCACGCGGCGGGCGACTTGCCGGCCAGCAGGGCCAACTGGTGGCGCGCCTGGTCGAGTTGTCGCTGCAGGGGCGGCAGCAAGGCCTCGTCCTCGGCGAGCTGAGCCTGGGCGCCGGTGGTGGCCGATCGCGCCTCGCCGCCGGCCGCATGCGCCTTGCGCACCATCTCGACCGTCTGCCGATCGCTGTCGATCACCGCCTGCACCGCCGCGAGCTGAGCGCGCAGCCCGGCGACCTTCATGGCCTGCAGGGCGACGTTGCCCGAGAGGCTGAGGTAGGCGGCGTCGGCGTCGCGGGCCGCCTGCTCGGCGCGGGCCTGCGCCTGCTCCGTGCGCCGCCGCGCGCCGCCGAACAGGTCCAGGTCGTAGCTGACGGTCGCACCCACCGAATAGAGGCTGATCGTCGGGCTGGGGAAGCCTGTGAAGCCGAAGGCCTGGGTGTTGATCCGCTCGCGCTGGGCGCTGGCCGTGCCGTCCACCTGCGGCAGCTGCGCGCCGCGCGCGGCGCGGGTCTCGGCCTGGTAGCGCTCGAGGGTCGCCTTGGCCTCGGCGACCGACGGGCTGTCGCTGAGGGCGAGCCGGATGGTCTGGTCCAGTTCCGGCGAGCCGAACGCCTGCCACCACGGGCCCGCCACACGCGCTTCGGGATCGAGCCGCACGCCGGGCGCAGCGGCGTCGCCAGCCATGGCGTAACCCTGGGCGGCGGCGTCCTTCGGCCCCTCGGGCGTCTTGAAGTCGGGGCCGACCGTGGTGCAGGCAGCGAGGGTCAGCGCCGAGGCGGCGGCGACGAGAAGCGGGCGGAGTCTATTCGACAGCGGCATGGGAGGGGGCTCCGCCGCCCGCGCGCCGCGGCTTCCGCATCAGGAGCAGCATCGGCATGCAGGCGATGGTGATGACGAACATGAGTTTGAAGTCGTCGATATAGGCGACCATCGTCGCCTGGCGGGTGATCTCGGCGTTGAGGGCGGTCAGGCCGGCCTCGGTCGCGGGGTTGAACATGGGCGGCAGGCCGTCGCGGACCACAGGATCGGTCGGGATGACCTTGCCGGCGAGCGAGGCGTGCATGGTCTGGGTGTTGGAGACCACCAGCGCCTGCATGATCGAGATGCCGACACTGGAGCCCAGGTTCCGGATCAGGGTGTAGACCGCCGACCCCTCGGCCCGCAGCTCGGCCGGGACGGTGGCGAAGGCGAGGGTGGACAGCGGCACGAACAGGAGCCCGATGCCCAGGCCCTGGATGACCCCGGACACGATGAACGGCGTCGGAGACATCGACAGGTCGAAGTGCATCATCTGCCACAGCGCGACGCAGCTGATGGTCAGGCCGGTGAACAGGATCAGGCGGGTGTCCACCCGGCCGACGAGCTGGCCCACGGCGAACATCGCCACGAACGAGCCGATGCCGCGCGGCATGCTGACCAGGCCCGACAGCAGCACCGGATAGCCCAGCAGCACCTGCATCATCGGCGGCAGCAGCGCCATGGTCGAGAACAGCAGGATGCCGATGAAGAAGCCGAAGACGCTGGCGGTGACGAAGTTGCGGTCGGCCAGCAGTCGGCGGTCGAAGAAGGGATGCTCGGCCGTGACGGTGTGGGCGATGAACACCCACAGGCCGATGATCGCCAGGACCGTCTCGGTCCAGATCTCCGGCGACGAGAACCAATCCTCGCCCGGGCCCCGGTCCAGCACCAGCTGGAAGGCGCCGACGAAGAGGGTCAGCATCGCGAAGCCCAGGAAGTCGAACCGCCGCGCGGCCTCCAGCCGGTCCTTCGAGATGAAGAGGAACACGCCCAGGAAGGCCAGGATCCCGATCGGCAGGTTGATGTAAAAGCACCACCGCCAGGAGAAGTTCTCCGTCAGGTAGCCGCCCAGCGCCGGGCCCAGGATCGGCCCGAGGATCGCGCCGGCCCCCCAGATGGCCATGGCCTGGCCGTGCTTCTCGGGCGGGTTGATGTCGAGCAGCACCGCCTGGCTCAGCGGGATCAGCGAGGCGCCGAACACGCCCTGCAGCAGTCGGAACAGCACCAGCTCGGGGAGGCTCGTGGCGATGCCGCACAGCATCGAGGCCACGACGAAGCCGGCGATGGAGATCAGGAACAGGGTCTTGCGGCCGAACCGAGTGGCCAGCCAGCCGGTCAGCGGCGTCATGATCGCCGCCGAGACGATGTAGGAGGTCAGCACCCAGCCGATCTGTTCCGGCCCCGCCGAGACGCTGCCCTGGATATGCGGCAGGGCCACGTTGGCGATCGTCGTGTCGAGCGAGTTCATCACCGTCGCCAGCATGATGGCGATGGTGATCGGCCAGCGGTTGGCCGCGTCGTGCTGGGGGTTCTCGCTCACGGCCGGACGGCCCTACCGCGCCTGGCCGGCGGCGCGGACGTCGACGGTCACATTGGCGGACAGGCCGGCGCGGGCGGCCATCTCGGGCGGGGGCTTGTCGAAGGTGATGCGCACCGGCAGGCGCTGGGTCACCTTCACCCAGTTGCCCGTGGCGTTCTGGGCGGGCAGGGCCGAGAAGGCCGAGCCCGCACCGGGGGCGAAGCTGGCCACGTGGCCCTTCAGCTTGGCGTCGGGATAAGCGTCGACCTCGATCTCCACCGGCTGGCCAACCCTCATGTGCGCGAGCTGGTCTTCCTTGAAGTTCGCCTCGACCCACGGCTGGCCCGACAAGAGCCAGAACGCCGTCTGCGAGGCGTTGAGCCGGACGCCGACCGGCATCTGGTCCACCCGCGCCACGACGCCGTCCGCCGGAGCGACCACGGTGGTGTAGGACACGTCCAGCCGGGCGCGCTCCAGCTGGGCGCGGGCCTGCTGCACGGCCGGCGCGCGGGCGCCGATGTTCGGGTCGCCGCCCAGGGCGGCCAGGGCCACGGCCTGCTGTTCCCTGGCGGCCTTGAGCTGGTCCCGCGCCTGGCTGGCGGCGTGAACGGCCTGGTCCACCTGCTGGCGAGAGGCGACGCCGGCCGCGGCCAGCTCGCGCTGCCGCTGGGCCTCGCGGGCGGTGTAGCTCACGCTCTCCTGTGCGGCGGCCACATTGGCGCTCTCGCGCTGATAGGCGGCGCGCTGCTGGCTGACGTTCAGCTCGGCCACCGCCACCTCGGCCTGGGCCGCCGACAGGTTCGCCTGGACGTCGCGCGGGTCGAGGCGGAAGAGCACCTGGCCCTTCTTCACCGCCTGGTTCTCGTGGACGTAGATCTCGACCACCCGCCCGGCGATGGACGGCGCCACCGCGGTCTTGGCGATCTGCACATAGGCGTTGTCGGTGGACTCGGTGCGCCCGCCTGTCAGGACGAAATAGGCCACGATCGCCAGGATGATGGCCGGGCCGCCCAGGATCAGCGGCCAGCGCCAGCGGCGCAGGCCCGACGGCCTGGCGGGTTTCAAATCATGCGCGGCGTTCGCCGTTGGGTCGCTCACGTCCCGGGCCCCTAGGTGTCGATGTCCAGATTGGGCGGGAAGCGCGCGGCCCGCGGCCGTGGGGGCTCCCGTCGTCTGCGGCTCAGATAGTGAGCGCCTGGCAATGAGCAAAATGGTATGTTGTCACGCACAATATGAATCAAATGCATGTCGGCCCCTGATCTGAACCTGCTGCGCATCTTCGACGCCCTGCTCGAGGAACGCAGTGTCACACGCGCCGGCCTGCGGCTGAACCTGTCGCAGTCCGCCGTCAGCCACGCGCTGAACCGGCTTCGGCACATGCTCAACGACGAGCTGTTCATCCGGGGTCCATCCGGCATGCGCCCGACGCCGCGCGCCCTCGAGCTGGCGGAGGCCGTGCATGGCCCGCTGGCCCAGCTTCAGGCCGCGCTGACGCCGACGGGGTTCGATCCCGCGGTGAGCCAGCGACGGTTCAACCTCGTCGCCGGGGCTTATGGCGCAGCGGTGCTGGCTCCGCTGCTGGTGGGCCGGTTGGCCGAGCTCGCGCCCCGCGCCGAACTCGTGGTCACCGGCTATGCCGGCGGGCTGCTCGACCTCCTCGACACCCGCAGCGCCGACTTCGCGGTGGCCGGCGTCATCTCCGCCCCGGACCGCTTCGGCTTCGATCCGCTGGTGGTCGAGGACCTGGCCTGGGCGGTGAGCCCTCGCGCGCCGCTGGCCCAACTGAAGCGCGTGACCCTGGCCGACCTCGCCGCCACCGCCCACATCGCCATCGCGCGGCAGGCGGCGGTGGAGGAGGCGGCCGCGCGGGGCCTGGTTTCCCGCGCCAGCTGGGAAGACGAGGGCGCCTTCGGGCGGGCGCTGGCCGAGGCGGGCCTGGACCGCCGCGTCGCCGTCACGGTGCCCGACACCTCGACCGCGCTCGCCGTCGCCAGCCGCTCCGAAATGGCGGCGCTGGTCCCCCGCCGCCTGGCCGCGGCCTGGGCGGCGGCGGGCCTGCTCAAGCTGATCCCGCCGCCCTACGAGTCGCCGCCCGTGCAGATCGGCGTGCTGTTCCGCCGGGATCGTCTGCAGGAACCCCACGTCGCCTGGTTCCGCAACCTCATGCTGGAGGTGGCCGGCGAACTCTGAGGCGGCGCGGCCGGTGGATCTACGTCAAATGCGGACGCGCATCGAAAAAGAACGTATTGCGAACCCGGAACGAAAGCGGTACGCCTAAGTCATCGGATGAGTCCGGTGGTTGGACCCGTCCTCTGGCGGAATCGTGGGATAGAAGGGCTCGTTCATGTCGCAATCGGCGTTGAGGCTCGTGGGAAAAGAAGACGGTGAAAAGCAGCGCGCTCTGGAAGCGGCGCTGACACAGATCGACCGGGCCTTTGGCAAGGGCTCGGTCATGCGCCTCGGCGAAAAGGGCAAGGTCGAGATCGAGTCCTACTCGACCGGCTCGCTCGGCCTCGACCTGGCGCTGGGCATCGGCGGTCTGCCCAAGGGGCGGATCGTGGAGGTCTACGGGCCGGAATCGTCGGGCAAGACGACGCTCGCCCTGCACGTGGTCGCCGAGGTTCAGAAGGCGGGCGGAACCGCGGCCTTCGTTGACGCCGAGCATGCGCTCGATCCCGGCTACGCCCACAAGCTGGGCGTGAACCTGGACGACCTTCTGGTCGCCCAGCCTGACACGGGCGAGCAGGCGCTGGAGATCACCGACACCCTGGTGCGCTCGAATGCGGTGGACGTGATCGTGATCGACTCGGTGGCCGCCCTGACGCCGCGCGCCGAGATCGAGGGCGAGATGGGCGACAGCCTGCCCGGCCTCCAGGCCCGCCTGATGAGCCAGGCGCTGCGCAAGCTGACCGCCTCGATCTCCAAGGCCAAGACCCTGGTGATCTTCATCAACCAGATCCGCATGAAGATCGGCGTGATGTACGGCTCGCCCGAGACGACCACGGGCGGCAATGCGCTGAAGTTCTACGCTTCGGTGCGTCTCGACATCCGCCGCACCGGCTCGGTGAAGCAGCGCGACGAGATCGTCGGCAACAACGTTCGCGTGAAGGTGGTGAAGAACAAGGTGGCCCCGCCGTTCCGCGAGGTCGAGTTCGACATCATGTACGGCGAGGGCATCTCCAAGCTGGGCGAGATCATCGACCTGGGCGTGAAGGCGGGGGTGATCGACAAGTCGGGCTCCTGGTTCTCCTGGAACAGCCAGCGCATTGGCCAGGGCCGCGACAATGTCCGTGAATTCCTGAAGCAGAACCCGGACATCGCCGGTCAGATCGAGAAGCAGGTCCGCGGCGCCAAGGACGCGGTCGAGGAACAGCTCCTGGTGGGTCCCGCCGAAGGCGAGGGCGACGAGGAGGACGGCTCCCTCTAGGGGCGCCTGAGCGGCTCACGCCCGGGGCGGACCTTCTCCGCCAGAACCGGGTCCGTCCCGACGAGCCACCCACAGCGTGGCCGCCGGCGATCCTTTAGAGGCTGGACGCCCGGGGCCGCCCCCCGGGCGTCCTTTCCGTTTGGAAGCCGGGCCGAGGTTTCGTAAAGGGTCGACGGTTCCCACCTGGGGGGTGGGGAACCTGTCCAACTGCGTGATGAATTGATCCGATGCCGAGCCTGAACGAGATCCGGACCCACTTCCTGGACTTCTTCCAGCGGAACGAGCACGCCGCCGTTCCGTCGGCTCCGCTGGTGCCGCAGAATGATCCGACGCTCCTGTTCGTCAACGCCGGGATGGTGCCGTTCAAGAACTACTTCACGGGGGCTGAGGCCTCGCCGTGGCCCCGAGCCGCCAGCTCGCAGAAGTGCGTCCGCGCTGGCGGCAAGCACAACGACCTCGACAACGTCGGCTACACCGCGCGCCACCACACGTTCTTCGAGATGCTGGGCAATTTCTCGTTCGGCGACTACTTCAAGGAACGCGCGATCACCCACGCCTGGGACCTGCTGACCAAGGAGTTCGGCATCCCGGCGGAGAAGCTCACCGTCACGGTCTACCACACCGACGACGAGGCCCACGGCCTGTGGAAGAAGATCGCGGGACTGTCCGACCACAAGATCATCCGCATCGCGACCAACGACAACTTCTGGTCCATGGGCGACACGGGGCCCTGCGGACCCTGCTCCGAGATCTTCTACGATCACGGCGACCACATCTTCGGCGGCCCCCCTGGCAGCCCGGATGAGGACGGCGACCGGTTCGTGGAGATCTGGAACCTGGTCTTCATGCAGTTCGAGCAGTTCGCCGACGGCGCGCGCAATCCGCTTCCCAAGCCCTCGATCGACACGGGCATGGGGCTCGAGCGGGTCGCGGCCGTGCTGCAAGGCGTGCACGACAACTATGACGTCGACCTGTTCCGCACCCTGATCGCGGCCAGTGAATCCGCGACCGGCGTGAAGGCCGAGGGCGACGCCCAGCCGTCGCACCGGGTGATCGCCGACCACCTGCGCTCGTCCAGCTTCCTGATCGCCGACGGCGTGCTGCCGTCGAATGAGGGCCGGGGCTATGTCCTGCGGCGGATCATGCGTCGCGCCATGCGCCACGCCCACCTGCTGGGCGCGGAAGAGCCGTTGATGCACCGCCTGGCGCCGACCCTGGTGAAGGAGATGGGCGAGGCCTATCCCGAACTGCGCCGGGCCGAGCCCGCCATTGTCGAGACGCTGCGCCAGGAGGAGGAGCGGTTCCGCCGCACCCTGGGCCGCGGCATGACGCTGCTCGACGAAGCCACGGCCGGCCTGGCCGAGGGCGCCGTGCTCTCGGGCGAGACCGCCTTCCGCCTCTACGATACCTATGGCTTCCCGCTCGACCTGACGCAGGACGCGGTTCGCGCCAAGGGCCTGACCGTGAACCTCGACGAGTTCGACGCGGCCATGAAGCGGCAGCGCGAGATGGCGCGCGAGGCCTGGACGGGCTCGGGACAGGTGGCTGCGGCCGCCGAATGGTTCGCGATCCGCGACCGCCTGGGGCCGACGGTCTTCTCCGGCTACGACGACACCGAGGCGACGGCCGAGCTGCTGGCGCTGGTCGAGGGCGGCCAGGAGGTCGACACGGCCCAGGCCGGCGCCAAACTGCAGGCGCTGTTTGACCGGACGCCCTTCTACGCCGAAAGCGGCGGTCAGGCGGGCGACCAGGGCGAGGTCGAGTGGGACGGCGGTCGCGCGCGCGTCACCGACGTCCAGAAGCAGGCCGGCGACCTCTACGTCCACGACCTGGAGATCCTCGAGGGCGCCCTCGCGCCCGGCGCCCGCGTGCGCCTCGCGGTCGATCCCGAGCGCCGCGCCGCCACGCGCTCGAACCACTCGGCGACCCACCTGCTGCACGCCGCGCTCCGCAACGTGCTCGGGCCGCATGTGACCCAGAAGGGCCAGATGGTCGATGGCGAACGCATCCGCTTCGACTTCAGCCATGGCCAGCCGCTGACCCCGGACGAAATCGATCGGATCGAGGCCGAGGTGAACGCCGTCGTGCGCCAGAACCTGGCCGCCGAGACGAAGAACATGCGGCCGCAGGAAGCCATCGAAGCCGGCGCCATGGCGCTGTTCGGCGAGAAGTACGGCGACACGGTGCGCGTGCTGACCCTGGGCCATGCCCTGGGCGGAGAGGGCGCCTATTCCGTCGAGCTCTGCGGCGGCACCCACGTGGCGCGCACGGGCGATATCGCGCTGTTCAAGGTGGTGTCCGAACAGGGCGTGGCCGCGGGCGTGCGCCGGATCGAGGCCCTGACCGGGGAGGCGGCCCGACGCTGGCTGCTGGAGCAGGCCTCGGTGGCCAAGGGCCTGGCCGAGCAGTTCAAGGTGCCCGTGGCGGAGGTCACCGCCAGGATCGAGGCGCTGCAGACGCAGAGCCGCAAGCTCGAGAAGGAACTGGCCGAGGCCAAGCGCCAGCTCGCCATGGGCGGGGGCGGCGGTGGCGCGGCGGCCGGTCCCGAGGAGATCGGCGGCGTCCAGGTCCTCGCCCGCATCATGGACGGCGTGGGCGGCAAGGACCTGCGGCCCATCGCCGAGGAGTTCAAGAAGCAGCTGCCCGACGGCGTCATCGTCCTGATCGGCACGGCCGACGGCAAGGCGGCGGCGACGGTGGCGGTCACCGGCGCGGCGCAGGGCAGGTTCAACGCGGCCGATCTCGCGAAGGCCGCGGTTCTCGCCATGGGCGGCCAGGGCGCGGGCGGTCGGCCCGACTTCGCCCAGGGCGGGGCGCCGGATGCGACGAAGGCAAGCGAGGGGCTGGCAGCCGTCAAGGCCATCCTGGCGGGCTGATCCGCGCCTCGGATTCGGCGGGCGGGACGGGTCGCCCGAATGTCGGCTATGCGACGCCTCAGCTACGGCGGCTCGCGTATTAAGTTCCGATTAACATTGATATTCCCCGGAGAGGTGAAAGGGGATGCGGATCCTCCAGGTTGTGCCAGTTTACAGCCTGTTAATCGCATTTGGCCTTTCGGGGGGGAGTTATCCCATGGCAATGAAATTCATCGCGGCGGCTGCGGCCACGGCAGTTCTGGCGCTCTCGGCCTCGGCGGCCAACGCGACGGTCTTCGCGGGCAACTGGACGCTGACCATCGGGGACAACTCCGATCCGGGTCACCTGAAGATCTTCACCGACACGACCGGCGGGCTCTTCAGCAAGGATCTGGCGGTCACCGATCCGCAGTACGAAGATCTGTTCCAGATCTGGACGAACGAGGCTTCGGTCAACCCCGACGACCTTAACAACACGCAGGTCACGCTCCGCTTCGACTTCACGAGCCCGACCGACAACACGGGCCCGATCGACGTGATCGGCAACACCAACGGTTACGCGGAACTGGCCGGCTTCTTCCAGGGCGGCCAACTGGTCTGGAACAACGGCGGTGTCGCGCAGCTCGAGTGGGGCAACACGACCCCGGGCGTGCAGACCCCCGGCCTGATGACCCTGACGGTCAGCGGCGGGCGCTTCAACGAGGGCGGCTTCTGGTCGACCGACCAGAACTGCAACTGGAAGGGCAAGAACTGCCAGCCGCAGGGCGAGGCCCTGGGCGTCACGGCCAAGTTCGACTGGGATGCCGATCCGACCTTCGCCGCGGTGCCGGAGCCCACCTCGTGGGCGCTGATGATCGGCGGCTTCGGCCTGGCCGGCGCGACCCTGCGTCGCCGCCGCGCGGTCGCCGCCGCCTAGGCTCGACCGACACCAAGAACGCGAACGGCCGGGGGAAACCCCGGCCGTTTTCGTTTGCGTCCTAACTCGTGGCGTAGACGCAGTATTTGTTGCCCACGGGATCGCGGAAGTAGGCGCCGTAAAAGCTGGTTCCTTCCGGCGGCCGGTAGCCCGGCGCGCCTTCGTCGGCGCCGCCCGCCGCGAGGGCTGCGGCGTGAGCCGCCCGAACCTCGTCCTGACTCGCGGCCTTGAAGGCGATCATGATCCCGTTGCCCGCCTGCGGTGGCTGGCCGTCGTGCGGCCTGCAGATTCCGACGCAGGGCGCGCCGCCCTTCGGGCCATAGAACGCCCAGCCGGCCTCGGGATCGCCGCGTTCGTACCCGAACGCGCCGAACACCTTGTCGAAGAAGGGGAGTGCGGCCTCCACGTCGTGAGCGCCGATGGTGATGTAGCCGATGGTCATGCCGGATCCTCCTGACAGCCTGGCCACCCTATCCTCGCAGGCGAACAAAGCAAGAACATTGACATCTCGCCCGCTCAGGCGTTCCCTTTGGGTCGACAACAGGTTTCCTCGGAGGATCCGACATGGAAGACCGCAGTCAGTTCGGCGCTCAGACGCCGGCCGTCGTCGAACACGAACGCACCTATCACGCCTTCAGCATCCTGGTTCGGTGGTCGATGCTGGTGATCGGCAACTCGATCTTCTGGTTCACGCTGTGGTTCGCCACGCCGGCGGGTTTCCTCGGCAGCACCGTCGCCGCCATCGTCACGTTCATCGTGGGCTACGTGGTCCTCGTTCGACACGAGGAGAAGCAGCCGCTGAACGTCTGGGTCGAAGGCCGCTGAAACGAAAAGCGCCGCGGGAGGCCCCGCGGCGCTGATTCTCGTCGCAGCTTTGGCCGGCTGGCCTAGGCGGCGAGCGCCTTCTGGAGGTTGGCGGCCACCTTGTCGAGGAAGCCCTCGGTGGTGAGCCACCCCTGGGTGTCGCCGACCAGCAGCGCCAGGTCCTTGGTCATCGAGCCGCTTTCGACGGTCTCGACGCAGACGCGCTCGAGGGTGGTGGCGAAGCGTTCCAGCTCGGCGTTGCCGTCGAGCTTGGCGCGATGCTTCAGACCCTGGGTCCAGGCGAAGATCGAGGCGATCGAGTTGGTCGAGGTGCTCTCGCCCTTCTGATGCTGGCGGAAGTGGCGCGTCACCGTGCCGTGAGCGGCCTCGGCTTCCATGATCTTGCCGTCGGGCGTGATCAGCACCGAGGTCATCAGGCCCAGCGAACCGAAGCCCTGGGCGACCTGGTCGGACTGGACGTCGCCGTCGTAGTTCTTGCAGGCCCAGATGAAGTCGCCGTTCCACTTCAGGGCCGAGGCGACCATGTCGTCGATCAGGCGGTGCTCGTAGGTCAGGCCCGCCGCCTTGAACTGGTCGGCGAACTCGGTGTCGAAGATCTCCTGGAACAGATCCTTGAAGCGGCCGTCGTAGGCCTTGAGGATCGTGTTCTTGGTCGAGAGGTAGACCGGATACTTCCGGCTCAGGCCGTAAGAGAACGACGCGCGGGCGAAATCGCGGATCGAGTCATCCACGTTGTACATGGCCATGGCCACGCCGCTGCCCTTGAAGTCGTAGACGTCGTGCTCGATCACCTGGCCGTCGGCGCCTTCGAACTTGACCGTCAGCTTGCCCGGGCCGGGCACCTTGAAGTCCGTGGCGCGATACTGGTCGCCGAAGGCGTGGCGGCCGATGATGATCGGCTTGGTCCAGCCGGGGATCAGGCGCGGCACGTTCTTGCAGATGATCGGCTCGCGGAAGACGACGCCGTCCAGGATGTTGCGGATCGTGCCGTTCGGCGACTTCCACATCTTCTTGAGGTTGAATTCCTTCACCCGGGCTTCGTCCGGCGTGATGGTGGCGCACTTGATCCCGACGCCGTGCTTCTTGATCGCCATAGCCGCGTCGATCGTCACCTGGTCATCGGTGGCGTCGCGGTTCTCCATCCCCAGGTCGTAGTAGTCGATCTCCAGATCGAGGAAGGGGAAGATCAGCTTGTCCTTGATCCACTGCCAGATGATGCGGGTCATCTCGTCCCCATCGATGTCGACGACGGGGTTGGCGACTTTGATCTTGGCCATGAGGGGCGGGCGCTCCGGGCGTAAATTCGTTTGGGGCCGTATAGCCGCCGCAGAGGCCGACGCAAAGGCTCCCTAAGGGTCAGCCGACCGCTCTGACGGCCGCGCGGGTCACTTCGGCGATGATCCGGTCGCGTCCTGCATCGTCGAGCGTCGATCCGGCGAGGAAAATGGCGAGGGCGTACGAACGCCGGTCGGCGAGCGTGAACAGCCCCACGTCATTGTGGGCCGTGCTGATTCCCTGGTCGACGCCCGAAGTGCCAGGCCGATGGGCCAGGAACGCGTCCTTGGGCAGGCCGGCCTTGATTCGCGCATTGCCCCGCGATGTGCCGCCCATCAGCTGTACCAGCAGCTTGGTGGACGCCGGCGAGATCAGCTCCTGCCGGTCGAGCATCTGCAGCAGTTCCAGCATGCCGCGCGGGGTGGCGGTGTCGCGCGGGTCGGCCATATAGCGGCGCATGGCGGCCATTCGCTCGGCGGCAGGCACGGCGTCGCGCGCCACATCGAAGGCCGCGCCGTCCCGCCACGCCGGGCGGAACGAGGGCATGCCATAGACGTCGGGCTGCAGCTCGCGCTCGTAGCGATCGACACGAACCTCCGGAACGTGGCGGGCCGTGAGCCAGGCGGTGACTGCGCCGGGTCCGCCGATCCGCTTCATGAGGACGTCGGCGGCGGTGTTGTCGCTGTCGATCACCATCGCCTCGAACAGCTCCTTCAGCGAGTACTCACGCCGTTGGGGCCAGGACTCGGCGATCGGCGAGAAGCCACCGGAGAGCTGGTTCTCCAGCAGGAAGAACGATTCGGTCATCAGGAGGCGGCCGGCGTCCGCCTCGGCCAGCACCGCGGCAGCCAGGGGCAGCTTGAACACGCTCTGCATGGGAAAGCGCCGGTCGCCGTTGAAGACGAAGACCTGGCCGCTCTCGAGATTCGTCAGGCCCACGCCCAGCACGCCCGGACGCGCCGCGCCCGCGATGCCTCGAACAGCCTTGGTCATGCCTTCGAGGTCCATGGCCGGCGTCGTCGAAACCGTGACAGGCATCTTCGGCTCGCAGGCGGCGAGCAGGGCCGCGGGCGCGGCCGCCAGCACGGAACGACGGTCGAGGGTTGCCTTCCGGCGCATGGAATCCTCTAAACGCGGCATGGCTGAAGCCTCTCTCCCTGCACCTGTCGTTATCCTGAACGCGCCACAGCTCGCCGAGAACATCGGCGCCGTAGCACGTGTCATGGCCAATTTCGGCCTCGCCGATCTTCGGCTCGTGAACCCGCGTGACGGATGGCCCCAGGAGCGCGCCTGGGCGCTGGCCTCCGGCGCCGAATGGCCGCTGAACGCGGCCCGCGTCTACGACAGCGTCGCCGAAGCGATTGCGGACCTGCAGGTCGTGTTCGCGACCACGGCCCGTCCGCGTGAGCTCACCCTGCCGGTGCTGACGCCGCGCACCGGGGCGGCCGAGCTGTCGGAAGCCACCGCGCGCGGCGAACGCTGCGGCCTGCTGTTCGGCGGCGAGCGGGCCGGACTGGAGACCAGCGACATCGCGCTCTGCCAGGCCGTGGTGACGATCCCCATCGATCCGCGCTTCCGCTCGCTCAATCTGGGTCAGGCCGTCGCGATCAACGCCTACGAATGGCGGATGACGGTGGCCGACGCGGCGCCGCCCGCCTTCCGGCCCGGGCCGGGGACCGCCTCCGGGGAGGCGATGCTGGGCCTGTACGAGCACCTGGAGCGGGAGCTGGACACCGCCGGCTTCTTCCATCCGCCCGAAAAGACGCCGAACATGATCCAGAACCTTCGCTCCGCCCTGGGCAAGGCGCGCTTCACGGACCAGGAAGTGCGCACGTTCCGCGGGGTGATAACCGCGCTCAGCCGCGGGCGCGGTAAAGTGCTGGAGAAGATCGCGCGCAAGAAGGACAGCGACGGATGAGCCTCGCCGCCCTGCTGGACAGCCTGCCGATCCCGATCATCCAGGCCCCGATGGTGGGCGCCTCGCTGGACGCGCTGACGGTGGCGGCGAGCGAGGCGGGCGGCATGGGGACGTTGGGGGCAGGGGCGCTGCCGCCAGCCGAGCTCAGCGCGACCATCGCAGCGATCAGGGCGGCGACATCCAAACCCTTTGGGGTGAATTTGCTCATGGCGCCCAAGGCGGATCCGGCGCCCGGGGAGGTGGAGGCCGCGCTGGCGCGCCTCGCACCCTGGTACGCCGAGTTGGGCGCGCCGCTGCCCGAGACGCCGAACCAGTTCGCCCCCGACTTCGAGGCCCAGTTCGACGCCCTGGTCGCCGCCGCGCCGCCGGTGGCCTCCTTCACCTTCTCGATCCTGAAGCCGGCGCAGGTGAAGCGCCTGCAGGCGGCCGGAACCTATGTGGTCGGGACTGCGACCACCGCTGCGGAGGCCCGCGCCTGGGCCGAGGCGGGGGCCGACGGGATCGCGGCTCAGGGCTCGGAGGCGGGCGGCCACCGTGGCCACTTCCTGGGCGACGTCGACGGCAGCCTGGTGGGGACCATGGCCCTGGTCTCCACGATCCGCGCCGCCGTCGACCTGCCGGTGATCGCGGCGGGCGGGATCATGAACGGGCGAGGCGTGGCGGCGGGCCTGGCGCTGGGCGCGGCCGCGGTCCAGATGGGCACCGCCTTCCTCCTGGCCGAAGAGGCGACCACCTCGAAGCCCTGGCGGCGGGCCGCCCAGACGGCGCCCGACGACGCGACGCGGCTGACGCGGGCCTTCACGGGCCGCCACGCCCGCGGAATCGAGAACAGGTTCATGCGTCTGATGCATGGGGTCGAGGGCGAGGTCCCGGCCTATCCTGTCCAGAACCGGCTGACCCAGCCGCTGCGCGCCGCCGCCGCCAAGGCCGACGATCCGGAGATGCTCTCGCTCTGGGCCGGCCAGGCGGTGCGGCTCGCGCGGCCGGGGCGGGCGGGCGACATGATCCGGGCGTGGTGGGCGGAAGCGGCGGAGGTCGCCGACGCCCTCGCCGCCCGGACCCGGCGAGGACAGGAGACCGAGTGACCGATCTGCGTACGGCGGCCAGGGACGCCTACATCTACACCCTGCCGCTGATCGAACTGGCGACGACACGCCACCGCGGCCAGACCCTGGGGCACCGGATGGGCGTGTTCGCCCACGTGCGCCATCTGGCCAACCACAAGCACCGGGCGGTGACCACGCCAAACACCGACACCCTTTACTCCACGGCCCAGATCGATCTGTCGGCCGGGCCGGTGACCATCACCCTGCCGCCGGCCGGCGACCGCTATCTCTCGCTGGCCCTGATGGACGCCTACACCAATAACTTCGCGATCCTCGGCACCCGCACCACCGGACCGGACGGCGGGACCTTCCGCCTGGTGGGGCCACGCGATGCGGTGGAGGGCTGGAACGTCGTGCGCTCGCCCACCGATCACGTCTGGGCCCTGGCGCGGGTTCTGGTCGAGAGCCCCGAGGACCTGGAGGCCGCGCGCGAGGTGCAGGCCGCGATATCGCTGCAGGGCCCGGCCTCCGAGGCGCCCGGGCCCTACGCGACGCGTTCTGCGGACTGGCGCGAGTACTTCGCCAGCGCGGCGGCCCTGATGGCCGCCAATCCCCCGCCGGTGACCGACCTTGGCCTGCTGCGCACGCTGACGCCCCTCGGCCTGCTGGATGGCTTCGATCCGAGCCGTTTCTCGGCCGCGCAGGCCGCCGAGATCGAGGCTGGGGTGGCCGACGGCCGCAAGGCGGTCCGCGGCGGAGGCGGCCTCTCAGGGACGGAATTCATCCAGGGCTGGTCGTACCCAAGCTCGCGCCTGGGCGACTTCGAGCAGGACTACCTCTTGCGCGGCGCGGTGGCGCTGGGCGGGCTGGCCGCGCTGCCGCCAGCCGAGGCCATGTACCTGCAGGGCGAGGGTTCGCTGCCGGGCAAGCTGTTCGACGGAACGAAGAGCTGGCGGCTGCACTTCCCGGCGGACGAGCCGCTGCCGGTGAACTCGTTCTGGTCGCTCAGCCTCTACGAGGCGACGGACGACGGGCAGTTCTTCTTCTGGGACAACCCCATGAACCGATACGCCATCGGCGACCGTACGCCCGGGCTGCGAGCCAATCCGGACGGATCACTCGACATCTGGATCGGCCATGAAAGCCCGGGCGCCGAGCGCGAGGGCAACTGGCTGCCGGCGCCGGCCGCCCCGTTTGCGCTCTTCATGCGCGCCTACCTGCCCAAGCCGGAGTTGCTTCAGGGCTATTACCGTATGCCTTCGCTCCAGATTGCCTGACGGCGCCCGCCCGCTAGGGTCGCGCCGACTTCAGGGAGGCGTAGCGGGTGAACAGGCGTGAACTCATGGCGGCGGTGGCCGCGCTCGGCATGATCCCGGCGGCGCGGGCGTTCGCGGCGGCGGGCGACCTGCGGAGCGCCGCGCGCGAGGCGTGGCTCTACGGCCTGCCGTGGATCGAGATGGCGGCTGCGCGCGACCGGATGCTGAACGGGCGGGGCGGCCAGCCAGCGGGCCGCAACAGCTTCGGCCATTCACGCAACCTGATCGGGCCCGAGGGCCGCACGATCACCTCGCCCAACAACGACACGCTCTATTCCAGCGCCTGGCTGGACCTGACCAAGGGACCGGTCACCCTGACCGTGCCGCCGACCGGCGACCGCTATATCTCGCTGGCGGGCATGAACATGTGGACCGACAACGACTTCGTGCTGGGCACGCGGACGACGGGCGGGGCCGGCGGGCACTACACCATCGTCGGGCCGGGACAGGCGGGGTCAGGCCCCAACGTGGTGCGGCTCGAAACCGCGCACGGCTGGCTGCTGGTGCGCACTCTGGTCGATGGCCCGGAGGACCTGCGGGCGGTCCACAAGATCCAGGATCAGCTCAGGCTGGAAGGGCCAGCCGGCCTGCCCCCGGTGAAGGCCTATGCGACGCGGCGGTCGAGCGCGCTGGAGTACTTCGCCTCGCTGGCCGACCTGCTGGCCTCCGATCCGCCGCCCGCGACGGACGGGACGGTGTTCGCCCGCGTGAGCCCGCTGGGCCTGACCGCCAAGGGCGCCTTCGATCCCAAGAGGTTCGGTGCGGCGGCGGTCGCCGAACTGGAGGCTGGGGTCGGCGACGCGAAGGAAGCGATCCGGACCATGAAGCCTGGCGACTCGGCCCAGGGCTGGACCTATCCGCGCCACACCCTTGGCTATTTCCATCAGGACTATCTGTTCCGCGCCGCCGTGGCGCTGATCGGCCTGGCGGCCTTGCCGCCTGCCGAGGCGATGTACATGCAGCCGGTCGCTGACCAGGGGCGGACCTTCAACGGGCCGGGGCCGTACCGGATGCACTTCGCGGCGGGCCAGCTGCCGCCCGTCGACGCCTTCTGGTCGCTGACCATGTACCGGCCAACCGACGACGCACAGTTCTTCCTCGTGGAAAACCCGATCCAGCGCTACGCCATCGGCGACCGGACGCCTGGGCTCCGGAAGAACCCCGACGGCTCGCTCGACCTGTGGATCGCCCGCGGCGATCCGGGCGGCGACCGAAGCGCCAACTGGCTGCCCGCGCCGCCCGACGGACCGTTCAGCCTGAGCTTCCGCGCCTACCTGCCCACCAGCGACTTCCAGGACGGCCGCTACCGCCTGCCGGCGCTGACGCTCGCCTGAGCTTACGCGTGATCGGCGCCGGGCTCGCCAATTGCCGCCCGCGGGCCTCCTAGCTGGCGTCCGTCGCCACGGCCTTGAGGATGGTCTGACCCGCGGCGAACTGTTCGCGGACGGCCTCCGGCGTCAGGGTGGCCGCCTTGTCCAGCTCGACGAGCTCCGGCGGCACGTACCAGTGCAGCTTTTCGGAGTGGTAGGCCTCCCAGACGACCTTGGCGACCTCCATCGGCGGGATGGCGCGGAAGGGCCCGTCCTTGGGCGCGCTCTCAACGGCGCCGGGCGGGAGGATTGGCGTGTCGATCAGGCCGGGGAGCACGTCGGCCACCTTGATCCCGAACGCCTTGAACTCGACTGACAGCGCCTCGGTGAGCCCTTTCACGGCGTGCTTGGTCGCCGAATAGACCGCGATGCCGGGCATGCCGAACGTGGCCGAGGACGAGGAGGTCGTGAAACACATGGATCCCGGCGTCGCCTTCAACAGCGGTAGCGCCGTGTGGATACCGATCAGGACCCCGATCAGGTTGACGTTCACCACCGCCAGCACATCCTCGAACGGCTGGTCGGCGAAGGGCCCGCCGCGGCCGATGCCCGCGTTGTTGTAGAGGATGTCCATGGCGCCGCCGGTGGCCTCGCCGAACGCCTCCAGCGCCAGGCGGTAGTCCTCGCGGTCGGTGACGTCGAGACGGCGGACCAAGCAGTTGCCCGGCCCCAGTTCGTCGCGCAGGGCGGCCAGCCCCGCGTCGTTCACGTCAAAGCCGCCGACGAACCAGCCCTTGCCGGCGAACAGGCGCGCCGTCTCGCGGCCCATGCCCGACGCAGCGCCGGTGATGAAGATCGACTGTCGTCCGTTCGCGCCCATCTCGTACCTCTATCGATGCGCCGCCGCGGCGAGGTTACCCGCCCTTCTGCTCGAGATCGCGGGCCGCCTTGTCGAGATCCGGGGCGTTGGGCGAGCGCATCGCGGCGCCCGCGGCCATGCCTTCCTTCAGGGCGGCCGCCGCGCCTTCGTGCGACATGATCTTGCTCAGCACGGCCTGGCCGGCGCGCTCGAACGATTCCCGGTGCTCGACTACGTACTGGCGCGAGGTGCGATAGCCTTCGAGGAGGCCCTGAATTTCGGGGATCACGTAGCGCGCCACCAGATCCCAGCTGCGGGAGGTGTTCTCGCGGTTGGCCCAGTCGTGGACGAAGCCCAGCACCACGCCGAAGCCGCCGGCCGACGCCTGCAGCTTGCGGATCGCGGCGATCAGGTCGTCCGGCGTGCCGATCACAGAGGCGGCGCCGTCCACATAGGCGGTCTGGTCGACCGCGTCGTCGGGGCTCTTGAAGAGCTCGGCGCCCGGCCGCATCAGCGTGCCGACGGTGTATTCGTTGTGCCACTTCATGAGGCCGGCTCCAGCCTGGGCGCGGGCCTCCTCGCGGGTCTCAGCGATGTGCCACGACATCAACACGCGCCAGTCCTTGCGGTCGACCGCCTTGCCGGACTTGGCGGCGGCCTGCTCGGCGAAGCCCCATTGCGTCGGCAACGCGGCCAGGCCGGCATCGGAATTGGAACCGATGGAGAGCACGCCCAGACCGTATTTCCCGGCCAGCGTCATGCCCGAGGGGCTGATCGACGAGGCGGTGACCATCGGGAGCTCTTCCTGAAGCGGGAAGAGCTGGAGACGCGCGTCCTGGAGCGTGAACCAATCGCTCTTGTGGGTGACCCGCTCGCCCGCGAACAGCCGCTGCAGGACGCCGATCGCCTCGTCCTGGCGGTCGCGCTGGGTCATGGGGTCGATGCCCAGCATGTAAGCGTCCGAGGGCAGGGCGCCGGGGCCCGTGCCGAAGATCAGGCGACCGCCGCTCATATGGTCGAGCTGGACCATGCGTTGAGCGACGTTGAAGGGGTGGTGATAGGGCAGCGAGACGACGCCCGTGCCCAGGCGGATGCGATGCGTGTGCTGGGCCACGCCGGCCAGGAACATCTCCGGCGAGGCGATCATCTCCCACCCGGTGGAGTGGTGCTCGCCGACCCAGAACTCATCATAACCCAGTGCGTCGAGCTCGGCCGCCAGCCGGATGTCGTTGCGCATCTGGAGCATCGGGTGCTCGCCGATGGGGTGGTGAGGGGCGAGGAACGCGCCGAACTTCATCCGTGCCATGATCGAGACTCCCCGTTATTTGCGCCTTGGAACGATCCGTAGCGGAGTTCCCCCAAGGTCATCGCAGTTCTTTGTCGACGTCATTGCGAAGCGGCGCGACCCCGGCGCGTCGGGGCCGCTATCCTTGACTCCCAACTTCCCAGACGTCATACACCGCGCCTTCCAGCCGCCGGGGCCTCTCGCGTGGCCGGAAATCTATGACGGGTTGATGCAAGGCCGCCGTTGAAATCGCGTTCCTCCTGAAGGGACGCCGGCCCGCGTCGAATGAAGAGTGGAATATGTCCAAGCGCCATAGCGCCAAGTACAAACTCGACCGCCGGATGGGCGAGAACGTCTGGGGTCGTCCGAAGTCTCCGATCAACACCCGCGCCTACGGCCCCGGCCAGCATGGCCAGCGTCGTAAGTCGAAGGTCTCGGACTTCGGCCTGCAGCTCCGCGCCAAGCAGAAGCTGAAGGGCTACTACGGCAACATCACCGAGAAGCAGTTCGTCCGCATCTACACGGAAGCGGCGCGCCGCAAGGGCAACACCTCGGAGAACCTGATCGCCCTGCTCGAGTCGCGCCTGGATGCGGTGGTCTACCGCTCCAAGTTCGTCCCGACCCCGTTCGCCGCCCGCCAGTTCGTCAACCACGGCCATGTCCTGGTGAACGGCAAGCGCGTGAACATCGCCTCCTATCGCGTGAAGCCGGGCGACGTCGTCTCTGTGCGCGAGCGTTCGCGCAACATGGCCCTGGTGCTGGAAGCTCTCGGCTCGTCCGAGCGTGACACGCCCGACTACATCACGGTCGACGCCAAGGGCATGGCCGCCACGTTCGTCCGCGCGCCGGAACTGGCCGAAGTGCCGTACCCGGTGAAGATGGAACCGAACCTCGTGGTCGAATTCTACGCGTCGTAAGACCCCGCCGACCTCGAAGCGAATTTGCGAAGGCCCCGGAGCGATCCGGGGCCTTTTGCTTTGGCGGGGGGCTGGGGACCTCCCGCGCGCGCCAGCCGCGCCGCCTACTGGACCTGTTGCGCGCCCGCATGCCGCCCTGCCGGCGACGTGGCCGCTTCCGGTCCCCGGATCTCCAGGCGATCGATGGGCAGCGCCTCCGGATGGACCTCGCGGAGCCAGGTCAGCAGCTTCTCCCGAATCTCGCACCGTAGGTCGAAGGCTGCGCCGGCGTTGGACGCGCTGGCCAGGATGCGGACCTCCACCGTACGCTCCTTCAGGTCGGTGACCTGCACGACGGAGACCTTGCCGTCCCAGTGCGGTGAGGCTTCGAGGACATCCTTCAGGCGCTCGCGGATGGCGTCGACCGGCACGGCGTAATCCACGTAGAGCATGACCACCCCGAGCAGGTCCGCGGACTCGCGCGTCCAGTTCTGGAAAGGCTTCTCCAGGAAGTAGCGCAACGGCACGATCAGCCGGCGTAGGTCCCAGATGCGGACCACGACATAGGTGGAGTTGATCTCCTCGACCCGGCCCCACTCGCCCTCGACGATCACGGCGTCGTCGATGCGGATCGGCTGTGTAAGGGCGATCTGGACGCCGGCCATGATGTTGGACAGCACGGGCTGCAGCGCGAGGCCGACGATGATGCCCGCCGCGCCGCCCGCGGCCAGCAGGCTGACGCCGAGTTGGCGGACGCCGGGGATGGTCATCAACGCCAGCCCGGCCGTGACGATGATCACCAGCGAGGCGGTCGCCTGGCGCAGGATGCGCGCCTGGGTGAGATGCTTGCGGGCCAGGAGGTTGTCGGAGACGTCGACCCGATACTTGCGCAGGTGAATCGCCGTGGCGATGTCGAGGGCGGTGAGCACCACCCAGCCGATCAGCACGATGAAGGCGACCAGCAGCCCGTGCTGGAGGAGCCGCGCCTGCTCCGGCGAGAAGGGCGCGATCCGCGTGGCCCAGGACAACGCGAGGACGATGAGGGCATAGCGGCCCGGGGGGCGGGTGCGCAGGATTAGGGACCGGGTGAACTCGCTGCGATTGCGCAGGGCCCTGCCGACCGCGCGGACGAGGAGTTCATGGATGGTCAGGGCGACGGCCAGGGCGGCGGCAAGCAAAGCCAGGCCGATCACCCAGAGCGGAATCCACGCCAGGGCGGCGGGTACGTGCAACGTGTACTGGGGCATGCCTGACTAACCGGTGGGACGCCGTTTGGTTCTAGGCGAACGTGTCCCGCACGCTCACGCACGTCGCGCGGTGACCTGCGCCGCCCGGCTCGACACGTCGAAGGCGCGCCCCTAACCTCCTGCAACCAGTGAGCGTTCGGGGGGACAATGTCGTACTGGAGTCGCGCGGCGCGCCTTTTGTTGAGCGTCGTAGGCGTCCTCGCCCTTGCCGGGCCAGCGCACGCCGCATGGATCCGTGCGGAGACGGACCGGTTCGTGGTCTATGGCCAGGGCAACGAGCGCGCGGTCAGGGACTTCGCCACGAAGTTGACCACCTATGATTGGCTGCTGCGCGTCTTCCACCCGTCGACGAAGGACCGCCCGGTCGGGACCAAGGTTCAGGTCTTCCTGCTGTCGAGCGAGGGCGAACTGAGGCGCGTTCGGCCATGGTCGCGGAAGTACACGCAGGGCTTCTACAGCGCCATGAACGAGGGCGTCTTCGCCTTCGCGGTAAGGAACGGCGGCGGCCTCGGCTCTGACGACGTGCTGTTCCACGAGTACGCCCACCACTTCATGCTCGAGAACTTCCCGGTCGCCTATCCCGCCTGGTTCATCGAAGGCTGGGCGGAATACTTCATGACCACGGAGATCACGAAGGATCAGATCAAGGTCGGGAATTACAATCAGGCGCGCGCCTACGCGATCTTCAACGATGTCTGGCTGCCGTGGGACGACCTCCTGTCCAAAACCACCGCGGAGACGCGTCCCGAGCGGGCGAACGCCTACTATTCGCAGGCCTGGCTGCTCACCCACTACATGCGCAGCGACGAAAAACGCGCGGCGCAGCTGGATCAAGCGATCCGCGCCATCGCGGACGGCAAGGACCCGGTGAAGTCGTTCCAGAGCGCGACCGGCATGACCATTCCGGAGCTCAACGCCGCCCTGAAAAGGTATCAGAAACTGCCCATGATCGGCGTCGGGAACCCCAACCTCGCGCCTCAGATGCTGGTGACCGCCCTGCCGCGGAGCGCGGATGACCTCCTGTTGGACGAGATGAGGCTGGTTCTCGCTCCGACCGGGCGGGTGGACGCCGACTTCCTCGCTGGCGTGCGTCGCAAGGCGGCAAAGTACCCAGGCGACGCTCTGGCCGAGCGGACGCTGGCGCGAGCGGAATTCGTGATGGGCGATGTGGCGGCCGGCGAGGCGATCATGCGGAGACGCGTGGCCGCGAAGGGCGACGACGTGGAGGACCTGCTGCTGGCCGGCTCAGGCCAGATCATGGCGGGCATGCGGAATGGCGACGAACGGGAGGCTCGATATCGCGCCGCGAGGCCCCTGCTGGCCAAGGCCTATCAGCTCGACAAGGACGACTTCCGCACGCTCTACGCCTATGCCCTCAGCCGTTCCATCGAACCGTCCTTCCCGACGGACAACGACCTGGCCGCGCTGAGGGAAGCTCGCCTGCTGGCGCCGGCGGTGGAGGAGAACTCGTTCCGGCTTGGCGTGGCGCTGGTCCAGAAAGGACGCCGCGACGAGGCCGCGAAGGTGCTGGCGCCGGTCCTGAACAACCCGCACGGAGGACGGGCGGCCAGCATGGCCCGGGCCATGCTGAATGGGGACCGCGTCGAGAGCCGGGACGTCGACGATGCGACGGCGGACGACGATGACGCAGCGCCGACCAAGCCATCGCCGACGCCGGTTAAGTGAACATCTCCGGGATCCAGCCGGGCACCCGTCTTGGCCGCCCGGTGGCCTGCTCGATCAGGACCCAGGTAGTGTGGACCTGGGCGCACATCTGGCCGTCAGGGCCGTCGATGCGGATGAAGCGGTCGAAGCGCGGGCCCTCGGGCGCCTCGGCGACCCAGGTGCGGGCCTGGGCGATCTCGCCCGGCAGGAGCGCGCGGCGGTAGTCGATCTCGTGGCGCAGCGCGATCCAGGCCCAGGTCGCCTGGGCGTCGGCCGGCGCCTTGGACCGCCAGTGGGCGACACCCATGTCCTGGGCCCAGCGGAGGTAGACCACATTGTTCACGTGGCCGTTCTCGTCGATGTCGTCTGCAGCGGGCTCGAACGTCAGGCGGAAGACCTGCCGGCCCTCCGGCGGTTCGAGCAGCTTCGTCACGCGGTGAGAAGGCCTTGTTCTTCCAACATGGTCTTCAGCTCGCCGGACTGGAACATCTCGCGCACGATGTCGCTGCCACCGACGAACTCACCCTTGATGTAGAGCTGCGGGATGGTCGGCCAGTCGGAGAAGGTCTTGATGCCCTCGCGCAGCGGCTCGGACTGCAGCACGTCGACGCCGACGAACTCGACTCCGAGATGGTCGAGGATCTGAACGGTCACGGCCGAGAACCCGCAGCGGGGCTGTTCCGGCTCGCCCTTCATGAAGAGGATGACGGGATGCTCGGCCACGGACTTGGCGATCCAGTCGTGGACGGGGTTCTCGGTGGCGGTCGTGTCGGTCATCGGACGCCCTTTCGGCGCAAAATCGTCTGCCAAGAGCTAGGGACGCACGCCCGCAGGGTCAAGGCGTCAGGCTGGCGCAGACGTCTCGAGCGCCAGGGCGTGGAGCTCGCCGCCCATCTTGCCCTTCAGCGACGCGTAGACGAGCTGGTGCTGGCGCACGCGCGGCATGCCCTTGAAGGCGGCCGAGACGATGCGGGCCTTGTAGTGGTCGCCATCGCCGGCCAGGTCGGTGACCTCGATCTCGGCGTCGGGGAAGCCCTCGCGCAGGGCGGCTTCCAGGTCGGGTTGGGACATCGGCATGAGCCGGGCTTAGTCCCGCCTCAGCCCCAGGTCCAGAGCAGCGAGAGGCCGAACGCGCCCATCAGGCCCGCCGCGCCGCGATCCAGCGGCTTCTGCGCCCGCGCATAGGCGGTGGCGGCGCGCAGGGACGAGAAGGCGAGCGCCAGGCCGGCCTGCCACAGCAGGCAGGTGGCGGTGACCACCACCACTGCGGCCCAGTGCACCCAGCCCGGCGTGTTGGGGCCGACGTAGGCCGAGAAGACCGAGGCGAAGAACAGCACCGACTTCGGGTTGGTCAGGCAGATGGCGAGGCCTTGCCAGAAGGCGGCCTTGGCCGCGCCCGGAGGGGGCTCGACCGCCTCGGGCTCGGGCTTGGCGCGCCAGAGCGCGATGGCGAACCAGATCAGGTACGCGCCGCCGCCGATGCGCAGGATCTTGTAGAGCCACGGCGCGGCGGCGAGCAGGGCGGCCAAGCCGATCGCCGCGGCGGCGCACCAGATCACGCAGCCCAGCGTCGTGCCGAGCGCGGTGGCCAGGGCCGGCCCGCGGCCCCGCCGCATGGCCACCCGCATGGTCAGGAAGTTGGATGGCCCGGGGATCACGGACGTTCCGAGCGCCAGCAGGAACAGCGCGCCCAGCGAAACGATGTGCTCGGTCATGGCCTCTCAGGCGGTGCGGGTGAAGGCCATCGTCCAGTTGGTCTCCCAGGTCTCGCCGTCGTCGTACGAAAAGGCCTGGCTCCAGCGGGCGGAGGCCGAGGTGATCTGGTCCCAACGATAAACGACCTTCACCGGGCGGTCGCCGTCCACATCGTCGCCGAAGAACAGTCCAATCCCGTCCTCGAAGCGGCCGAAGACCGGGTCCTGCAGGCCGCCGGTCTGGCTGTTGACCCAGTAGATGGCCCATTGCCGCGCCTGCACATCGAAGGTGCGGAACGACAGCCCCTGGAAGCCGCGCTCGGGGAAGTCGTTCTCGTCGACGTTGCACAGCCCGCCCATCAGGCCCTGGCAGAAGGTGACGCCGTGAAAGACGTCCCAGTCGTCGGCGCCCGCGCCGCGCACCTTGAGCCGGCGGTGCTCCACGGTCCAGCGCCCGTAGAGGAAATGGAAGTCGCGTCGTCCGTCGTCGTAGCCGTCGTAGGCCATTGCCCGTCTCCCTCGGTCCAGGCCAAGGGATAGGCGACCACTGCTGACACCGGCGTGTCAGCAGCGTCTTCAAGGCTTCAGTCGATGATCGCGCTGTAGATGATGCTCTTGAGCTGACCGCGGAAGTTGAAGGTGCCCGACGGCATCAGCTGGGTCATGAAGACCACGCAGAGATCCTCCTTCGGGTCCACCCAGAAGATCGTCGAGGCGGCGCCGCCCCAATAGTAGTCGCCGGCGCCCAGGCCGCCGGACTCCACCTCGCCCATGGTGGACGCGAAGCCAAGGCCGAAGCCCACGCCGTCGTAGGCCGTCTCGGAGAAGCCGCCCAAGGCGCACTCGGTGAGCTGCTTGCCGCCGGGCAGATGGTTCATGTGCATGAGCGCCAGGGTGCGCGGACCCAGGACGCGATGGCCGTCCAGCTCGCCGCCGCGGCGCAGCATCTCGCAGAAGCGCAAGTAGTCGGCGCTGGTGCCGGTCAGGCCGCCGCCGCCCGACTTGAAGCCGGGCTCGAAATTGTAGGCCGAGGTCTCTGGGTCGTCGATCAGCTTGAGCTTCTTCTCGGGGCCGCGCTGATAGTTGGCCGCGAAGCGGTCCTTCTTCTCCGGCGCGACCTGGAAGGCGGTGTCCTTCATACCCAGCGGGCCGAAGATTTCCTCGTCGAGGTACTGGGCGAACGGCTTGCCCGAGATGATCTCGACCAGGGCGCCGCAGACGTCGGTGGCGAGCGAGTACATCCAGGCGGCGCCCGGCTGATAGCGCAGCGGCACCTGGCTGAGCTTGTCCATGAACGTCTGCATGGAGTCGGTCGAGCCCAGCGAGCGAACCTTGAGCTCACGGTAGACCTTGTCGATCGGGTGCTGGATGCCGACGCCCGGCAGGCCGCCGCCGTAGGTGAGCCCCGCGGTGTGGCAGAGCACGTCGCGGAAGGTGACCGGGCGCACCGGAGCCTCGGTCTTCATGTCGGCGCCTTCGCCCGAGATCCAGACCCGGTGGTCCTTCCACGACGGGACGAAGCGCGAGACGGGGTCGTTGAGCTGGAAATGCCCGCGCTCGTACAGCGTCATCAGCGCCACCGAGGTGATCGGCTTGGTCATGGAATAGATGCGGTAGATCGTGTCGTCGCGGGTCGCCTTGCCGCGCTCCAGATCCATCGACCCGAAGGACTTGAAATAGGCCAGGTGGCCGTGTCGGGCGACGCTGACCTGGCACCCAGGGATCTTGCCCGGACCGATATAGTTGCGCTCCAGATGCTCGGTGATGCGCTCCAGGCGGCCTGCGTCCAGGCCGGTCCACTGCGACTGGGCGTCCATCAAATCCTCCCGACAGTATGGCTTTCTGTTTGAATGACCCCATCATGGGCGACGAACAGGCGTTTGGCCAAGTGGAAGGATCGGTATGGACGAGCTGGAAGCCCTGGCGGCGGAGATCGGCGAGGCTCTGAAGGCGCGGGGCGAGAAGATCGCGGTGGCCGAGAGCTCATCCGGCGGGCTGATCTCGGCGGCGCTGCTGAGCGTGCCGGGCGCCAGCGCCTACTATCTCGGTGGAGCGGTGGTCTACACGGCCAAGGCCCGCGTGCTGCTGACCGACATCCCGAAGGAGGCGCTGACCGGCATCCGCTCAGCCAGCGAACCTTATGCGCTGCTGCTGGCGCGCAACCAGGTGGAGCGTTACGGCGCGACCTGGGGCATCTCCGAAACCGGGGCGGCGGGGCCGACGGGCAACCCGTACGGCGACGCCGCGGGACACACCTGCGTGGCGGTGACGGGTCCGGTGGAAGCGGTGCTGACCGTCGAGACCGGCTCGGAGGATCGGTCGGCGAACATGCGCGCCTTCGCGGCGGCGGCGCTGGACCTGCTCAACCGGGCTCTGAAGTCGCTCGCCTAGGGCGCCAAGCCGACGAAGGCTTGAAGCGCCTCTCAGTTCGGGCGGCGCTCGACGTCGCGCAGGAAACGGCCTTCGGCGAAGATCTCGACGGCCTCGCAGGCGGGGTCGCGCTCTAGGATGGCCTCGGCTTCGCGCAGGGCGTCGGCCATCGCGCCGAACACGCCGGCCTGCTGCGACCAGGCGAGATATTCGCCGACGGCGCTCAGAATGAACTGCATTCCTGCTCCCCCCGAAGCGAGGTCTTCAGGGGCTCTCCCGACCCCTGGCACGGCAAGAGCGCTAGTTGCGGCCGGGGCTCAAGTCCTTGCCCCTGTTGCGCGAATTCTCGCGGGCAGCCCGCGCGAGGCGCGAGGGGCGGGCGAGCAGGACTGGTTCAGCCGCGCGCGCGTCGCTACATCCCCACCATGGCCGAAGCATTCAACGACCTGATCCTGCCCGCCGAGAAGGCGGAGCGCTATGCGGCGGTGGCTGAGGAGATTGCCTCGGTGCTGGACGGCGAGCCCAATCGGGTGGCGCGGATGGCGACGGTGAGCTCGATGCTGTCCAACAGCTTCAGCCACTATTTCTGGACCGGCTTCTACGTGGTGGACGAGGCCAAGGGCGACGAGCTGGTGGTCGGTCCCTACCAGGGCACGCTGGGCTGCATGCGGATCGCGTTCGGGCGCGGAGTGTGCGGGACAGCGGCGGCCACGCGCCAGACCCAGGTGGTTCAGGACGTACATGCGTTTCCCGGCCACATCGCCTGCGACAGCCGGTCGGCCAGCGAGATTGTGGCGCCGGTGTTCGACGCGGAAGGGCGGCTTATCGCGGTGTTCGACGTGGACTCCGAAACACCGGCGGCGTTCGACGGCGTCGACCGCGAATGGCTGGAGAAGATCCTGGCGCGGACGTTCTCGAACTAGCCGAGGAACCAACGAGATCTGTCATCCCGGCCCTGCGACGCGCGGGGCGGGCCTGCGACCGGGATGACAGTGGAGGGGGCGATCCTACTTGGCGGTCTTGGCTTCGGTCTTCGCCGCGGCCTTCTTGGCGGCGGGCTTGGCCTTGGCGTGATGAGCCGTCTTGTGCGTCGCCATCTTGGCCGGCGGGTTCGGGACCGGCGTCGAGGCCTCGGTCGAGCCCTGGGCGAGGGCGAGGGCCGGGGCGCCGGCGAGCGTGACGGCGGCCAGGGCCGCGGCGGCGAAGCGAAGGTTCATAGTCTTGTTCCTGTTGCGCATGGGGTCATGAGCGACCCGACGCCCCAAGGGATCGCGCCACGAGCTTTCAGCCGCCCCGAACGCCGCCTTACAAATGTGTGAGGCTTCGACGGACGTGACGCTGGCGTCACGCTCCGTTGTCTTACGCAGCGGCGCCCCGCCTACATGCTGACGCGAAGCGCCGAGGGCGGCGCGAACAGACATTGGGAGCAATGAGATGGCCGAGGCCTATATCGTCGCCGCGACCCGCACTGCCGGCGGCCGCAAGGGTGGGCGCGTGCGCGGCTGGCACCCGGCGGACCTCGCCGCGGTGACGCTGAACGAGCTCATGGACCGCACGGGCGTGGACCCGGCCGCCGTCGAGGACGTGATCATGGGCTGCGTGATGCAGGTGGGCGAGCAGTCCACCAACATCGGCCGCAACGCCGTGCTGGCCTCCAAGCTGCCGGAAAGCGTGCCGGCCACCTCGGTGGACCGCCAGTGCGGCTCCTCGCAGCAGGCGCTGCAGTTCGCGGCCCAGGCCGTGATGAGCGGCACCATGGACATCGTGATCGCGTCGGGCGTCGAGAGCATGACCCGGGTGCCGATGGGCCTGTCGGTCTCGCTGCCGGCCAAGGAAGGCTTCGGCATTCCCAAGAGCCCGCGCCAGGAAGAGCGCTATCCCAACATCCAGTTCAGCCAGTTCATGGGCGCCGAAATGGTCGCCGAGAAGTATGGCCTGACCAAGGACCAGCTGGACGAGTTCGGCTACAACAGCCACCAGCGCGCCATCGCGGCCACGCAGGGCGGCGCGTTCAAGGACGAGATCCTGGCCATCGACGGTCTGGACGCCGAAGGCAATGTGGTGCGCCACGATAGCGACGAGGGCATCCGCTACGACGTCAGCCTGGACGGCATGCGCGGCGTGAAGCTGCTGCGCGAGGGCGGCCGGATCACGGCGGCGACCTCCAGCCAGATCTGCGACGGCGCCTCGGGCGTGATGATCGTGTCGGAGAAGGCGCTGAAGGAACACAACCTGACGCCGCTGGCCCGCGTCCACCACATGTCGCTGCTGGGCCACGACCCGGTGATCATGCTGGAAGCCCCGATCCCGGCCACCGAGCGCGCGCTCAAGCGCGCCGGCATGTCGATCGACGACATCGATCTGTTCGAAGTGAACGAGGCCTTCGCCTCGGTGCCGGTGGCGTTCATCCAGAAGCTGGGCGCCGATCCGGAGCGGGTGAACGTCAACGGCGGCGCCATCGCCTTGGGCCACCCGCTGGGCGCCTCGGGCACCAAGCTGATGACCACCCTGCTTTACGCTCTGAAGGCGCGCGGCAAGAAGTACGGCCTGCAGACCATGTGCGAAGGCGGCGGCATGGCCAACGTCACGATCGTCGAGCGGCTCTAGCAACGCTGCGCGAAATGCGGTTTTGAGGAGCGGCCGGGGAGCGATCCCCGGCCGTTTCCTTTGCGAGGTAGGACATGGCCGGACGGGTGATCGCGATCACGGGCGCTTTCGGGGTGCTGGGCCAGGCCGTCGCCAAGGCGGCCGCCGCGCAGGGCGCTCGGCTCGCGCTGATCGACTTCGCCAAGGGTGCGCCGGCCGCATCGCCATCGGGCGACGACGTCCTGGTGTTGCCGGGCGTGGACTTGACCGACGCGGTGCAGGCCGGCGCGGCGATGGACGCCGTGGCCGACCGCTTCGGCGGGATCGACGCCCTGCTCAACATCGCGGGCGGCTTCACCTGGGAGACACTGCAGGAGGGCTCGATCGGCAGCTGGCCCGCGATGTACCGGCTGAACGTGCTGACCGCCGCCAACGCCAGCCGCTCGGCGATCCCGCACCTGAAGCGCAGCGCCGCGGGCCGGATCGTCAATGTGGGCTCGGCCGCCGCGCTCAAGGCGGGGATGGGCATGGGCGCCTACGCGGCCGCCAAGGCGGGCGTCCATAGCCTGACCCAGGCGCTGGCCGACGAGCTGAAGGGCGACGGCGTGACCGTGAACGCCGTGCTGCCCTCGATCATCGACACGCCGCAGAACCGCTCCGACATGCCGGGGACCGACCCGTCGATCTGGGTGGCGCCCGAGGACCTGGCGGCGGTGATGCTGTTCCTGGCCAGCGAGGCGGCCCGCGCGGTGACGGGCGCGCTGATGCCGGTGACGGGGCGGGTCTAGCCCGGCCGGGGGGCCTGGCCGAGGCGCGGCTCGGTCCCGGCCAGCAGCCGGCCGATGTTGGCCCGGTGCAGGAAGACCACATAGAGGCCGCCGGCGATCACCATCAGCCGATAGGCCAGCGGATGCGGCAGTGCGCAAGCGAGGACGATCGCGGTGACGGCCGCAAGGATCGAACCCAGGGACACGATCCGGAAGATCGCCACCGCGACGCCGAACACCGCCAGGCCGCCCATGCCGACTGGCCAAGACAGGGCCAGCAGCACGCCGAGGCCCGCGGCGACGGACTTGCCACCCGTGAAGCCCAGCCAGATCGAGCGGCTGTGGCCCAGCAGCGCGGCAAGCCCCGCGAGGCACACGGCCCAGGGCGTCCAGGCCGGCGGCGTCGCGAGCCAGGGATAGAACCAGGCCGCGAAGACGATGGCGGCGGCGCCCTTGAGCACGTCGATCAGCAGCACGACGGCGCCGGGTCCGCTCCCGAGGGTTCGCAGGACGTTGGTGGCGCCGGTCGAGCCGGAGCCGTGCTCGCGGATGTCTATGCCCTTCAGAAGCCGGCCGGCCAGGTAGCCGGTAGGCGTCGCCCCAAGCAGATAGGCGACCACCAGGCCGGCGAGGCTCGCGATCCAGAAGACCATGGGGTAGGCGCTCCGGCTTTGCAGGCGGCCATCATGGCACGAACCGCGGCGCGGCCCAGCCGGGCGCGGCGGATAACGCCAATCCCTTATCCGGCAAGGGATTGCGGCATCGGCGCCGCAGTCGCGGGCGAAGTTGACGTGGAGCCAGGGCGCTGCAGGTTTCGTCACGCGACCGTCGTACAGCCACGCTAGGGCCGCGCCTGCGCGCTTTGCGCAGGGGATAGACCAATGACCATGTCACGCGCGCGGCTGCTGGCCGCGACGAGCGCCTTCGCCATGTTCGCCGCGCCGGCGATGGCCGAGGAAGGCCAGGCGATCGAGGAGATCGTCGTCACCGCCCAGAAGACCCAGCAGGCGGCCATCGACGTGCCGATCTCGCTGACGGCCTATGGCGCCGAGCGGCTGGAGGCCCTGGGCGTCCAGGACTTCGCCGACCTGTCGCTGTTCACGCCCGGCTTCGAGGTGCAGGACCAGTCGCCGAACAACCCCGGCTTCGTGATGCGCGGCATCACCTCGGACTCCACGGACAGCTATTCCGAGGCGCGCGCCTCGGTGTTCCAGGACGGCGTCTCGATCTCCAAGGCTCAGGGCTCGTATGTCGAGCTGTTCGACCTGGAGCGGGTGGAGGTGGCCAAGGGGCCGCAGTCGACGCTGTTCGGCCGGGGCGCACTGATCGGCGGCGTGAACCTGATCCAGAAGAAGGCCTCGACGGCCGAGCTGGATGGCTACGTGAAGGTCGAGGGCGGCAACTACGAGTACAGGCTGGGCGAGGCGGCGGTGAACCTGCCGATGAGCGACCAGCTGGCGCTGCGTCTGTCGGGCCGGCTGAAGTCGCGCGACGGCTACGTGAAGAACGCCTTGGGCGGCGACGCCTTCCAGTCGGTCGACACCAGCGCCTTTCGCGCGGCGCTGCGTTTCGAGCCGTCCGACCGCGCCGGCTTCGACCTGATCGCCAACTACCAGAAGGACGAGCCGACCGGCACGTCGTTCAAATCGCACGGCTTCCGCCCCACCGATCCGGTCACCGGCCAGGTGCTGGGCGACACGCGGCCGCAGAGTGCGGCGGCCCTGGCGGCGCCGTTGAACTTCGAGAGCGGCAAGCTGGGCGTCGACCGGATGGTCACCGGCTACACCGGCCTGGGCGAATTCAAGCTGACGGATGCCCTGACGCTGAACTCGATCAGCGCCTACCGCCGCTATCGCTCGAAGGAGATGTTCGACCCGGATGGCCTGTCCCTGGGGATCCTCACCGGACTGAACGACGCGAAGGGCGAGCAATGGAGCCAGGAGTTCCGGCTCAGTTACGACAACGGCGGCCGTTTCCGCGGCTTCGTCGGCGGCGACATCTTCAAGGCCAAGGACCGGCAGCGCGTCCCGCTGCAGTTCGACGAGCGGATCGGCCTGGCGGTGGTGACCGGCCAGCTCAACGCGGGCGCGGCGGGCCTGGGCCTGCCGGCCGACGTGCCGGCGCCGTCGGCGGTGTTCGGCAACACGGCCTTCACCGGCGCGCTGCTGCGCGGGCTGGTGGCGCAGCTCAGCGGCAACCGCATCGTGCTGAGCCCGGCTCAGGCGGCGGCCATTGCGGGCAACCTCCGCTCGAACCACATGGAAGAGACGTCCAGCAACAGCGACCTCGACTCGTTCGATGTCTTCGCCGACGGGACCTTCAAGGTGACCGACAAGCTGGCGGTCTCGGCGGGGGTCCGGTTCACGCGCGACGACAAGACCACCGGCTTCGGCTCGCGGGTCGTGGGCGGACGCAGCGTGCTGGGCGGCGCCATCGGCGCAGCGCAGATCGCCGCGGCGGGCACGCCTGCGGCGCTGGCCACGGCGCAGCAGATCC
This sequence comes from Phenylobacterium sp. FG114, assembly GCF_057809855.1. Lineage (NCBI taxonomy): Bacteria > Pseudomonadati > Pseudomonadota > Alphaproteobacteria > Caulobacterales > Caulobacteraceae > Phenylobacterium > Phenylobacterium sp. FG114. The sequence goes on along the minus strand of NZ_JBMDKU010000013.1, from coordinate 93,785 downwards.
TGGGCGCCCTGTCGCTCCCGACCGTGCAGCAGATCCCAGCCTCGGCCCTGCCGCTGTTCGGGGTGACCTTCCAGCCGACCACCAACAACGGCGACATCTTCAAACAGGACCTGAAGGACGACGGCGTCACCTGGCGCATGGTGGCCCGCTATGCGGCGAGCGACGACGCCAACCTCTACGCCTCGTTCGCACGCGGGCGGCGGCCGGAGGTGCTGGCCGCCTCGGGCCCGGCGGCGCCCGGCACGCCGCCGCGCTTCGGCGCCGTCAGGGCCGAGACGGTCGACAGCTACGAGGCCGGCGCCAAGCTGGCGCTGATGGACCGGCGCCTGCGCCTGGACCTGGCGGCCTATCGCTACGACTACGAGAACTTCCAGACGGTCGAGCAGCAGGGCACGCTGTTCGTGATCACCAACGCGGGCAAGGCCAAGGCCTACGGCTTCGAGACTCAAGCGGACTGGGCCGTGACCTCGAACTTCGACCTTCTGGCCACCTATGCCTACAGCCACGCGCGGTTCGATGGCGGGGCCTATGACGGCAACCGCTTCCGCCTGTCGCCGGACCACTCGCTGTCGGTGGCGGCCTCGTTCCGCGTGCCCGCCTTCAACGGCGAGATCGAGGTGCGGCCAAGCTACACCTGGCAATCGAAGGTGTTCTTCGACGACACCAACGACCTGCCGGCGTTCCAGACCGGAAACTTCGTGCCCGACAAGGTGCAGGACGAGTTCCAGAAGGCCTATGGCCTGCTGAACCTGCGGGTGTCGTGGAGTGCCGAGGACTCGCCGGTGACGCTGGAGGCCTTCGCCACCAACCTGACCGACGAGGACTACATCATCGACGCCGGCAACACGGGCGACAGCCTGGGCCTGCCGACGTTCATCGCCGGCGCGCCGCGGATGTACGGCGTGGGCGTGACCTACCGCTGGAGGTAACGGCTAGGAGGCGGGCGTCAGGCGCATCAGCGTCTCGGCGTCCGCCTCGACCGCCGCGCGGCTGAAGCGGAGCGGGACATAGCCGCCGGCGGCCCAGAGCGGGAACAGGTCGCGGTAGTGCGGGCTCATCGGGTCGGCGGACTGGCCGGGGCTGTTAATGGCCATGGAGTTGTCCCAGGCGCCCACGTCGAGCACCACCCGCACCGAGGCACCGGCGGTCTGCTGGAAATCCTCCGAGCGCCAGGAGGCGGCCCTCGGCGTCGAAGCCGAGCCCGGCACTTGCAGCGGCCCCACGGTCATCTGGGCGGCGAGTTGAGGGTCGGCCAGGGCGGCGATGGCGGGGACGAACTTCGCCTGGTGCAGCCGCCCCCAGGTCCAGGTGGCCATGTCGGGTCCCAGGCGGCCGCGCAGCTCGCCGACGGCGTCTGCGAGGCTTGAGAGCAGGATCGGGTCGCGCACCTTGGCGGGCTGGGCCTCCAGCCAGGTGAGGATCGGGTCCGGCGAACCCGCGCCCAGCAGCTTCCGGGCGGCCGGCGGGAGGCCCGAGGCGACGATGGTGTGGCGGCCGAGGTGCTTGTTCGCCCAGGTTTCGTAGATGGCCGCGGCGGCGCTGCCGGTGGTCTCGTTGGCGTCCCAGACCTTGAGCAGGGCGAGCGCGCTGGCGACGCCCGGATCGTGGCTCTCCAGCGACTTCACCAGGGCGACGCCGCGGCGCGCCTGCGCGCTGACGCTGTCGGTCTGCAGCGCCATCGAGTCGGCGAGCGTGGACTTCGGCAGCGCGTCCAGCACCTCGTGGATGCGTTGGGTGCGAGTGGGGTCGGCCCACTCGAAGCCCAGCTTGCGCTTATCGCGCGGATAGGCGGGCTCGGCCGGGATGTTCATGGCGTTGGCCGTGGCGAAATAGCCCTCGGCTGGGTTCTTGGTCACCGGCAGGCCGCCATCCTCGACGAAGCCCGCCCATTCGTAGCGGCCGTCGCCGGGCACGGGCATCAGGCCATCCCAATTGGGCCGCACCGGCGTGCGGGCGGCGGCGGACCAGCCGATGTCGCCCTTGGTGTCGGCGTAGACCAGGTTCAGCGGCGGAGCGCCCCACTTGTCGCGGGCGCCCTGGAAATCGTCCCAGCCCTTGGCCCGCCACATGCGCGAGGAGCCGTAGTAGCCGGCGAGGCCCGGCTCGTTCCAGATGGTGCGGATGGCGAAGGCCCGGCCCTTGGCGTCGTCCTGCCAGAGCACCGGGCCATGGCGCGTGAAGCGCAGTTCCACCTCACGCGGAGCCTCGCCCTTCACCTCGATGGTTTCCTTGACCACCGTCATCGGCTCGAGGCCGCCCTTGTAGCGGTAGGCGGCGCCCTTGGTCTCGTAGGCGTAGAGGTCTTCCTGGTCGACGTAGAAGATCGTCAGCCCCCAGGCGGCTGTCCCGTTGTGGCCGAAGGAAACGCCGGGTAGGGCGGGCTCTCCGGCGCCGATGATCGACAGGCCCGGCGCATCCAGATGGGCGATGTAGCGCAGGGAGGGGGCGCCGACCGCGCGGTGCGGGTCGTTGGCCAGGATGGGCCGCCCGGTCGCGCTGCGGGCCGCGGAGATGGTCCAGTTGTTGGAGCCCTCCGCCGCGCGCTCGTCGATCACCTGGGCCAGGGCCTTGGGTTCGAGCGGCTTGAAATCGACCTGCTCCGTGGCGAGCACATAGTCCTTCAGGACGTCGGCGGGGACCTCGCACGGATCGAGGCCCTTGGGCATGACCACCTTGTGGGCGGGCTCCAGCTTGCGGCGCAGGGTGTCGGCCGCGGCGCCGCCCGCGCAGATCGCCCGGGCGCGGGCGACCTCGGAGGTGACGTTCGAGACCAGCGCGTGGCTGCGGATGCGTACGATGTCTTCGGAGCTCCAGTCCTCGGGCTGGCTTCCGGTGAGTTTGAACTCGACGGGCAGGGGCCGCTTGCCGGCGCGAACCTCGCCGACGTAGGCGTTGATGCCCGCCGCGAACGCCTCGGCCGCCGCCTTGCCGCCGGGGTCATAGGCCGCCCACTCGGTGGCGATGTCGCCACGGTAGAGGAACAGGCGCGTCGCGCGATCCTGGGCGACATAGGCCGGCCCAAGGCTGGCGGACAGGCGGCCCAAGCCACGCTTGCGCCAGAGATCGATCTGCCAGAGCCGGTCGCGGGCGGCGTTCCAACCCTGCAGGAAGAAGGCGTCGCGGCTGGAGGCGGCGTAGATGTGCGGGATGCCCCAACGGTCGACGATCAGCTCGGCGGGCGCCTGTAGTCCGGCGACCGTCGCCGCCTCCTGTCGCACGGCGCTGGAAACCTCGGCGTGGGCCGCGCCCGCCAGCAGCGCCGCCACCAAACCCCAGACCACACCGCGCATGTCACGCTCCCCCGAACTGTCCGAGGGATACTGGACCGGTCGGGGCGGCCACGTCACGCGCCGCTTGCGCTTCCGCGCAGGTCATCCGCTAGGGTCGGGATCTCAAGAAGGGGATTCCACCATGATCGGCTACGCCACCATCGGCACCAACGACCTCGAGAAGGCCTCCAAGTTCTATGACGCGGTGCTCGCGCCGCTGGGCGGCAAGCGCACCTTCGCCAACGGCGACCGCATGCAGTTCTACGGCTCCAGCGCCACGCCCGGCATGATCGCCGTCAGCAAGCCCTACGACGAACAGCCGGCGACCGCGGGCAACGGCACCATGTTCGGCCTGCCGGCCGCCACCAAGGAACAGGTCGACGCGGCCCATGCCGCCGCCCTCGCCGCGGGCGGCACGTGCGACGGCGCGCCCGGCCAACGCCTGCCGACGTTCTACGGCGCCTATTTCCGCGACCTGGACGGTAACAAGGTCTGCGTCTTCAAGATGGGCTGACGCCCGGCGCTGCGCCCGTCGCTCCGGCGGCGGGCGTCACGCGCCAGACGATGCCGCCGACGTCGTCGGCGACCAGCAGCGCGCCTTTCGAATCGACGGTGACGCCCACCGGGCGGCCCTGGATCTTGTCGTCGGCGTTCAGGAAGCCGGTCAGGAAGGCCTGGGGGGGCATCTGGGGCCGGCCGCCCGCGAACGGCACGAAGACGACGCGATAGCCGTTCAGCGGCTTGCGGTTCCACGATCCATGTTGGCCGATGAAGGCGCCGCCCTTGTAGGCGGCCGGGAAGGCGTCGGCGCGATAGAAGGTCAGGCCCAGCGAGGCGGTGTGCGGGCCCAGGCCGTAGTCGGGCTTCAGGGCCGAGGCCACAAGGGCGGGATTCTGCGGCTTCACCCGCTTGTCGACGTTCTGGCCCCAGTAGCTGTAGGGCCAGCCATAGAAGCCGCCGTCCTTCACGCTGGTCAGGTAGTCGGGCGGCAGGTCGTTGCCGATCTCGTCGCGCTCGTTGGAGACGGTCCACATCACGCCCGTGGTCGGCTCGAAGTCGATGCCGTTGGGGTTGCGGATGCCGGTGGCGAAGACGCGCGCCTTGGCGGTGCGCATGTCATATTCCCAGATCGCAGCGCGGCCGACCTCGTTCTCCATGCCGTTTTCGCCGATGTTCGAGTTCGAGCCGACGGTGGCGTAGAGCTTCGATCCGTCGGGACTGGCGACGACGTTCTTAGTCCAATGGTGATTGATCGGGGGACCGGGTAGGTCGAATACCTTGGTGCCTGTTCCCGGCACGGCCACCGCGCCAGGCTGGTAGGGGAAGGCCACGACGCCGTCCGAATTGGCCACGTAGAGCAGGCCGCCCACGAGGGTCATGCCGAAGGGCTGCTTCAGGCCGGTGGCGAAGTCGCTCTTGGTCTCGGCCACGCCGTCACCGTCCGCGTCGCGCAACAGGACGATCTTGTTCGGACTGGGCTTCGCCGAGCCCACCTTCTTCATCAGCATCTTCTGGAAGAAGCCCTTGATCCCCTTGTTGGATTTGTCGGCCTTGCTGGGCTCGGAGGCTGACAGGGCCGCCAGGACATCCCCGTTCGGCAGCACCAGCAGCCAGCGCGGGTGGTCCAGGCCCTGAGCGTACCGCGTGACCGTGAAGCCCGGCGGAGCCTTGGGCGCGGCGCCGGCCGGCCAGCCCACCACGTCGGGCACGCCGACCGTGGGGATCAGGCTCTGCTGCGGCGCCTTGAGCGGCGGGTTGGGTCCGAAGCCCACGAAGGGGTCGCTGGAGCCGCTGGAGCAGGCGGCCAGGGCGAGCGCGCTCAGCAATGGGGCGAGGCGGGGGGGGCGACGGGCAGACATCGGCGTCTCCGAAAGGGCGTCTCCAAGAACTCGCGCGGATGGGCAAGCGTTGCCAGACATTGTTCTGTCATCGGCGGTGTGCAACCCTCGGCTGCGCGTAAGGGGTGGCGCATCTAACGCGGGGTGTTGAACCGCAGGAACGGCGCCGCCGGAACAGGGGCCGGCGTATGCGACTGTCGAGAGGCTTCATCCAGGAACTGCTGATGATCGGGCGCGCGGGGCCGCGCCTGCTCCATGAAAGCGCCGTGCTGATCGACGTCTGGGCGGCATATGGCCAACGGCCGAGGACGCCCGTCGATCTCCTGCTCACGCCGATGGACAGCCTTCCGGCGGCCCGCCTGGCGAACGAGCTGCACGACGAGATCACCAGGCGTGCGCCTGGGGGACAGGGCGGCGACACGCGAATCTTCCCGCTGGAAGGCTTCGTCGCCATCCACGCCACGCGCGACATCTTCCTGAACATCCTGTTGCCGATGACGGGCGCGAACGTTCCGGAGGGCGTGGTGCGCCTGCGGGAGTTGATCGGCATGGCGCAGCCCGGCGGCCTTACCCTGCAGAGGCTGGTGGCGCTGTTGCGTGACAGGCGGGCGAGCCTGTCGCCGGACCTGAGGGTCGCGTTGCTCTACCTGCTGATGATCGCCGACGAACCCGAGGCGATCGCGGCGATCTCGGAGGAACGGCCGAACGACCTGCCGCCGGACGTCAAGTCGCTGGCGGAGATCCTCAACGGAGCGCCCACGATCTCGGTGGACCCGGTTCTGGAAGAGGCGCGAGGAAAGCGGTCGATCTGGCAGGTGGCGCTCAATCGCGAGGTGACCCAGATGGGGCGCTCGAGCGAAACGGTGAAAGCCGACGCGGCGCGGCGCCTCTTCAAGACCTCGGCGCGGCACCTGACCTGGGCCGTGATCGATTCCGGCATCGACGGGTCGCACCCGGCGTTCAGGGACCATGCCGCCGGTGGCTTCGAGACGCGGGTCACCAAGGCCTACGACTTCACCCGCCTGCGGGATTTCGCCGCCTACGACGTCCTGCTCGACCCGGCGAAGAACAAGGTGACCCTGGACGCGCTCGTGGCGCTGGGCATGTCGAAGAGCGAGGCGGCGGCGTGGCTTGAACGCCTGCAGGCCGACGCCAGGAACGGCCGCCCCTTCGACTGGGCCGTGCTCTCCCAGCTGCTGGAGACCCGCCCGGACAAGCTGGAGTCGCGGGATCCGAGCGCCAAGCCGAACGGCCACGGCACGCACGTCGCCGGCGTGCTGGCAGGGGACTGGCGGGAGGATGACAGAAGCATCTTCGAGGGCGTCTGCCCCGATCTCAAGCTCTACGACCTGCGCATCCTGAACGAAGACCAGAACATTCCCGACGCCGAGTTCGCGGTCATCGCGGCGCTGGAATTCGTTCGCTGGATCAATGCGCGGAACCGCTACCTGACCATTCACGGCGTGAACCTGTCCATCGGCCTGGAGCACGACGTGCGGAACTTCGCCTGCGGCCAGACGCCGGTCTGCCGGGCCTGCGACGCGACGGTGCGGTCGGGTGTGGTCGTGGTGGCGGCGGCCGGCAACGACGGCTTCCAGCGCTTCACCGTCAGCGAGGGCGACTACAACAGCTACGCCGATATGAGCATCAACGACCCCGGCAACACCGAGGCGGTGATCACCGTCGGCTCGACGCACCGCGACCGGCCGCACGAATACGGGGTGAGCTATTTCTCCTCCCGCGGACCCACGGGAGACGGCCGGCGCAAGCCCGACGTGGTGGCTCCGGGCGAGAAGATCGACGGCCCGCTTCCGGGCCTCGGCATGGGTCGGCTCGACGGCACCAGCATGGCTGCGCCGCATGTCTCGGGCGTCGCGGCCCTGCTCATGGCGCGGCACGCCGAGCTCGTGGGGCAGCCGATGACGATCAAGCAGATCCTGATGGACACGGCGACCGACCTCGGCCGCGAGCGACACTTCCAGGGCGCGGGCCTGGTGGATGCGCTGCGCGCGCTGCAGTCGCGATAGGGGGAGACGACGATGGCGTTCACGTTCGAGGCGCTGCCGGCCCGGTACGGCGACTGCCTGTTCCTGACGTTCCAGGACCCCGGGCGGAAGCTTCGCCTGCTGATCGATGGCGGCCCGTCGCGGGTCTACGAGACGTCGCTGCGGCCGCGGCTGGCGAAGGAGGCCAAGGCGGTCGGCGACGACGAGACGCTGATGCTGGACGCCGTGATGATCAGCCACATCGACGAGGACCACATCAAGGGCGTCCTAGACCTGCTGGCCGAGCTGCGCGACGCCGACGAAGCCCAGCAGCGCCGCCCGTGGGATATCCGCTGGCTGCTGCACAACAGCTTCGACGCCCTGCTGGACGAGAGCGAGGGCGCGGTGGCCCGAGCCGTGGGCGGGACGACCGTCCTGGCGGGGCTGGGCGGCGGCGAGGCGCTGTCGCAGCTCCTCGGGCGGGAGATGGACCACACCGCCGAGCTGGTGCTGGCGAGCTATGCCCAGGGCAGCCAGCTCGCCTCGCTGGCGGGCGCCCTGCAGATCACCCGCAACCCGCCGGACGGCTCGCCGATCATGTCGGTCGACGACACCCGTGTCCTGAAGCTGGGCGAGGCGACGCTGAAGATCGTGGGCCCGCGGGAACGCGAGCTGGAAAAGCTGCGAACGGCCTGGCGCAAGTGGCGGGAAGAGCTCAAGAAAAAGAAGCCGGTGACCAAGGCGCTGGCCGCCGCCCTCGACGAGAGCGTCCCGAACCTTTCGAGCATCGTCGCGCTGATCGAACACAGCGGGCGAAAGGTGCTGATCACCGGCGATGCGCGGTCGGACTATGTCTATGACGGGCTGAAGGAGGCGGGCGAACTCAAGGGCGGCAAGCTGCACGTCGACGTGCTGAAGCTGCCGCATCACGGCTCGATCCGGAACATCACCCGGGGGTTCCTGCGCGACGTGACCGCCGATCACTATGTGGCCTCCGGCGACGGCACCTACGGCAATCCGGATCGGGCGACGCTGGAGCTGATCGCGAGCGCGCGGCCGAAGGGCGGCTACACGGTGCACATCACGCACGACCCAGCGACGTGCGACCGGATCCATGAGGCCTGGCGCAAGGATCGCAAGGGACCGAAGTTCGACGCGGCGACCGACGGCATCTCGGACGTGGTCCAGGCCTGGGAGGGTGCCGGCAAGATCAAGGTCAACGTTCCCACGCCGCAAAGCCCGCAGATCACGATCCGGTTCTAGGGCCCCGCGGCGATTGACGTCGCGGCGCCGTTGCGCCCGGCGGGGAAACCCGATGGACTGCCGCCGACGAAAACCACGGGGGCGGGCCATGGATCTGACGCTGACACCCGAGCTGGCCGGCTTCCGGGACGAGGTGCGCGCGTTCCTGGACGCGCACAAGGACCAGCACGAGGGCGGGGCGCCGAAGGACCCCAAGGCCTGGCAGCGCCTGCTGATCGAAAACGGCTATGCGGCGCGGACCATCCCCCGGGAATACGGCGGATATGGCGCGGCGCCCGACATCCTGAAGGGCCGGATCATCGCCGAGGAGTTCATCGCCGCGAACGCGCCGCGCGGGATGAGCGGCCAGGGCATCTCCATGCTGGTGCCCACCCTGCTGGAGGTGGGGTCGGAGGAGCAAAAGAGCCGCTGGATCCCGCCGACCCTGCGCGGCGAGATCATCTGGTGCCAAGGCTATTCCGAGCCTGGCGCCGGGTCCGACCTGGCCAACCTGCAGACCAAGGCGGTCGAGGATGGCGAGGACTTCCTCATAAACGGTTCAAAAATATGGACTTCTACGGCTGCCCAAGCGCAGATGATGTTCTGCCTGGTGCGCACCGAGCCCGACAAGCCGAAGCACGAAGGCATCTCGTACGTGCTGTTCCCCATGGACACGCCGGGGATCGAGGTGCGGCCGCTGAAGACCATGACCGGCCAGGCCGAATTCAATGAGGTGTTCTTCACCGACGTGCGCGTGCCGCAGGCGAATGTGGTCGGCGGACGGGGCCGCGGCTGGCAGGTGGCGAACACCACGCTCAAGCACGAGCGCGGCATGCTGGGCGATCCGAACGCCACGGAAGCCCGCCTGAAGTCTCTGATCGAGCTGATGAAATCCGAGACGGTCGATGGCCAGCGGATCATCGACAACCCGATCTTCCGCGACCGGCTCATGCAGCTCCAGGCGCGGGTTCTGGCGATGAAGTTCAACGGCCTGCGCACCCTGACCGACGACACGGCGGGACTGGCGCGGCTGGTGGTGAAGTTGCAGGGCTGCGAGCTGAACCACCAGGTCGCGGCGCTGGGCATCGACGCCCTGGGCGAGCTGGGCATCCTCTATCACGACGGACCGCATCTGCGGGCCAAGGGCCGTTGGCAGTGGAACTACATGTTCGACCTGGGGCTGATCATCGGGGGCGGCACGGCGCAGATCCAGAAGAACATCATCTCCGAACGCGGCCTCGGCATGCCGCGCGAGCCCAAGACGGTGGAGGCCTGAGATGCGGTTCGCGCTCTCCGAAGATCAGGTGATGCTGCAGGACAGCCTGAACCGGGCCCTGGCCGACCTCTCGCCGCTGGAACGGGTGCGCCAGTTCGCCGACGGGGGCCAGGCGACGGCCTCCGACATCTGGATGCGGCTGGCGGAACTGGGGCTGCCCGGCTTGATGATCCCCGAGGAGCGGGGCGGGCTGGGCCTGGGCATGCTGGAGGCCGCGCTGGCGGCCGAGGCGCTGGGCCGGGTGGTCGCCCCGACGCCGTTCCTAGGCTCGGCTGTGCTGGCGCCCCTGGCGCTGGGCCTGGGCGGAACCGACGAGCTGCGGGCGCGCTGGCTGCCCAAGCTCGCCACCGGCGCCTGCGTGGCGGGCGTGGCGATTTCGGAAGCGGTGGCCGGCGCGCGCGACGACGCGGGGGTGACGGCGGCGGGCGGACGGCTGACCGGCAAGGCGCTGTTCGCGCTGGACGCCACCGGAGCGGACCTGCTGATCGTCGCGGACCGGACCGGCGGCCTGCATCTGGCGCACATGGCCGAGGCGGTGGAGCCAATGAGCAGCATCGACGCCACGCGGCGACTGACCGAGCTCACTTTCAAGGACACGCCGGCCGAGCCGCTGGGCTCCAATCAGGCGCTTGAGCGGCTACGCGATGCGGCCTGGATCGTGCTGGCGGCCGATACGCTGGGCGCGGCCCAGGCGATGCTGGAGAAGGCGGTCGCCTACGCCAAGGAGCGCAAGCAGTTCGGCCGCACGATCGGCAGCTTCCAGGCCGTGAAGCACCTCTGCGCCGAGATGGCGGCCGAACTGGAGCCGGCGCGCGCACTGGTCTGGTACGCGGCCTATGCGTTCGACCACGCGCCGGACGAGGCGTCGCTGATGGCCGCCCACGCCAAGGCCCACCTCTCGGAGATCGGGCGGTTCGTCGCGCGGACATCGACCGAGGTGCACGGCGGCATCGGGATGACCGACCTGCTGGGCCTGCATTACTGGTTCAAGCGGATCGGCCAGAACCGGCAGCTGCTGGGCGGGCCGGAGAAGGTGCGCGAGATCGCGGCCCGGCTGCAGGGCCTGGCCGCCTGATGGAGAGGACCAAGGCGATGGCGGACGGGGCGATCCACGGCGTAGTTCAGGACCGCTATGCGGGTGTGCGCAGCGCGTTCGAGCAACTGCTGAGCAGCGGCGAGGATGTCGGCGCTTCGTACTGCGCCACGGTCGAAGGCGAGACGGTGGTCGATCTGTGGGGCGGTTTCGCGGATGCCGCGCGGACCCGTCCCTGGGAGCGCGACACCATCATCAACGTCTATTCGACGACCAAGACGATGACGGCGCTGACGGCGTTGCTGATCGCCGACCGCGGCGAGCTGGATTTCGACGCGCCGGTCGCGAAGTACTGGCCCGAGTTCGCCGCCAACGGGAAGGCGGACGTGAAGGTCAGCCACCTGATGAGCCATTCCGCCGGGTTGTCGGGCTGGAAGGAGAAGGTGTCCACCGAGGACCTGTATGACTGGGACAAGGCGACGGCGCTGCTGGCGGCGCAGGCGCCGTTCTGGGAGCCGGGGACGGCGTCGGGCTACCACGCCCTGACCCAGGGCTATCTGGTCGGAGAGGTCGTTCGCCGCATCACCGGCAAGTCGCTGGGGACGGTGTTCCGCGAGGAGATCGCCGAGCCGCTGGGCGCCGACTTCTGGATCGGCCTGCCGGCGTCGGAGGACAGCCGCGTCGCCGAACTGATCCCGCCGCCGCCGGGGCCGCGCGATCCGACCGCCAGCGAGCTGATGATCAACATGTGGGACAACCCCGGCATCGACGTCTCGGCGACGGAGACGCGTGGCTGGCGGGGGGCCGAGATTCCGGCCGCCGGCGGCACGGGCAATGCGCGCTCGGTGGCCGAGATTCACGCCATCCTGGCGAACGGTGGCGTGGCGAAGGGCAAGCGCTTCATGTCCGAAGCCGGCTGCCGCAAGGCGCTGGAGCTGCAGATCGAGGGGCCGGACCTGGTGCTGGGCGTCCCGGCGCGGTTCGGCATGGGCTTCGGCCTGCCCGGCGTGGTGCCATTTCCGAACCCGAACTCGATCTATTGGGGCGGCTACGGCGGATCGCTGATCCTCATCGACATGGATGCGCGGACGACCTTCGCCTACGTCATGAACAGGATGGCGCCGACGACACAGGGCGACATGCGCGCCCTGGGCCTGGCCATGGCGATGTGGACCGCGATGGGGGCGATCTAGACCCGGATCGGCGGGGCCTTGTCGGCCCACGGACGGGCAGCTTCGAGCTGGTAGGCGAGCTGGAAGAGCAGGGCCTCGTCGCCGGGGCGGGCGGCGAATTGCGTCCCGACCGGCAGTCCCTCAGGCGTCCAGTTCAGCGGCGCGCTCATCGATGGCGCGCCGGCCACGTTGTGCAGGGTGGTGTAGCCCACGTACTCGGTCAGGCGCGCGACCAGGGTGTCGAACGGCACGTCGGGCCCGACCTCGCCGAGCTTCGGCGGGGGCCAGGCCAGCACCGGCGAGAGGATCACGTCGAAGCGATTGGCCTCGAACCACGTCGTATAGGCCCGGGCCGCGGCGGTGAGGCGGTCGATGGCCTTGGGCAGGGCGTCGGCGGGCGCCGTAGCGGCCATCCGCGCCATCCCCAGGGTGAAGGGTTCCAGCAGATCCGTCCCGGCGGGACGGCCCGTGGCCTTGGCGATCCCCTGCGCGAGTTGGGCCGCGCCGGACGCCCAGAGCAAAAGGAAGTCGTCGATGAAACCGGGCCCCATCGGCCATGTCGTCGGGATCACGCGATGGCCGAGGTTTTCCATCAGCCTGGCCGAGCTTTCGGTGGCGGCGCGCACCTCGGGGGAAGGCGCCTTGCCCGAGCCCCCATCCAGGATCAGGCCCACGCGCAGCCTGCGCTTCAAGGGCGAAGTCACGAGGCCGACCGGCCGAAGCTGGGCCCCCTTGCCGGAGTCCTCGCTGCCCGCGAACATTACCGCGGAGTCGCGCACGCTGCGGGCCAGCACATGGTCCACGCTGAGCTCGCTGACGTCCTTGTGGCTGCGCGTGCCGATCATGCGCCCGCGTGAAGGCTTCAGGCCGAAGAGTCCGCAGCACGAGGCGGGGATGCGGATGGAGCCGCCGCCGTCGCTGGCGTGGGCGAAAGGAACCACGCCCGCCGCCACCGCGACGGCCGCGCCGCCCGAGGAGCCGCCGCTGGAGCGGGAGGGATCCCAGGGATTGCGCGTGGCGCCGAAGGCCGTGGGTTCGGTCGTGGGGAGGAAGCCGAACTCGGGCGTCGCCGACTTGCCGATCACGACCACGCCAGCGCGGTCGAAGCTGTCGATGTAGTCGTTGGCCTTGGCGGCCGGGGGCAAGGTGAGCTGCGAGCGGGAGCCCGAGCGCGTGGGCAGGCCTGCGTAGGGATCCAGATCCTTGATCAGGAACGGCACGCCGCCGAAGGGGCCGGGTCGCGCGGACTTCGCCTTGTCGAGCGCGCGCTCGAAGTCGGAGGCGACGAGGAAATTTAGCCGGGGCTGCAGTTTGAGGGCGTTGTCTATGGCGGCCTTGACCACCTCGGCGGCCGAGACCTCGCCGGCCTTGATCCGGGCGGCGGTCTCGACGGCGTCGGGCCAGGCCGACTTGACCGCCGGCGCCTTGGCGTGGGCCTGGCCGGCGAGACTTGCGACGGAAAGCGCGCCGAACCCGCGCCGAGTTAGGTTGGACATCTCGATCCCCGCTTCCCGGACTCAGACGAGCGGCCCGGGTTGCGGGGAGCTTGGCCGTTAGAAGCCTAAGGGTGCAAGGGGGCTCTGTCGTGGTCGCGCGCTCCCGGCGGCGAACCGGCCTCCACTTCGCCTGAGCGCCCTACTGCTTCACGTGCTCGGGCTTACCCTTGCGCTTGGTATGGGCCATCTTTTCGAGCTCCTTTTCCGACATCGACATCATCGACTTGGATGCGCCCTGGAGCTTGCTCTTGGGCGTGTCGCCGCGCTTGGCCGAGAGGGCGGCTCCGGCGGCCTTTTGCTGGGCGGCGGACTTGGCGGGCATTGGCTTGTCTCCTCGTGACTGATCGCCGCCCGTGCAACCCGCCAGGACAGTGCGGGTTTCATCACGCCTCATATCATGGGCCGCGCGCGCGGCCGGCTGGGCAAGCTGGCGCGTGGCGGATAGCCTGGGCGCGGGCTTTCAGGAGGCGGTGTGGCGGACCCGGCGGGCGACGACCTTGGCAAACGCCGGAAACTGCCGCGTCTGCGCGTGCGCCTGCGGGAACTCTACCATGGCAAGTCGCCCGAGGCCGTGCGCTTCCGCCTCTGGGTCATCGCCATCGACCTGCTGCTGATCGCCTTCTTCATCGCCGCCCCGTTCCTGCGGGACTATCCAGTCTATCTCTTCGTGGACTATGCGGTGGCCGTCGTTCTGGTGCTGGACCTGACGGCGAGGGGGCTGGCCGACACGAGCGCGAAGACCTTCTTCCGGCGCTTCAGCGTCTGGGTCGACCTCTTCGTCCTGCTGACGCTGCTGTTTCCGCTCTGGCTGTTCAACCTGGCCTTCCTGCGCGTGCTGCGGCTGTGGTCACTGGCGCACAGCGAGATCTTTTGGGAGACCGTCGGCCGCCGCTATGACGACACGCGGGTGGAGGAGGTGTCGAAGGCGCTGGCCACCCTGGTGACCTTCGTGTTCGTCACCACCGGCTTCGTCTACGCCGGCTTCGCGCGCACCCATCCGGGCCTGGATGGCTATGTGGACGCGCTCTATTTCACGGTGACGACGCTCACGACCACCGGCTTCGGGGACATCACCCTGCCGGGCGCGTGGGGCAAGCTGCTGACCATCGGCATCATGATCAGCGGCATCACGCTTTTCGTGCGCTTCGCCCAGACGCTGATCAAGCCCTACAAGGTGCGCTTCACCTGCGAGACCTGCGGCTTGATGCGGCATGATCCGGACGCCGTGCACTGCAAGGCCTGCGGGGCCCTGTTGAATATCCCCAACGAGGAATAGCCGTGGGAGTGCATCTCATCCCGCAAGTGGCTTGGGGCGGGTAAGGTCATGCCCGGAACATCCGCGGATGGCCGCGCCTGCGACGGTTTTTTGTCAAAGCCTTTAGAATTTCATGCCCCAATCGTGACTTGGGACGCGCTTGCGGGGGCAGGGGGCATCTGGTGGCGGAGGAAACGACGCAACCACCGGCGTTGGGCGGGTCGGTCGACCTGACCGCGGTGCTCGACGCGTGGCCCGAGTGCGCGCGCGTGCTGTCGCTGTCCGGCGAGATTCTGCACATCAATCCGGCGGGCGCGGCCCTGGTCGAGATGGATGTCGAGCGCGTCCGCGGTCGCTCGTGGCCTTTGCTCTGGCCGCCCGAGAGCCGGGGACCGATGCAGGACGCTCTGGCGCGCGCCGCCGGCGGCCAGGTAGGCACGTTCCGCGGCGTCTGCCTCTCGCACACAGGCAAGCGGCTCTGGCTCGACACGGTAGTGTCTCCCGTTCGCGACGGCGCCGGCCAAGTCATCCTGCTGCTCGCGGTCTCGCGCGACATCTCGGGGGCGATGGAGTCGGAGGCGTTTCTCGAGACCCTGGTCCGTCTCTTGCCGAACCCGATCCTCGCCAAGAACGCGCGCGACGGCCGCTACGTCCTGATCAACGAGGCGGCTGAGAGGGCTTTCGGGCTTTCCAGCGCCGAGACGCTGGGCAAGGACGCCTATCAGCTCTTTCCCCAGAACGAGGCCCGCGGCTTTGCCGCCGAGGATGCCGAGGTGATCGCGTCGCGCGCCACTCGCGTCTCGGAAGAGGAGCCGATCACGACGCGCGACGGCCTGCGCTATTTCACCACCAAGAAGTTCGCCACCTACGACGGCGACCAGGCGCTGCATCTGGTCACCCTGGGCGAGGACGTCACCGAGCGGCGCGAGGCGGGCGTCGCGCTGCGCAGCGCCCTGGCCGAGGCCGAACAGGCCAACCGGGCGAAGAGCGAATTCCTGGCCAACATGAGCCACGAGATCCGCACGCCGCTGAACGGGATCGTCGCGGGCGCCGACATGCTGACCCGCGCCGACCTGGACCCGAGGGCCCGCGAGCTGGTGCAGATTATCGCCTCGTCGGGCGCCACGTTGGAACGGCTGCTGTCCGACATCCTGGACGTGGCGCGCATCGAGGCCGGGCGCATCGAGATCGACAGCACTACCTTCCAGCTGGGCGAGCTTGTGCGCACGACCGCCGCCCTGGCCAAGCTACAGGCCGACGAGAAGGGCGTGGCGGTGAGGGTGGAGGTCGCGTCGGAGGTCGATCGCGCTTTCCACGGCGATCCCCACCGGATCCGCCAGGTGCTCCTGAACCTGTTGTCGAACGCCGTGAAGTTCACCGAGCGCGGCTCTGTTTCGGTCTGGGCGGAGGCGCGGGTCGGCGGCGTGCGGGTGACGGTGCGCGACACCGGGATCGGCTTCAAGCCCGAGGTGAAGGAGCAGCTGTTCGGCCGCTTCCAGCAGGTCGACGGCTCGATCACCCGGCGGTTCGGCGGCACGGGGCTTGGGATGACCATCAGTCGTGAGCTGACGGAACTCATGGGCGGGACGCTGGACGCCGAGGGCCGCGAGGGGGAGGGGGCGAGCTTCTGGTTCGACTTGCCGCTGGTCCCGGCTGAGGCCGCGACCGAGGCGGAGGACGGCGCCGGCGCCGAGGCCCCGGACCGGCCGCTGCGGGTGCTGCTGGCCGATGATCATCCGACCAACCGCAAGGTGATCGAACTGATGCTGGAAGACCTGGCCGAGGTGGTCAGCGTCGAGAACGGCGCCGAAGCGCTGATGACCCTGGGGACCGGGGTGTTCGACATCGTGCTGATGGACATGCAGATGCCGGTGATGGACGGCCTGGAAGCCACGCGGCGCATCCGCGAGACGCAGGCCGCCGCGGGCCAGGCTCCGACGCCACTGATCATGCTGACCGCCAATGCGCTGCCGGAGCACGTGGCCGCGAGCCGTGCGGCCGGGGCTGACCGGCATCTGGAGAAGCCCGTTACGCTGGCAGGCCTCATCGAGGCGATGAATGAGGTGCTGGCCGGTGACGACGCCGAGGCGTCCCCGCAGGCGGCTGCTCAGTAGTAGTCCTTCCGGGTCAGCTCCACGGCCTCTCCGGTGGAGAGCGTCACCTTGAGCACGCCGCCGGCCGGGCCGGTGCGCAGCTCGGTCAGGCCAGCTACGCCCAGTTCGGACACGGGCTTGCCGTTCACTGCGGCGATCTGTTGTCCGGCCTTGAGGCCCGCGGACTCGGCCGGCGAGCCAGGGGCCACGAGAGCCAGGGTGGCGACGCCGTTGGCCATGCGGACCAGCAAGCCGGAGCGATCCTTGGCGAAGGGCTGGGCCACGGCGTCCGGCCGGGGCTTCAGCAACAGGCGGTTGCGCGAATAGTCGGTGATCACCTCGAAGCGGCCGAGAATGGGCATCCCGATGTTCCCCGAGGTGTGGCCGACGTTGAACGCGCTGTTGTCTTCGTCGCCGAAGACGGCCGGGATGTCGCGCAGGGTGACCCCGGCGATGGTCAGGCTCTTCACCGTGGCGACGCTTCGCGTGCGAATGCCGCCGACCGCGCCGGACAACCCCTTCGAGGTCGGCCGGTTGGCCAGCATGCCGTGCGGCTTCCAGTAGGTGGGGAAGACCAGCAGCGGCTGGCCGTTGCCCAGGTCGAAGTCCATCAGCACGGGCGTGCCGCCCTCGATCGACGCGGGGATGGCGTGCAGGCCGGCGACGTTGCTCACCGGAACGGCCACCGCGCCCGCCGGAGCCTGGAAGCGGGCCGGATCGTGGAAGGTGATGGTCTTGCCGGTGAAGTCGAGCTGGACCGTGAGGGCGTTCAACACCTCCTTCCCCAGGACCACGGGCAGGGGCTTGCCGATGGCGGCGGCGATGGGTTTCAGGTCCAACAGGGCGACCGTCATGTCGCGCAGTTCTACATCGCCCACCTTGATGGTGACGCCGCTGGCTAGCTCGGCGATGTCGCGGCCGCCCGTGCCGACAGCGTCGACAATGGCGGTGGGCTTGATCCCGAGGGCTTCGGCATACGCCTTGTCGAGCACGGTGGCCTCGGCGCCGCTGTCCAGCATCACCGGTGTCGGCACGCCGTTGACGGCGGCGGGGATAATGATGCGCGTGCCCGCGAAGAGTTCGAAGGCGAGAGGGTCGGTCTTCGCGCGGCCCGCCGGGAAGGCGTAGAGCTGGCGCGAGACGGGCCGGGCGTAGGCCATGGGATCCGCCTTGGGGTCGATGTCCACCTCGGTGAGGACGAGCGTCGTGACGAACGGGTCGTCGGCCATGCGCTGGACCTGCTTGAAGGGGACGCGCACGCCCTCGACCATCCGCCAGTCGTCGAAGCGGGTCACGGTGGTGACGCCTTCTTCGGTGGTGCGGTCGGCGAGGAGGGCCCCGCTGGCGGGATCCAGCAGCAGCTCGTAGCGGCTGCGGTCGTCGAACGTGATGCGCAGCACTTGGACGGGCCTGCCGTCGAAGGTCTCGTCGGCCTCTTTCGTGACCTTGGCGTCCTTGCCGCGCAGGGCGTCGTCGAAGGTCACCGCGCGGCGGCGCGCGCCTTCCTTGGCGGCGGCCTCGCCGGCGTCCTCGACCTGGCCACTCAGGGTCACCGCCCAGCCGCCGTCGCCGATCAGGGCGCGATGAACCACGGCCGAGCCCAGGCTGATGCGCTCGACCAAGCGGCCGGGATCGACGCGGCGCTCGATGGCGCCCTGGAAACGGCCATTATCGGTGGTCCCGCGAACCAGGATGCCGGTCGCCTTCTCGAAGGCGGGGCCGCCGCGCCAGGCAACGTAGCGGGCGATGGCGTCTTGCGTCGGATCGGCGGACGCGGCGGGGGGCGCGGCCAGCGCCAGGACGGCGGCTGCGGCCGCGAGAAGGAACTTCGGGCGCTGGCGGGCGGACAGGGCGGTGTCGGTCGTCATCCCCTGGCGTATCGAAGCTCGGCCTTACGAAGTCGAATTAAACTGCCGTAAGGCGACGGCCGTTGACTGACGCCGAGGGAGGGCGGCGGTTTACGTCGTAAGGTCGATGGCGGCCGCAGCGTGCAACGAGGAAAGAGATGAGCGCCTTCAAGGACAACCTGCTGGCCGGCAAGACGGCGTTCGTGGCCGGCGGCACCAGCGGCATCAACCTGGGCATCGCCAAGCGCTATGCCGAACTGGGGGCCGAGGTTGCGGTGGCTGGCCGCAATCCGGAGAAGGCGGCCAATGCGGCGGCGGAGATCGGCAAGGGCGCGATCGGTCTGTCCTGCGACGTCCGTGACTATGCCCAGATCCGCGCGGCGCTGGAGGAAGCCAAGGAGAAGCTTGGGCCGCTCGACATCGTGATCTCCGGGGCGGCCGGCAACTTCGTCGCCCCCGCGCTGGGCATGTCGGCGAACGGCTTCCGCACGGTGGTCGATATCGATCTCAACGGCACCTTCAACGTCTTCCGCGCCAGCTATGATCTGCTGGCGCCGAACGCTTCGCTGATCGCCATCACGGCGGGCCAGGCGGTGAACCCGTCGATGATGCAGGCCCATGTCTGCGCGGCGAAGGCGGGGATCAACCAGCTGATCCGCGTCCTGGCGATGGAGTGGGGCCCGGCGGGCGTGCGTGTGAACGGCATCTCGCCGGGACCGATTGCCGGCACGGAGGGCATGGCCCGGCTCAGCCCGACGCCGGAGTCGGACAAGGCCATCACCGCCCGCATCCCGCTGCGCCGGTTCGGTGAGGTGGGCGAGGTGGCCGAGAGCGCGGTGTTCCTGGTCAGCGACTCCGCGCGCTATGTCACGGGAACGATCCTGGACTGTGACGGCGGCTCGCAGCTGGGCGACGCGCGTGATCGGCAGGCCGCCGGTGGTCTGAGCTAGTCCTCGGCGATCTCGCTGGTGCGTCGGGTCTCGGGCATCCGCAGGTAGACCAGCAGCGAGATCGCGATCATCGCGGTGACGTACCAGTAGAAGCCACGCTCGGCGCCCACGCTCTTGAACCACAGGGCGACGTACTCGGCGGTGCCGCCGAAGACGGCGTTGGCGAGAGCGTAGGGCAGGGCGACGCCCAGCGCGCGGATGTGGGCGGGAAACAGCTCGGCCTTCACCACCGCGTTGATGGCCGTGTAGCCGGTGACGATGACCAGGGCGGCGAGCGCCAGCAGGAAGGCGCTGAACGAGTCGCTGGCGGTCTCCAGCATCCGGAAGATCGGATAGGTTAGCAGCGCGCCCAGCGTCCCGAACCCGATCAGCAAGGGGCGGCGGCCGACCTTGTCCGACAGCCAGCCGGCCAAGGGCTGCAGCAGCATGAAGACGAACAGCGCCGCCGCGGTGATCTCGGTGGCGGCCTCGCGGCTGAAGCCGGAGGTGTTGACCAGGAACTTCTGCATGTAGGTCGAGTAGGCATAGAAGGCGAGGGTGCCCCCGGCGGTCAGGGCGATGACCAGGAAGGCCTGGCGCGGATAGTGGCGGAACAGGATCCAGCCGCTGGAGCCCATGCTGGCGGTGGCCTTCACATTGGTGAAGCTCTCGGTCTCGACCAGTCCGCGGCGGATGTAGAACACCACGATGGCCAGCAGGCCGCCGATCCCGAAGGGGATCCGCCAGCCCCAGGCCTCAAGGTCGGCCGGCGGCAGCGTGGACTGCAGGACGAGCAGGACGCAGAGCGCCAGGAGCTGGCCGGATATCAGCGTCACGTACTGGAAGCTGGAGAAGAAGCCACGCCGGTGGCGTCCGGCCATCTCCGACAGATAGGTGGCCGAGGCGCCGTACTCGCCGCCCACCGACAGGCCCTGCAGCAGCCGCGCGAACAGCAGGATCAGCGGAGCCCCAGCGCCGGCCTGCGCGTAGGTGGGCGAGATGGCGATGAGCAGCGACCCCAGGCACATGAGGGTGACCGACAGCGTGAGGCCGGCCTTGCGGCCCCGCCGGTCGGCGTAGACGCCCATGATCCAGGCGCCCAGGGGGCGGACGATGAAGCCCACCGCGAACACGGCCGCCGCGCTTAGCAGCTGAGCCGTCGGATCGTCGGACGGGAAGAAGGCCGGCGCGAAGTAGAGGGTGAAGGCCGAGTAGACGTACCAGTCGTACCACTCGACGAGATTGCCGGTGGAGCCGCCCACGATGGACTTCAGCCGACTGCGTCCCGCCAACGATTCCGACACCCGAATCCCCCGCTCACTCGCTTTGCCTGTCGCCCTTTAACGTGCGGGCGCCCGACTTTCCGCCATCCCGCGACGTTTGATGCGCCTCACCTAGGGGAGGGGCTGGACGGCGTCGCGCATCCGTGCACGCACTGTCACATTCGTGTCGTGCGGGCCATGGGGGGCGCGGGATGAGCGAGCTTCTCGTTCGGCTGGAGTGGTTCAAGGCCGTCGTGCTGCCGCACGAGGCGGCCGTGCGCGCGCGGCTGCGGCGGATCTGCCCGCCGGGCTTCGACGTGGACAACCTCGTCGCCGAGAGCCTTGCCCGGGCCTACCAGGCGCACGAGTTCGCGCGGGTCACCGCCGGTCGGTCCTATCTGTTCGCCATCGCCCGCAACCTGCTCATCGACGCCCTGCGTCGCGAGACGATCGTGTCGCTGGACTTCGTGGCCGACCTCGACGTGCTGCGGTCGGACGACGCGGCGGTCGAGCGGCAGATCCAGGCGCGGGATGAGTTGCGCTGGCTGCAGGCGCTGGTCGACCGGATGCCCGTCCAGTGGCGAAAGGTCTTCCTGCTGCGGCGCGTGCACGATCTTTCGCCTGCCACCATAGCGGGACAGATGGGCTTATCCGTTTCAACGGTCGAGAAGCATCTTGCCAAGGCGCTGAAGCTCGTGGCCCAGGCGCGGGCGGAACGTGAGGATCAAGAGTTTGGGCGAGCCGCCCCCCAAGAGTTGCGACCGGCAAGCGATCGACGACCAGGCCGCGGCCTACGTCGCTAGGCTCGCCTCGGGCGTCAGCCCCGCAGAGCGGCAGGAGATCTACGGCTGGGTCGGCGCGGACCCGCGCCACGCGGTGGCCTTCGCCCGCATGGAAGCCGCCTGGGAAGCCTCGGAACGCTTGCGCGCCGCCCCGCCACCGTTGGAGCCGATCGCGCTCGCCGCTGAGCCGAGCGTTCCGCCGGGGCGGGGGCGCGGGTCCAGCCGCCGCACCCTGATGTTCGGATCCATGGCCGCCGCGGGGGCGGCCGTGGCGGCGACGGTCGGCTGGCGCCTGCTCGACAACGTCGACCTCTATCGGACCGGCGTGGGCGAGCGGCGGATCGTGGCGCTGCAGGACGGCTCCCGCGTGACGCTGAACACCGCCTCGACGGTCGAGGTGGCGTTCACGAAGACCCAACGCCGGGTGCGGCTCGTGCGCGGCGAGGCGCTGTTCGAGGTGGCGCACGACGCGACGAAGCCGTTCCTGGTCGACGCGGGCGCGGCGCGCTTCCGCGCGCTCGGCACCGCCTTCAACGTCCGGGTCCGTCCGGACGTCGTGGAACTGACGGTAACCCAGGGCGTGGTGGCTGTGGTGGCGGGCGAGGCGGGCGTCGAACGCCCGGTCAGCGCCAAGATCGCGGCCGGCGGCGGCGCCGTGGTGCGTTCGGGCGCGGTGGCGCCGACCGCCCTGGACGACCAGCACCTCCGCCAGCGCACCGCCTGGCAGGAGGGCGTGCTGGAATTCGACGGGGATTCGCTGGCCCAGGTGGTGGCCGAGTTCAACCGCTACCGCCGCCAGCCCATCGTCATCGGCGACGCGCGGCTGGAGTCGCTGCGGATTGGAGGTCGGTTCGAGGTGGACGAGGCCGACAGGTTCCTGACCGCCCTGACCAGCAGCTTCCCGATCGAGGCGATGACGACCGCCGATGGCGGCGTGCTGCTGGTGGAGAAGCGTTGAGCTGAAATTTTTCGCGGCCGGGATGGCGGCCTGCGGATCGCGGCCCGTTCCATTGGGTAGCACGTCGCACTGGGGGGCTTTTGCACATGCCGCGGACTTTCCATCAGCTTCTCCTGGCCACGCCCGCCGTGGCCGCCATGGCCTTCGCCGCCACGCCGGCCGCCGCCGCGCCGGACGTCGTGAATTTCGACATCGCGGCCCAGCCGATGCAGGGCGCCTTGAACGCGTTGTCGGCGCAGTCCGGAGTGCGGCTGCTCTATCCTTATGACCGCGTCTCAGGGCTGACCTCGCGGGGCGTGCGCGGCCGGATGGCGACGCGTGAGGCGCTGGGCCAGATCATCGCCGGCTCGCCGCTGCGCGTGGCCATGGCGGAGAAGGACCTGATCGCGCTCGCGGCGTCGGCGCCGCCGGCCGCTGGCCTGATCAAGACAGCCTCGGCCGGACCGGTCTTCGCCGCCGCTGTAACGGCGCAGGACGCGGGGGCCGGCGGCGCGCCACCCGCCGCCGAGCCGCAGGACCTCGAGGCGGTGGTCGTGACCGGCGTGCGCGGCGTAGCCCGCACGGTGATGGAAAGCCCGACGCCGATCGACGCCTTCACCTCGGCCGACTTGGAGAAGTCAGGCCGCGCGGGCGTCTTCCAGGCGCTGCAGACCCTGGCGCCGTCGTTCAACCTGCCGTTCCGTGCCGGCGGCGGCACCTCGACCATCATCGCCACGGGCGGCTTGCGCGGGCTGAACCCGGACCAAACCCTTGTGCTGGTCAACGGCAAGCGTCGCCACAAGACCTCGCTGATCAACGCTGTGTCGTCGCTCTACAACGGCTCGGTCCCTGCCGACCTGGACATGATCCCGACCGCCTCGATCGAGCGGATCGAGGTGCTGCGTGACGGCGCGGCGGCCCAGTACGGTTCGGACGCCATCGCCGGCGTCATCAACATCATCCTGAAGGGCGACACCGACGCCGGCCAGCTCAGCGCCACCTACGGCCTGAATTTCGACCGCAAGGACGGCGACCTCACGCAGTACGCCTTCAACAAGGGCTTCCAGTTCGGCGACGCCGGGTTCGTGAACGTGTCGGTGAACTACAAGGATCAGCGGCTGTCGAACCGCGCCTATCGCATCGCTCCGAACGTCCAGCTCTTCCCGCGTCTGGCGGGCGGCGTGCCCGACCCGCGCGAGGCGACCATCGACCGACTGGTGACCCTGAACTACGGCCAGCTGCCGCAGACCAACACCACGGTCGGCCTCAATGGCGGCTACGACTTCGGCGAGGTCGAGGTCTACGGCTTCGGCACCTGGTCCAAGCGCGAGTCCGACCTGCCGTTCACCTATCGGACGCCCAACAACGTCAACACGACGCCCCAGCTCTATCCTTTGGGCTTTCGCCCGAACGAGGTGGTCAACGAGGACGACTACGAGTTCACCGGCGGCGTGAAGGGCGCGCTGGGCGGCTGGGATTGGGATCTGTCGACCGGCTACGGCAAGAACAAGGCTGTCCTGCACACCTCGAACACCGAGAACGCCAGCCTCGGCCCGGCCAGCCCGACGACGTTCTACGTCGGCACGCTGCAATCCGACGAGCTCACCAGCAACCTCGACGTGACCCGCGGCTTCGACCTGGGCTCATCCCAGCTGCAGGTGTCGTTCGGCGGCCAATACCGGCGCGAAGGCTACAAGATCCTGGCCGGCGAGCCCGCCAGCTACGCCGAGGGACTGTACCGTGCACCGCCCGGCCAGCCGTTCGCCGGCGTGGCGCCGCAGACCGGCGCCCAGGCCACGCCGGGCTTCCGCCCCGCCGACGCCAGCAGCAGCCACCGCAACTCCAAGGCCATCTATGGAGAACTGGGTTGGGATGCGACCGAGCGGCTCTTCATCGGCGCGGCGGCCCGCTACGAGGACTACAGCGACAGTTCGGGCGACACCCTGACCGGCAAGCTGACCGGCCGCTACGAGGTCACGGACTGGCTCTCGATCCGCGGCGCGATCAGCAACGGCTTCCGCGCCCCGGGCCTGGCCCAGCAGCACTATGCGGCCACCTCCAGCCAGTTCCGGACCGTGAACGGCGTGCAGAACCAGCTGCTGCTGATCAAGACCCTGCCGGTCAACGCCCCCGAGGCCGTCGCCCTGGGCGCCAAGCCGCTGACCCCGGAAAAGTCCAAGAACATCTCGGGCGGCGTCACGCTGCAGCCGGCGCCCGGCCTCGACATCACCATCGACGGTTACCAGATCGAGGTGGACAACCGGATCGCCATCACCAGCACCCTAACGGGCGCAGCGGTAAGCAACATCCTGATCTCCAAGGGCCTCTCGGGCGACCTGTCGGCGCAGTACTATACCAACGCCATCGACACGCGGACCCGCGGCATCGATGTGGTGGCCACCTATCGCTACGACCTGGGCGACTGGGGCCGGCTGCGGGCCAACGCCGGGTTCAACTACGGCAAGACCAAGATCACCGACATCATCCCGAATCCGCCGGAGCTCACGGCCCTGGGCCCGACGTTCGTGCTTTTCGGGCGGGGCAGCCAGGGCTTCCTCACCACCTCGTTCCCCAAGAGCAAGGTGGCGCTGGGCCTCAACTGGGACTGGAACCGGCTGAACGTGAACCTGCGCTCGACGCGCTACGGGAAGTACACCGTGGTCGCCGATCTCGTGGCGCAGGACCGCAGCTTCGGCGCGAAATGGATCACGGACCTCGAGGTCAGCTACAAGGTGCGCGACGACCTCACGGTCGCCGCCGGCGCCAACAACCTGTTCAACGAGTACCCGGACAAGAACGGCACCTACAACGCCGCGCTGGGCAGCGGCCAGTTCCCCGGCACCTCGCCGTTCGGGTTCACAGGCGGCTCCTGGTACGCCCGACTGCAATACACCTTCTGAGAACTGTCACCGCGTAGGGGAGGGACGGCGTGTACCTGGCCAGGAATCTGTTGGCTGCGGCCGGATTGGCGGCGGCTCTCCTCGCGACCCCGGCAGGGGCGGCCCCGCCGCCCGTCAAGGGCGAGATCCTCTACGACACCTATGGTGTCCCGCACATCTACGGGAAGGACGAGGCCTCGGTCTTCTACGGCTTCGGCTACGCCACCGTGCAGAACCACGGCAATGTCGTGGTGAAGCTGTATGGCCAGGCCCGCGGCCGCGCCGCCGAGTACTGGGGCCCGGGCGAGATCGAAAACGATAAGTGGACGATCGCAAACGGAATCTATGAGCGAGCCAAGGCATGGTACGCCAAGGAGCCCGCCAGCTTCCGCGCCAACCTGGACGCCTTCGCCGCTGGCATGAACGCCTACGCCAAGGCCCATCCCGAGAAGCTGGACCCGTCGGTGCTGCAGGTCTTTCCGATCAGCGGCGTGGACGTGATGGCGCACGCCCATCGCCTGATGAACTACGTCTATGTGGCGCCGCAGGCGCGCACTATGGGCGGCAACGGCGAGGCTGGCTCGAACGCGTGGGCGGTGATGCCGAAGAAGTCGGCGAGCGGACACACCCTGCTGCTGGCCAACCCGCACCTGCCCTGGGCGCCCAGCCAGCTCACCTATTTCGAGGCCGACCTGAACGGGCCGGGCTTCAAGATGTATGGCGCCACCCAGGTCGGCCTGCCGGTGCTGCGCTTCATGTTCAACGACCGGATGGGCTTCACCAACACGGTCAACGGCATCCTGGGCGCCACCAATTACGAGCTCAAGCTGGCCGACGGCGGCTATCTCTACGACGGCAAGGTGCGGCCCTTCGAGACGAAGACGACCACCTTCAAGGTGAAGCAGCCTGACGGTTCGCTGAAGACGCAGACGCTGGAGCTGCGCACCTCGGTGCATGGGCCGGTATTCACCCGCATGGACGGGAAGACCGTGGCGGTGCGCGTCGCGGGCCTGGATCGGCCCGGTGGGGTTCGCCAGTACTGGGACATGGGCAAGGCGAAGAACTTCGCCGAGTACCAGGCGATCATGAAGCGCCTGCAGGTGCCGTCCTTCAACATCGTCTACGGCGACAAGGAAGGGCACATCCAGTACCTGCACAACGGCATCCTGCCGAAGCATGCGGACGGCGATGTCGTGAAGTGGGGTGGGCTTGTCCCAGGCGACACCTCGGCCACGCTTTGGACCGAGACGCATCCGTACGACGATCTGCCGAAGGTCGTCGACCCGGCCACGGGCTATGTGCAGAACACCAACGACCCGCCGTGGGTGGCGACCTATCCGCAGACGATCTTCCCCAAGGATTATCCGGCCTATGTGGCTCGGCCGGGTCCGATGTCGCTCCGCGCCCAGCAGTCGTCGCACCTGATGGCGGACGCGCCGAAGATCACCTTCGACGACTTCGTGGCGAAGAAGCTCACCAACCACGTCCTGATGACCGACCGGGTGCTGGACGAACTGCTGGCCGCGGCCGCGCAGAGCACCGACCCCGAGGTCACCGAGGCCGCGGAGGTGCTCAAGGCCTGGGACCGGACGGTCGACGCGAAGGCGACGGGCGCCCTGCTGTTCGAGGCCTGGGCGCGGAAGTTCGCCGGTCCAAACTACATCAGCGACGCCAACTATCGCGTGCGCTGGGACCCCGCGAAGCCGATCGACACGCCGCAGGGCCTGAAGGACCCGGCCCAGGCGGTGGCGATGCTGAAGGCGGCGGCGCTGGAGGCGAAGGCCAGCTACGGCGCGCTGGACCGTCCCTTCGGCGAGGTGTCGCGCTTCGCTCTGAACGACGTCGACCTGCCCGGCAACGGCGGGTTCGGCAACACAGGCGTGTTCCACGTCATCACCTGGAGCCCGCTGAAGGACGGCAAGCGCACGCCCGTCCACGGCGAGACCTGGGTGTCGATGGTGGAGTTCTCCACCCCGATCAAGGCGCTGGGCCTGATGAGCTACGGCAACTCGACTCAGCCAGGTTCGCCCCACCGGAGCGACCAGCTGGAGCAGCTGTCGAAGAAGACCTACCGCACGCTCTGGACGACCCGCGCCGAGGTCGAAAAGCACGTGGAAGAACGGGTCGCGTACTGAGTTCGAGGAGATGACCATGCCCCGCCGCACCAAGGCCGCGGTCCTCGCGGGCGCCGCAGTGATGCTCATGGCCGCCGCACCGTCCGAGCCGGCGTTCGCGCCTGTGCAGCCCGAATTGCTCGGCATGCCAGGATCGTTGTCCAACGCCTGGGCCGACTTCGACAACGATGGCGATCTGGACCTGGCCGTGTCGCTGAAGAGCGGCGAGATCCGACTCTACCGTAACGACAAGGGCGTGCTGACGAGCGTCGGCGGCGCGATGGGCCTGCCGCCCACGGGCTACGAGTTCCGGGCGCTGGACTGGGGCGATTACGATGGTGACGGCTGGATCGACCTGATGGCCGGCGCGACGCAGCCGGACAAGCTCAGCGCGCTGTTCCACAACGAGGGCGGCAAGAGGTTCGTGGACGTCGCGGCCGAGGTCGGCCTGACCGTGCCGGGCCGCTCATCGCGCCAGAACAACTGGATCGACTACGACAACGACGGCGACCTGGATCTCTACGCCACCAACCGGATGGGGCCGAACAAGCTGTTCCGCAACGACGGCGGCAAGTTCGTGCAGGTCTTCGCCGAGGGCGGCCCCACGGTGTTCCGCTCGACCGTCGGCTCCTGCTGGCTGGACTATGACAAGGATGGCGACCTGGACCTGTTCCTGGCCAACCAGTCGGGGAAGGCCGACAGCCTGTACCGCAACGATGGAACGGGCTTCGTCGACGTGGCGCCGCAACTGGGCATGGACAAGCCTGCCCGCGGCCCCGAGGACGGCGGCGTCGGCTGCGCGGTCGGCGACTACGACAACGACGGCAACCTGGACATCTTCGTCCCGAACTACGGTCACAACACCCTGTGGAAGGGCGACGGGAAGGGCGGCTTCACCAATGTGGCCGCGGCCATGGGCGTGGGCGTCGAGAACCACGCGGTGGGCGCCGCCTGGGGCGACTACGACAATGACGGCTACCTGGACCTCTCGGTGATGTCTTATGAGGGGCCGGCCGGCCAGCAGACGCCCAAGGACGCGCTGTTCCACAACGACGGCGGCAAGGGCTTCACCAACGTCCTGAAGCCCGGGGGCGCGTTGGACGCCGGCGATCACGGGGTCACCTGGGTCGATTACGACCAGGACGGTGCGGTCGATCTGTCGGTGACCCGCGGCTACAGCCCGGTGGGCGGCCACTTCCTGTTCCGCAACCTGCTCCCGAAGGCCAAGGCGCGGCAGAGCCTGCAGGTGACCGTGCTCGACGCTAAGGGGCGTTTCACGCAGCAGGGCGCGGAGGTCCGGGTGTACGGGGCTGGCGGCAAGCTGCTGGGCACAGGGCAGGTCTCGACCGGCGGCGGCTACGGCGCGCTGGGTGCGACGCCGGTGCACTTCGGGCTCCCGGGCGCCTCGAAGGTGACCGTCGAGGTGACGTTCATGAGCGCCACCGGCCGCAAGACACAGAAAATCTCGAACGTCGACGTGAAGGCCTATGCCGGCCAGGCGCTGGTGGTGAAGCGGGCGTCCTAAAACTTAGCTCAGGTGGAAAGTTTTCGTTGCGTGCGGCGCTGCGATGGTGACACTTAGCCAAAGTGGAAACCATCGAGGCGCGCCGTGGCCCTGACCCTCTATTCGCATCCCCTGTCGTCCTATTGCTGGAAAGTGCTGATCGCCCTCTATGAGAACGGCGCGCCGTTCGAGGCGAAGATCGTCAATCTCGGCGATCCGGCAGAGCGCGCGGCCTACGCAGAACTGTGGCCGACCGCGAAGATCCCACTGCTCGTCGACGGCGAGCGGGTCGTGCCCGAAACGTCGATCCAGATGGAATACATCGACAGCCGCCACCCTGGGGATGCGGTCCTGCTGCCCCGCGACGCGGACGCACAGCTGGAGGCCAGGCTCTGGGATCGGCTGTTCGACAGCTATGTCATGCGGCCGATGATGGATCACATCGAGCAACTTCTGCGGCCCCCCGAGCAGCGCGACGCGCACACGCTGAAGGAATCCGTGGAGCGCTTGAAGCAGGGCTACGACCTGGTGGAGAGCCGGATCGGCGATCGGCCCTGGGCGGCGGGCGAGACCTTCAGCATAGCCGACTGCGCCGCGGCGCCATCGCTGTTCTACGCCTCGACGATCCGGCCGTTCGGGCCCGAGCACCCGAAGCTCGCCGCCTATTTCGAGCGCCTGATGGCGCGCCCCTCGGTGGCGCGAACGATCGCCGAGGCCAGGCCGGTGTTCCAGTTCTACCCGCTCGCCGAGAAGATTCCGGCAAGGTTCCGCGGGGAGTCCGTCGATGCGGGTTGAAGCTCCGGAGGCCAGCCGGCTGGACGCGTTGTTCGTCGCGCTGGCCGACGGCGGACGCCGCGCGATGATCGACCAGCTCAGCACCGGGCCGGCCTCCGTATCGGATCTGGCGCGGCCGCTGGAGATCGCCTTGCCGTCGGCGCTGAAGCATCTGGCGGTGCTGGAGGCGGGCGGCGTGGTGCGGTCTGAGAAGGTGGGCCGCGTGCGCACCTATAGTCTGGCGCCGGAGGCTTTCAGCGGACTCGAGAGCTGGGTGGCCGAGCGCAAGGCGCAGTGGGGCCGGCAGTTCGACCGCCTGGAGCGGTTCCTTGACGGAGGCGATGCATGACCCGGTCGGCCGAGCATACGAGCTTCGTTCTGGAGCGGCGGTTCAAGGCCTCGCCGGCGCGGGTGTTCCACGCGTGGACCGATCCGGACGCGAAGCGCCGATGGAACGACTGCCACGCGGAGGTGGGCACGCTGGAGTACACATTCGACACCCGCGTCGGCGGCCATGAGATCCACCGCGCGATCCTGCCGGATGGCCGCGAGCAGACCGTCGACAAGGTGTTCCTGGAGATCGTGCCCGACGCGCGGATCCTGTTCGCCTATACGATGGAGGCGGCCGGCCGCAGCCTGTCGGCCTCGTTGGTGACGGCGGAGTTCCATGCCGACGGGACCGGCACGCGGCTCGTGCTGACCGAACAGCTCGCGTACCTCGATGGCCACTTCGACCTCGACCAGCGTCGGGGAGGCACCGAGGAGGGCCT
The DNA here is from genome assembly GCF_057809855.1 of Phenylobacterium sp. FG114. Taxonomy (NCBI): domain Bacteria; kingdom Pseudomonadati; phylum Pseudomonadota; class Alphaproteobacteria; order Caulobacterales; family Caulobacteraceae; genus Phenylobacterium; species Phenylobacterium sp. FG114. Next base: position 63,328 of record NZ_JBMDKU010000013.1, on the reverse strand, counting down.
GGACCGGCTGGCCGCGCAGGTGGACGGCGCCTAGACTGACCTTACGGAGAGCCTCCTAGCCTGCTCGCAACACGACAGAAAAGTCTGCGGGAGGATGTCAGATGGTGGATCTCACGAACGCTTCAGCCCTGGTGACCGGCGGCGCAGGCGGCTTCGGCAGCGCCACGGCGCGCCGGCTGGCCCAACGCGGCGCCAAGGTGGTCATCGCCGATGTGCACGAGGAGCGTGGCCAGGCGTTGGCCAAGGAGCTCGGGAACGGTTCGGTCTTCGTCCACACCGATATCCTGGATGAGACGTCGATCGAGAAGGCGGTGAAGACGGCGGTCGACCTAGCGCCGCTGCGCGCGGCGGTGGTCGTGCATGGCGGGCCGCCGGCGCCCGGAGCCACGGGCCCCGCCCGGACGGTCAACCGCGAGGGTAAGCGCCTGCCGCTCTTCCAGTTCGCCCACACCGTGAACGTCTACCTGAACAGCGCCTTCGCCGTGACCAGCCAAGCCGCGGAAGCCATGGCCGCCAACGAGCCGTTGGCGTCGAACCAACGCGGCGTCGTCATCAACACCGCCTCGATCGCCGGCTACGAAGGCCAGCCGGGGCAGGCCGGATATTCCGCCGCCAAGGGCGGGATCATCGGCATGACCTTGACCATCGCGCGCGACCTGGCGCCGTTGGGCATCCGCGCCGTGGCCATCGCCCCCGGCACCTTCCTGACCCTCGCCTATTCCTCGCGGATGACCGACGAACAGGCCCAGGCCCACTGGGGTCCGATGGTGCCCAATCCCAAGCGCATGGGGGACCCCGACGAATACGCCATCCTGGCGGCCCACATCGTCGAGAACGACTTCCTCAACGGGACGACCATCCGGCTAGACGGCGCGCAGCGGTTCTGACCATGACCGAGAACCTGTTTGACCTCTCGGGCAAGGTGGCGCTGGTCACCGGCGGCAGCCGTGGCCTGGGGCTGCAGATGGTACGGGCGTTCGCTGGGAACGGCGCCGACGTGATCGTCACCAGCCGCAAGCTGGACGCCTGCGAGGCCGCCGCCGCCGAAGTGCGCGCGATGGGCCGCCAGGCCATGGCGTACGCGGCCCACGCGGCCAAGTGGGACGAGATCGACGGGTTGATCGAGGCGGCCTACGCCCGGTTCGGCCGTATCGACATCCTGGTGAACAACGCCGGCATGTCGCCCGCCGTGCCCAGCCACGAGGTCACCGAGAGCCTGTTCGACAGCGTGCTGGGCCTGAACTTCAAGGGGCCGTTCCGCCTGGCCAGCCAGGTGGCGCACAGGATGAAGCAGGCCGGCGGCGGGGTGATCATCAACATCTCCTCGAGCGGCGCGCTGATGCCCTTGCCGGCGGTGATCCCGTACTCGGGCGCCAAGGCGGCGCTGAACGCCATGACGGTATCGATGGCTCGCGAGTATGGGCCCGAGGTGCGGGTCAACACCATCTCGGCCGGACCCTTCCTGACCGACATCTCCAAGGCCTGGACCGAGGAAGCACGCGAGCGGGCCAACAACGCGCTGGGCCGCCCCGGCCGGCCGGAGGAGGTGGTGACGTCGGCCCTGTACTTGGCCAGCCCGGCGTCGTCCTTCACCACGGGCGCGATCCTAAGGGTGGACGGCGGGCAGTAGGCAGTCTTCCGATTTCCGCATGGGTGACGCTCGGGCGGTAGGGATTCTCTCGGCGAGGGGATGAGACCACCTTCCGCTGCATCGGCGCGACGCCAACCGGCCCGCGCCTGCAACGGAAACGGAGTCCATCATGAGCCCTCAGCAAAAGGTCGCCGTCGTTACCGGCGCCTCTCAAGGCATCGGGGCCGCCCTGGGCCAGGCCTATCGCGACGCCGGCTATCGCGTCGTCGCCACTTCGCGCTCGATCCAGCTATCGGACGATCCGGACGTCCTGGTCGTCGCCGGCGACATCAGCGAACCCAAGTTGGCGGAGCGGGTGATCCGAGACGCCATCGAAAGGTCTGGCCGCGTCGACACCCTGGTCAACAACGCCGGCATCTTCACCGTCGCCCGGTTCCAGGATCGGCGGGTGGTCCGAGAGATAGCTCGGCGCCGCTGCGATCACCCGGCGGCGGCGGGCGCCCCTGACGCCTGAAGTCGAGTCAGGGCGCGTCCTCAAAGACCCTCGAGAGCGGCGGCGCCACGTCTTCCAGCGCCCGCCGCTCGGCGGCCACCGCGAACAGTCGCGCCAGCAGGCCCGCGATCAGCATCAGGCCGCCGCCCAAGAGGTAGCCCAGCATCACCCGCCGCGGCTCTCCGGTGTCGATGAGCGCGCCGAACAGAGCCGGCCCGCCGACGCCGCCGACCAGGGTGCCGAAGGCGTAGAACAGGGAGATGGTCACGGCGCGGATCTCCAGCGGGAAGCTCTCGCCGATCGTCAGGTAGGCCGCGCTAGCGCCGGCCGAGGCGAAGAAGAAGATCACCGTCCAGGCGGCCGTCTGCGTGGTCGCCGTGAGCCAGCCCTCGGCGAAGGCCCAGCCGGTCACGCAGAGAAGCAAGCCGGCGATCCCGTAGGTCAGGCCGATCATGGTGCGCCGGCCGATGCTGTCGAAGAGCCGCCCGAGCAGCAGGGGCCCCAGGAAGTTGCCGGCGGCGAAGGGCAGGATGAACCAGCCGATGGCCGCGGAGCCGACGCCATAGAACCGCGTCAGGATCATCGCATAGGTGAAGAAGATCGCATTGTAGCAGAACGCCTGGGTGGCCATCAGCACGACGCAGAGCCCCGTGCGCTGGGGGTAGGCGACGAACAGGGTCCGCGCGATGTCTGACCAACGGGTCCGCATGGGCCGAAGCCGGATCTCGCTGAGCTCGTGATGCGGCGGCGTCGGCTGGCCCGTTCGCCGCGCCACGTCCGCCTCGATGCCCGCGATCACCGCCTCGGCCTCGGCGGCGCGCCCATGGGTCATGAGCCAGCGCGGGCTCTCGGGAATGAACCGGCGCAGCCAGATGATCACGAGCGCCAGCAAGCCACCGATGACGAAGGCGAGCCGCCACCCGACCGCCTGGTCGATCACCGCCGGATTCAGCACCACGAGGGACCCCATGGCGCCGATCGCGGCGCCCACCCAGAAGCTGCCGTTGATGGCGAGGTCGGTGTACCCGCGCCGACGCGCCGGAATGAGCTCCTGGATCGCCGAGTTGACCGCTCCGTATTCCCCTCCGATGCCTGCTCCGGTGATGAAGCGGAACAGCAGGAACGACCCAAAGTCCCAGGAGAAGCCGGTGGCGATGGTGGCCAGCAGGTATATCCCGATGGTCCAGGTGAAGAGCTTTCGCCGGCCGAAGTGGTCGGTCAAGCGCCCGAACAGAACCGCGCCGACCACGGCGCCGAGGATATAGGCGCTGCCGCTCAGGCCGATCTGGGTGGCGGTGAGATCAAGGCCGTCCCGACCGGCGATGGCGGGTGACAGGGCCCCGACCAGCGTCACCTCCAGCCCGTCGAGGATCCAGGTGATGCCAAGCGCCGCGACGACCAGCCAGTGGAACCGGCTCCACGGAAGACGGTCGAGTCGGGCAGGAATGCGGGTCGTGAAGGCGGGGTCGGAGGACGGCGTGGCCATGGGTCGTCTAACGCCGCGCACGCCAGAGCGATGCGCGGCGCCGGACACCGGCGTCTCACATCCCGGTCGGCATTCGCTCGAGGGCCGGCACTCGGGACGAGGCCTGTCCCAACTGGCGGCGCGGCCGGCGAAGACAGGCATCTGCGCCGACGGGCTGACGCCGCCTCACGGCTGTGCGGGCAATCTGTCCGCGGTCACGAGATCGAACGCCAGCCGGCGACCGCGCCGCATGGCCTCGAGATGAACGCGCTTGCCCGGACCGCCCTGTGCGACGTCGTGCTGCAAGGCCGCGGCGGTCGTCACCGGTCGACCGTCGATCGCGACGATCAGGTCTCCGCGCCAGAGGCCGGCGTTCTGCGCCGGGCCGCCGGGCTGGACATCAAAGACCAGCGCGCCTTGCCTCGGCATGCCCGCCCGCGCGGCTTCCGCCGGATCGATTTCGACGACCGTCGCGCCCAGCTGGCCGCGAGCGACGCGGCCGTGGGCCCGCAGCGCCGCGACGACCTCCGACGCCAGCGCGGCAGGGATGGCGAAGGCGATGCCGCGCGCGCCCTGCTCGGTGTCGAGGATGCCGGTGTTCACACCCACCACGCGGCCTTGCGTGTCGAAGGCCGGGCCGCCGGAGTTGCCGTGGTTGATCGGAGCATCGATCTGCATGAATCGCACCCACGGCTGGCCCACGTCGCGGTCGAACGCCGAGACGATCCCCGCGGTCGCCGTGCCGCCCAGGCCGAACGGGCTGCCGATGGCGATCACCCAATCGCCGACTTGCGGCGGGTCCGCGGCGGAGAAACGGACGAACGGCGCATCGGTCACCCCGACCTTCAGGAGAGCGAGGTCGGTGGGAGAGTCCCGGCCGACCAGCGTGGCCGGAAGCTGCCGACGATCGTGGAGTGTGACGCGGACCGGACCGCCCGCGCTGATCACATGGTCGTTGGTGACGATGTAACCGTCGGCCGAGACGAAGAACCCGGATCCCATCGCCTTCGGCTTCGTCCCCTCGGGACGTCCCAAGACCGCCACCGACACGACCGCGGGGAGCACCTGCTTCACGATAGGTGAGAACGAGGCCGGCCCCGCGGCCGGGACGGGGGTGGGCGCTGACGAGGTCGGCGGGGGCCGAGGGGGTTGGCGCGGAGGCGCGCCATGCAGCGCCAGGACGGTCAGGCCCACCCCCACGAGCAGCCCCGCAGCCCCCCCGCGCAAAGCGCCGAACGACGCCACGCGCTCAGCCGGCCACGGGGTTCGACGCCGCCGCGACGAAGAAATTGCGCCCAGCGCGGCTGAACCGCAGGAGGACCGAATCCCGACCGGCCCGCCTGGCTCCCGCCAGGGCCGCGGAGACGTCGGTGGCTTCCCGCACGGCACGGCCGTTGACGGCCTCCAGAACGTCGCCGGGGCGGACGCCCTTGCGCGCCGCCTCCGATCCAGGCTCGACGCGCGCCACGCTCAACCCTCCGCGGGCTTGCGGGGCCACCCGCAGGCCCAGTCCGTCCAGGCGGTCGCCCGTGGGCTCCGCGAGCGCGAGTTGAGGATCGACGGGGCGCACCCCAGCCTGCAGCACCACCTCCTCCTCGCGGCCCGCGCGGTGGACCTGCAGCCGTAGTTTCGCGCCGGGTGCTACGAGCGCCACGCGACGGGTCAGATCGCCGGCGGAGCGGACCTTGTCGCCGTCGATTCCCAGGACCACATCGCCCGATCGCAATCCGGCGCGATCGCTGGGCCCGCCGGGGACAACGTCGGCCACGAGGGCGCCGCGCGCATCGCCCAGGCCCAGGCTGTCGGCGATTTCGGAGGTGATGTTCTGGACCGTGGCGCCGATGTAGCCTCGTGTGACCTTGCCGTCCGCGATCAACTGGCGCGCGATACGCGCCGCCGCTTCGGCAGGGATGGCGAAGCCGATGCCGACCGAGCCGCCGGAAGGCGAGAAGATCGCCGTGTTCACGCCGACCAGCCGTCCCTCCACGTCGAAGGTCGGGCCGCCTGAGTTGCCGCGATTGATGGGCGCGTCGATCTGCACATAGTCCACATAGCTGGAGCCGCTCGGGCGGCTGAGCGCCGAGACGATGCCGGCGGTGGCCGTTCCGCCCAGGTTGAAGGGGTTCCCGACCGCGATGACCCAGTCGCCGACGCGAGGCCGCGACCGGTTGTCGAGATCGACGAACGGGAAGCCATGGCCCTCGACCTTGAGGACGGCCAGATCGGTGTCCGGATCGCGACCCACCAGGCGGGCCTCCAGGCTCCGCTCGTCCGGGGTGCGCACGGTGATGCGCTCGGCATCGGCCACGACGTGGTTGTTGGTGACGACGTAGCCGTCTGCGGTGATGAAGAAGCCGGAGGCGACGCCGCGGGTGGGGCCGGGCTGGGGCCGCTGAGGGAAAGCGCGCCGGAAGTCGCCGAAGGGCGGACCGAACCGGCCAAAGGGTCGCTGCCCTGGCGTCGACCTGACGCCGGCCGGCTGTGGGCGAGACCGGGCCACCACGTCGATGGAGACGACGGCGGATCCCACTCGGTCCACGACCTGCGCGAACGAGCCCGGCGCCAGCCTCGTGGGCGGTGAAAGCGGCTGCGCATTGACGGGCGGCGCTGCGCCCGCCGTCTGGAAATTGACGAGGCAAAGGGCGGCGATGACCCCGCCCACAAGCCCAAGTCCGTTCTGCAAGCTCTGACGTCCTCCGCAATAGAGATAGGCGGGCGCGCCCGCACGGCTTCGCCCGCGAGCGCGATCGCGCGCAGCGGCAGGTCTATCGGCGCGAGCCGATAGATCGCAACGCGATATAAATCAAATGCCCGTGAGCCTGCGTCTGCAGCGCGTCGGAGGCGTTAAGCGGGGCGGTCCGCCTGAGCCGCGGTTGGGTCGGGCAGCCGACACTGAAGGGAGGACGCCATGACGTCGTACGACCGAGGCGAGCGCAGCGGCGTGGCGCGCATGTGCGCCCGGGTGGTGGGAGTCCTGCTCATTCTGATCGGCGCGGTGCTGGTCGGCGGCGGCGCCTGGCTCGCGGCCATCGGGGGATCGCCCTATTATCTTCTAGCGGGCCTTGGCCTGGTCGCATCCGGCTGGCTCCTCTTCAGGGAGCGGGCGCTCGGCGTAGGAGTCTACGCGCTCGTCTTCGTCGTCACCGTGCTCTGGGCGGTCTGGGAGGTCGGCCTGCAGGGGTGGCCGCTCGTGCCGCGTGTGGTCGGCCCGACAATCCTCCTGCTCCCGGTGCTCGCACTCCTTCCGGGCCTGCTCGGCCGTCGCCTGGGCGGCCGGCTCGCGCTGACTGGCCTGGGGGCCGTCTCGGCGCTTCTCCTGGTGGGCGGGGTCGGCGTCGGCCTCTCCGCGCGCAGTCCGAAGCCGCAGCCTCTGCCGTCGGCCACCCTGGCCATGGGCGATCCCTCGCCGATGGCGGCCGGCGCAGACTGGCCCGCGTACGGCGGCAGCTACAGCGCCCGCCGCTACTCGCCACTCAGCCAGATCAACCCAAACAACGTAACGCGGCTCGAACGGGCCTGGGTGGCCCATACCCGTGACCTTCCGAGCGAGCGGGCGAAGGACAAGTACGGGGCGGAGACGACGCCGCTGAAGGTGGGCGACACGCTCTATCTCTGCTCCGCCAAGAACATCATGATCGCCCTCGATCCGGCGACCGGCCGCGAGCGGTGGCGCTACGACCCGAAGGTCGCCGACGACTGGATCCCCTATACCGCGGCCTGCCGGGGCGTTTCCTACTACGCCACACCTGGCGCGGATCTCGTCCAGCCCTGCGCCACACGGATCATTGAGGGTACCCTGGACGGCCGGCTCATCGCGGTCGACGCCCGGACCGGCGTTCCCTGCCGAAGCTTCGGCCGGGGCGGGCAGGTGGACATCAAGGTGGGCATGGGCGCCGTCGAACCCGGGATGGCCTCGATCACCTCGCCCCCGGTGATCGTGCGTGGCGTGGTCGTCACCGGCCACCAGGTGCTGGACGGCCAGAAGAACGACGCACCGTCGGGGGTGATCCAGGGGTTCGACGCGGTGACGGGCGCGCAGCGCTGGGCCTGGGATCTGGGCCGGCCGGGCCAGAGCGCGCCGGCCACGCCCGACGAGACCTACACCCGCGGGACGCCCAACATGTGGACTACCGCCTCCGGCGACGAGGCGCTGGGCTATGTCTACCTGCCGTTGGGCAACTCCGCGGTCGACTATTGGAGCAGCGACCGTTCTCCTGAGGAAAACGCCTTCGCCACCTCGCTTGTCGCCCTGGACGTGACGACGGGGCGGCCGGCCTGGCGCTTCCAGACCGTGCACAACGATGTCTGGGACTATGACCTTGGCGCCCAGGCCAGCCTGGTCGACTTCCCCACGCGTGGAGGATCCGTGCCTGCGCTGGTGCTGCCCAGCAAGCAGGGCGACATCTACGTCCTGGACCGCCGCACCGGCCGCCCGATCACCCCGGTGATCGAACGGGCCGTGCCGAAGGGCGGGGTGGAGCCGGCCCGCCGCTCGCCTACCCAGCCGTTCTCGCGTTACCACACCCTGGCCAAGCGCCAACTGACCGAGCGGGACATGTGGGGCATGTCGCCGATCGACCAGATGATCTGTCGCGTCCAGTTCCGGCTCGCCGCCTATGAGGGGATGTATACGCCGCCTGAGACCAAGCGACGGTGGGTGGAATATCCAGGCTACAACGGCGGCACGGACTGGGGCGGCATCGCGATCGATCCGCGCCGCGGCGTGATCGTCGCCAACTACAACGACATGCCCAACTACAACCGCCTCATTCCGCGGGCCGAGGCCGATCGAAAGGGGTGGAGTCCGCGGGGCGAGGCGCGCGGCGGCGACCTTGGCGGCGCCGAGGGCGCCGGTGACCCGCAGGCGGGCGCGCCCTATGCGATCCAGGTGAACGCCGGCTGGCGGATGCCCTTCACCCACCTGCTCTGCAAGCAGCCGCCCTATGGGGGAATCCGCGCCATCGACCTTCAGTCTGGTCGGACGATCTGGGACCGCCCGTTCGGACAGGCGCGCCGCAACGGCCCCTTCGACATCCCGTCGATGCTCCCGGTGACGATCGGTACGCCCAACAACGGCGGAGCCGTGGTGACCGCCAGCGGACTGATCTTCGTGGCCGCCGCGACCGACAACCTCATCCGCGCCATCGACCTGCGCACCGGGCGCACCCTCTGGAGCGATGTCCTTCCGGCGGGCGGCCAGGCGACGCCCATGACCTATGAGGCGGACGGGCGGCAATACCTCGTGATCGTCGCCGGCGGACACCATTTCATGAAGACGCCCGTGGGGGACGCGGTGGTCGCCTACGCCTTGCCCGCCGCCTGACGGAGAGCGCTCGACGCCGGTGGTCACAAAGGTGTGCATGGTCGCCGTTCGACTTACGGGCGCTGCGTGCTAGAGCGGGGCCGCATGCACGCTCAGCTTCGAGATTTCCTCGGACCGGCCGCGGCGCGCGCCTACCTCGCGACCTTGGGCGCGGTCCTTGCGGCCTTCGCCATCCGGTTCGCGGCGCAGCCGGTGGTTGGCGACAACCATCCCTATTCCCTGTTCTTCCCCGTGGTGCTGCTGTGCGCCTACGCTTTCGGACGCGGCCCGGCCGTGTTGGCGGCGGGGCTGTCAGCCGTGCTGGCGTACTGGACCTTCGTGGAGCCGCGGTTCGGCATCGAGGTGCGCCTGGGCTCGGCCGCGCCGCTGATCCTCTTTCTCGTGACCGCGGGCGTCGCCATCTACCTTATCACCGGCCTGACGTCGGCTCTGCGGGCCCTCGCCGCCGATCAAGGACGGCTCCATGCGGTCGCCAACGCTCACGCCTCGCTATTCCACGATCTGCAGAGCCGCATCGGGCATCACATGAGTCTGCTCATGGGAGTGCTCACCTTTCAGGCCCGCGGCGAGCCCGACCCCGAAGTCCTGGTGCTGCTGCGCAAAGCCGGCCAGCGCTCGGAACTCATCGCCCGCGCCGTGCGGGAGCGGGCGGGGGAGCCGACGTCGTCCGTCGACTTCGCAAACTTCGCGCAGACGCTGGCGGGCCTGGTCTGCGCCGAGGCGAAGCAGCCTGCGACCCGGATCGCGGTTTCCGGCGGGCCGGTCCTCACGCCCATAGAAGTGGCCACAACCCTGGGTGTCGCACTCGCCGAGTGTCTGGCATGGATCCTGCGGCACGATCCTGACGGGACCATCCACGTGGACCTTCAGGCCGACGGAGAACGGGCGCGGGTCTGGGTCGGGCTCACCGGATCGCTAGGCGAACCCGCCGACGTCGGCGCGCCGGCCGCCTTCATGTTCCAGGCGATGGTCGAGCAACTCGGCGCCCGGCTCGAAGTGGGTGCGCCCGGGCCGAGCGGGCCCGGCCTGGAGCTGACCGTCCCCTTGCCGGAAACGCCGATGGTCGAGCGGCCGGCCGTCACCTTGCATTAGACGTTCGGTTCGAGCGCTAGGCGGAGGGGGACGTATCTCAAGTCCGCCGGGCGCGCCGCGGAGACTTCGGCTTGTCCGACGGCTGCCGGGGCGAGGGCGCCGGCGGCTCCAGTTGCTCGAGCGCCTGCAGCAGGTCAGTGAAGACCGGCAGGTCGCTCTTCAATTCACCGAGATTGTTGCGCGAGATGGTTTCGAGCTTCGCCCGCCCCAGTTCGCTCAGCGCCAGCAGGACCCTGCGGCCGTCGGTCTGTGAATAACTGCGCTCAAGCAGGCCGCGCTCGACCAGGCGGTCCACGAGCCCCAGCGCGCTATGGTTGCGGACCAGGAGCGCCCGGGCCAGTTCGCCCACCGACATCGGCTCAGGCCCCGAGTGGGCGCGGACCGCGAGCAGCGCCTGATGCTGCTGCGGTGTCAGGCCGAGCGCCTGGGCTCCGGCCTCGCTGAAGGCAAGGAAGCGTCGCAAGGCCTGGCGGAACGCGCCGAGCGCCTGGTACTCGTCGGAAGAGAGGTCGCTACGCCGCCGCCTGGCGGCCGGCCGGTCATCGGTCGTCATGGGCCGGTCCGTTCGGTCGGCGGGATCATCATCGGAAAATCTCCTGCCATCGCCCTTGTTCCGCTTCAACGCCGAAGATGCATCCGATCGCGATGTTTTGTCGCGCCGGACCGATCCGGAGTCTCCACGATGCGGCGTAGACTGGAAATATCGTGATCCGATGTTTTAGACTCTCCGACGTCGAAGGGGGCAAGGATGGACGGACCAGACGATCCCGAACGCAGTCAGCCCGCGCCGCGCCGGCGGGGCAGGCCGCCTGCGATAAGGCCGGTGGCCCGCCAGATCGAGCTTTCGCCGCTCGGCTGCCGGCGTCGGCGTGAGGCCTTGGGCCTGACCGTGCTGGAACTCGCCCGGCGGGCGGGCCTGCAGGAACAAACCGTCCAACGCTTCGAGGCGGCCACGGTGCAGCCGCGGCCCGTCACCATCGTCGCGTTGCACAACGCGCTGCGCCGGCTGGAGGAGGGGGGCGACCGGCTCGGGGCCTAGCCGCCCCGGTCGCCGCCTCTGCGGCGAGCCCGGACGTTCTTGGCGAGGACGGCGGCGATGATCAGGCCGAAGGCCGCCAGCCGCAGCAGGTACACGCCCGACCGGTCCTCCTCCGGCAGGCCGAGCAGTACGCTGGCGCCCTGGCTCAAGGACATCAGCCAAAACGCCGTCGCGAAGGCGGCGAACAGTCTGTCGCGCGTACGGCTCCAGAAGCGGAGAAAGAACAGGCCGACGGTGAAGTAGCCGCCCGCGATCAGCCCGCCGACGAAGGCGTCGGTTGCCACCGGGATCATCGCTCGGCCTCCCACAGGAACCCATAGAGGAAGATGCCGATCGCGAGCACCGCGGCCGCCTGGCGCGCCGCCCAAAGGTCGGCGCCGCGCCAGATCACCAGGTCCAGGACGAGGAACAGGTTGTTGAGGGTGAGGGCGGCGAACCCCAGACCCACCCACAACAGGAGGCGCGTCCGGCCGCCGCCGTAGGCCCGCAGCAGGAGCACCGCGCAGGCGAGCGCGGCGAGGAAGCAGAGCAGGTAGACGACGGGCGCAAGGCTCATTTGCGGTCGTTCCCCCGGAAGCGGAAGGCGTCGGCCAGTTGCTGGATGCGGTCATCGGGAGCGACGATCAGGTTGATCACCGCGACCGGCCGCTCGCGGTATTGCCGTTCCACGACGTCGGCGAAGTCGGCGAGCAACTGCGACGCGGGCGCGTACCTGTAGCGGCCATCGCCATCCTGTGCGACCAGTCCGGATCGCTCGAACCGATCGAGCGCAGAGGTCACGATCGGCAGGCTCGCGCGCAATTCGTCGGTCAAGCCCTGCGCCGTCCAGCCTTGGTCGCTTCCCCGCCGCACGAGCATGAGCAGTTCCAAGGACCAGACCGAGGGCAGGTGCGTGCGGATGAGGTCAGGAAGATCGCGTTCCGTCGACAAGGCGCGCCTCAGGCCATCCCGTCCGTGTTCGCCCCGATGGGGTTGGTCTTGCAGGCGGCGTTCGCACCCGGCGGCAGGTCGAGCTGTTCGAGGGCCTTGAGCAGGTCTGTGAAGACCGGGACCGTCGATTTCAGCTTGCCGAGGTTGCTCCGCGAGATGGCTTCGAGGGCGCGGCTGCCGCCCTCGGTGAGGGCGAGCGCGACGCGCCGGCGATCCTGAGGATCGGGCCCGCGGACGAGCAGGCCTCGCTCGGCAAGTCGGTCGACGAGCCCCAGCGCGCTGTGGTTTCGGATCAGGAGGCTGCTTGCGAGCCCGCCCACGCTCATCGATCCGGGCCCCGGATGCGCCCGGATGGCGAGCAGCGCCTGATGTTGCTGGGGCGTGAGGCCCATTGCCCGAGCGCCGGCCTGGCTGAACGCCAGGAAGCGCCGCAGCGCCAGTCTGAATGCGCCGAGCGCCTGGTAGTCGGTCGTCGTCAACCTCCGTCGCCGCGCTGGCGTGGGTGGGGCGCTTCCCAATGCCGCCGCCGTTCGCGGATCGGCGCGGTTGGCCTGCTGGGCCAGTCGCAGGAACGGGATATCGGCAGTCTGCGACGTCGGCATCCAACCAGGTCTCCTCTCACGTCGCCCGCCCCGTCCGACGATTACATCGTGAGACGATGTAAGGGAAGGCGGCCGACCTCGCGGGCGTGTGATTTGATCCGTCTGTTACATCGCAATACGACGTATCTGGCGATGGCGGTTCGACGGACCCTCGTCGTCAGCTCCCGGCGGGAAGGCCGGGCTCTCCCTCCCGGCCTTCCATCCATGCTCGAGTTCCGGAGAGCTGCTCAGCTTGGCGACGCGCCTGCGCAGGTTCGGGACGCCAGCCTCTATCCGACACCGCCGCACCGCGTCGCGCGGCCGCAGCCCCGAGGAGGCCACACCATGACTGCATCCGAAGGCAGGGCGGCTCGCATTCCGGGTCACAACCCGCGCGGCGGGCATCTGCCGCTCGCCTGGTCGGGGGCGGGCGTCGAAGGTGTCGCTTGCCTGCTTACCGTCCGATCCTGCGGCGCCGGATGGCGGCTCGAAGGCGAGGGCTTGGAATCGATGGTGTTCGCCCACGGTGGGGACGCCGAGCGCCAGGGCAGACGCGTGGCCAAGTCGGTTGCGCGCCTCGGACGTGACGCGAAGGTGAACGTCTACGACTCCGGCGACCGGCTCGTCGGGGCCATCAACTACTACGCCTGTCGCGCGGCCCCGGGGCCCGAGGCGGCCCGGCGCTATCCCTGGGCGCCGGATGCTGGGCATTTACGAAGCCCCGGGTGAAGGCGCGCGGTCTGCCAGCGCAGACTTGGTGGGACGTGGTCAGCAGATGAAGAGGGGCGTGCGCCAACCCCACAGGGCGCGGGTCTCGAACGCCATCCCCAGCCCGAGGTCCTGATCGAACAACATCTCGCGGGACAGCACGATGATATCGACCTGATGGTCGACCATGTAGCGGGCGGCCGCCTCGTCCGGGCCGCCGTGCTGCATTGGGAAGACGTCCGCGTCGCCCTTCCCGAGCCTAGTGCGGGCCCAGGTGAGCTTGGGCTCCGGATCCATGCCGATGGGCTGCATGAGAATGACATCGATCTCGAGCGCGGAAAGAACCGGGTGCGTAGCGACGAACTCCACTGTCCGCCGGTGACAAGGGTCGGCGTCGATCAGGACCAGTCCGCGGTGGACCGGGAGGTAGAGCTGGGACACGAGAAGCAGGGGTTCGTTCGAGTGCAGCAACAACGCCGAGGCGTTCGAGCCGAGGTCGGTGCGGCGCGCGCCGGCCGCGACGCCACGCTTGCCCATCACGATCGCACCTCCGGTGGTGGCTTGGGCGCGGACGATCTCTCGAAACGAGCCGGCTTCCATCCGCGAGCACCGGGTCTGGCCGCCATTGTCCGCGATCTGCGCCTCGGCGTCCTGCAACAGCGCCCGCCCCTGTTCCGAGGCGAGGTCTGCCTCGTCCACATGCAGGAGGTCGATGACGGCTCCGGGGGCGCTTGAGAGCCACGTCGCATGATCGCAGACGGACGGCGCATACGCCGAGCCGTCCACGCAGGCGAGGATCGTGGGCGTCGGTGGGAGTCTCGCGTCCAGAAGATCCATCCTTTGGCGCATCCGGGCCTAGGCCAGCAGCCAGGCGAACGCCCGGCGCAACTCCGACGCCCCGTCGCGCGCAAACCAGCGGCCATGAGCGATGATGACCCGTTCCGGATCCCACCCGATCATGTGCTCGATCGCTTCGCGCAGCTCGGCGCGCGGAAAGGTCAACCGCAGGTCCCGGGACATGCCGCCGGTGGGCGCCTGAACGCCCCCCAGGCTTATGAGCCAGCGCATCAATCTGGACCCGATCCGCTGGCGCTCGAAATTCTCAATCAGGTCGGTGAGCACCAGGGTCCGCGTCGGGCGGTGGAAGAACACCACCTCGGTCATGAAGCGCCCGAACACCGGCAGCGTCGCGACCTCCGCGTCCCAGGGGTAGCCGTCGCGGCTGTCGAGCGGCAGGCCCTGAAAGGCGATGTGCCGACCCGCCTGGCGCTTGGTGCGCGGCGCGAGGTAGGCGCCTGCTTCAGGAAACGCCTCCACCCACTCGGGCAGCCACCAGTAGTGCAACCGATTTGGCCCGATCAGCCAGGCGACCTTGCCCAGTTGCGACAACTCGCTCCGCAGGTCCGCCGTCAGGGCCGTCGGCGAATGCACCAGCAGCTGACCGCCTCCAAGGCGCAGCACCGTCATGCGGGTCGGGAAGGGGAGGTGAGCGCCGCCGAGGTTGAAGCGGATGGTCGGGCCATCGACGATCCAGACGTCCGGCGCGACCGGCTTCAACACGTTGAGCGGCGCATACGGTTCGATTTCGGTGGTCACGGCCGTCCCGAAGCCGCGGGTCGCGGCGCCACCGAACACGGAATTGCCCGGTGACGCCGCCCGGGCGCCCCGGCGACTAAAAAGTCGCGCCCCTTCTGCACCTGCGGCCGTGCCTCCAGTTTGGTTCCGGCCGGCCACACTCCCGTCGCGCCTGACCTACAGCCCCGCCAAGCGCGGTGATGGGCGACGCCGGTGACCGGGGATGCTGGTAGCCCGGCGCCGCCTGGATCTGATCGACCCGGCGTCTGCCCTACACCACGTCGAAAAAGATCGTAAGACGATGTATCATAACATGACCGTGAGGTGACCGGAGCCGTAGGCGCCCGATAAGCGTTCCGTCTGGTGTCGCGGCCTGGCCGCCCCGGTTCCCTGCAGCTCGCGCAAGCGTGACTCCAGTTAGATCGTAATACGATCTATCTATTGGGCGTCGGACCAACTTCAGAGGAGACTCGAATGAGTGGAAGAGAGATGGAGACCGTGCTGGTCGTATGCGCGGACGCCGACCGGTGCGCGCAGATCGTCGCGCGCCTGCACGACGATGGCGCGAGCGTGGTGGGCTCGGCCTCGACAGCGGGCCTTGCGCTCGCCCTCACCGCGCAGACGGCGCCCAGGTCGGCGATCCTGGTCGGTGAGACGGCTGGTCGTCGGAACGCGGGCGAGCTGGCGCAAGCCCTGTCCGACACCTGGGGCGTGGAATGCTTCGTGCTCCGTCCCGACGATGACGCGGCCCTGACGCCTGGCGTGGCGCCGGCGATCGACCTGGAGGCGTTGCGCCGGGCGCAGCCGGCGTGACTCCGCCCTCTCGACGATCGACCGCGACGCGCCTGCCGCTGGCGGAAGCCTGCCTGTTCCTGGACCTCGATGGAACCCTCGCGGCGATACGGGAGTCCCCCGGGGACGTCGGGCCATCGGCCGCGCGCAATCGCCTGCTGCGGCTCGTTTGCGAGGCTCTCGGGGGACGGGTCGCCATCGTGAGCGGCCGAACGATCGACAACATCGACGCCATCCTCGAAGGGAGCTGCCGGGCCGTGGCCGGCGTGCATGGCCTACAGCGACGCTCGGCCGCTGGAGAGCGTGAGTCGATAGCGCCGCACCCCCGGATCGCACACGCCGCACAGCTGATGGCCGCCTTCGCGCAGGGCCACCCCGGCCTCCTCGTGGAGCACAAGGACCAGAGCGCGGCGCTGCACTATCGCGGCGCGCCGAAGGCGGAGGCGGCGGTGATGGAATTCGTGCGGCGCGTCGCCGAGACCGAGGCGCTGCAAATCCAGCCGGGGCACATGGTGATGGAGTTGCGAACCCCCGGTCCGGACAAGGGCGCGGCCGTGCGCACCTTCCTGACCGAGGCGCCTTTCCGCGGCGCGACCCCGATCTTTGTCGGCGACGACCTGACGGATGAGGCTGGCTTCGCCGAGGCCGCGGCCCATGGCGGCCTCGGCGTGCTGGTTGGGCCGGCCCGACCCAGCTTCGCGACGGCGCGTCTGGACGGCGTGGACGAGGTGCTCGCCTGGCTGAACGACAGCCTGAAGCGCGAGGCTTTCCACCTTGAAAGGACCTTGTCATGGGCCGCCTGATCGTCGTCTCGAACCGGGTACAGGCTCCCGACGACGCCGGCGGCGGTTCCACGGGCGGCCTCGCGATGGCGCTCGCCGCAGCCCTGCGGGAACACTCCGGCCTTTGGTTCGGATGGAGCGGCCGCATCGTGGAGGCCTTCACAGGCGAGGTCGAAACCCGCCGGGCCGGCGCGGTCAACGTCGCCACGCTCGACCTCGATGAACAGGATCGCCAGGAATACTACAACGGCTACGCCAACAAGACACTCTGGCCGCTGTTCCACTACCGAACGGACCTTGCCGCCTACGAACGCTCGTTCGACGCGGGCTATGCGCGGGTCAACGAACGTTTCGCGGCCGCCCTGGCGCCGCTCGTCCAGCGCGACGACGTCATCTGGGTGCACGACTACCACCTGATCCCGCTGGCCCAGGCGCTTCGCCGTCTCGGGCTTCGAAACCGGATCGGCTTCTTCCTGCATATCCCCTGGCCGTCGCGTCGGGTGTTGACGAGCTTGCCCCGCCACCAGGACCTCGTGGAGGCCCTGCTCGAATACGACCTGATCGGCTTCCAGACCGAAGACGCTCGCGACGCCTTCCAGAGTTACGTGACCGAGACGCTGCAGGGGAAGGTGACGGCCGGCGGCGACGTGGAGTTGTTGGGCAGGCGCTCGCGGATCGGAGCGTTCCCCATCGGCATCGACCTGGCCGACTTCCGGCAGGCGGCTTCGTCGTCGACCGCCCAGGCCGTGCACAGGCGGATGCGCCGGAGCATGACCGGGCGGAAGATGATCCTGGGCGTCGATCGGCTGGACTATTCCAAAGGGCTGGAGGAGCGTTTCCTTGGGTATGAACAGTTCCTCGCCGATGGCGCGGACCAGTTGGAGAATGTGTTCTTCCTGCAGATCGCCACGCTGAGCCGCGACGAGGTCGAAGCCTATCAGGACTTGCGCGCGCGGCTCGACGCGGTGAGCGGACGCATCAATGGCGCCTACGCCACGATCGACTGGGTGCCGCTTCGCTACGTGAACCGATCCTATCGCCGGGACGAGTTGGCGGGGGTGTACCGGGCCGCGCACCTTGGCCTGGTCACGCCGCTCCGCGACGGCATGAATCTGGTCGCCAAGGAGTATGTGGCCGCCCAGAATCCGGAGGACCCGGGCGTTCTCGTCCTCTCGCAGTTCGCAGGCGCGGCAGAGCAGATGGATGCGGCGCTGATCGTCAACCCGTTTAGCCGGGAAGACGTGGCCGAGGCGATCCGGCGCGGCCTGGCCATGCCAAAGGCCGAGCGCCTCGCGCGTTACGCGGACCTGATGCAGGTGGTGGCCGAGCAGGACGTCTCGCGTTGGCGCGACGACTTCCTCGCGGCGCTCTTCGAGGTCCGGCGCTCCCGGGACGCCGAGATCGGCGAGCCGATCATCGGGGCGGGCGCGCGGCCCGCCCACGCTGTCACCTGAAGGGCGCTACTCGCTCCACTCGGCCAGGGTGCGTTTGCCGTCGCCGGTCTCGAACGCCACGCGGTCCAGAGCGATGGCGTAGAGGCAGATCGGCCGATGGCTCGCCGATTCGCTCCAGCAGTGCGCGACGCGGCCGTCCGGGAAGCTGGCGAATCGACCTTGCAGCACCAGCCGATAGCCCTGGAACAGCGGCGGCGGGTCGTTCTCTCCCAGCTTCACCACTTGCTCGTAGGGTCGCTCACCCCGACGTCCCACCCGAGACTCCGTCGAGGTGAACAGTCGGACCAAGCCGAGGGTCTCGCCCGGCAGTGGGGTGGGCGAAGCGGGCAAAGGCGTGTCGCGCGGCGTCGGGCAGGCTTCGGCGGGACTCCAGGGCTGCGGGATCCAGAAGCCTTCCGCCGCCTCGACCGAGTCGGCTGCGGTGGTTTCCTGGACGGCCGCCAGGCCGGTCCAAACCGCTGGACGCGCCACCAGGCGAATGGTTCGCTTCGCGGCGTCGTACTCGTAGTAGGCCTGCGCAGCCCCAGCGCGGACCTGAGGCCCCTCGCATCCGAAAGGCAAGCGAACCTCGAACCGTCGGCCCGGCGGCGGCGCCTTCGTGTCCGTTGGGCCGTTGGCGGCGTAGGCCGCCGCCAGGGCGTCCGCCGAGGCGATCAACTCCGCGCGCCCGACGACCGGGTCGGCCGGCGGCTCGACCGGGGCCGGAGCCTGTGTCACGGGCGTCGGGTTCGGCGGCGCCGGCGGCTGCGGTCGGGGTTTGCCGAGGAGCATTGCGATCAGGACAACGAGGGCGATGCCGGCGGCGATGCTGATCGGGGCGATCAGCCCGAATTTGCGCCCTGGGGTGCGCGGACTATTGTCGGCCATGGCCGCGACCATAGCAGATGATGAGGCGTTGGTGCGGCGATCGCCGATCGTGGCGTGCAGACAGCGTCAGCGACCGCATTGCCCATGACCCAGCCGCAGATCATTTCCCTGGTCGTGCTGGCGGCCGTCGTGGCGGCGCTCATCAACGGGCGGCTGCGTTCCGACGTTGTCGCCCTGACCGGCGCGGCCGTCCTGCTGGTCACGCGGACGGTTCGGCCGGTCGAGGTCCAGGGCGCGTTCGCAAGCCCGGCGATCATCGCGCTCGCGGCGCTATTCGTGATCGCCTACGCGATGGAGCTGTCGGGGCTGCTCGGACTGATGATTCGGGGCGCCACCCGCCTGTGCAGTCGGCTGGGCGCCGCAGGCCTCTGGCTCGTGGTGGCCCTCGCCGGCGGCGCGTCGGCGTTCCTGAACAACACCCCCATCGTCGTACTGGCCGCGCCGGTGGTGCGCGACGTCGCCGAGTCGATGCGGCTCTCGCCAAAGCGCTTTCTGATCCCGCTCTCCTACGTGACCATTCTCGGCGGGGCCTGCACGCTCATCGGCACGTCGACCAACCTGCTGGTGAACGACATGGCGCGCAGCGCCGGCCAGCCGGCCTTCGGCATCTTCGAGATCACGCCCGTCGGCGTGATCGTGGCGCTGACCGGCGGCCTCTACCTGCTGCTGTTCGGCGGCCGTCTCCTGACCCAGGGGCCATCCGACGCGCCCGAAGGGGAGGGCGTTCTCGCCGAGCAGAACGCCCCCGGCGACGATCCTGGCCTGTTTCCGATCGACCGCGCCTTCCAGCCAGTCAAGGCGATGATCTCCCTGGGGGTGTTCGTCGCCGCGGTCGCCGCCGCCGCGCTTGGGGTGGCGCCGATCGCCGCGACGGCCTTCGCGGGCGCCATCGCCCTGGTGCTTCTGCGGGTGATCAGCGTGGAGGAGGCCTATCGGGGTCTGCGGCCGGAGGTTCTGTTCCTGATCGCTGGCATGGTTGTCGTGGGCCTTTCGCTGGAACTCACGGGCCTCGCGGGCGTGGCCTCCGATGTCCTGGTGGTCTGGGTGCGCGCTCTGGGACCGCTCATGGCGCTCGCCCTGATCTATGGCGCGACCTTGTTCCTCACTGAGATCCTGTCGAACGCCGCCGTCGCCGTCCTGCTCACCCCCGTGGCGGTGGCGCTGGCGGAAAGTCTCGGCGTCAGTCCGCGGCCGTTCCTGGTCGGCGTGATGATGGCGGCCAGCGCGGCCTTCGCCACGCCGTTCGGCTACCAGACCAACGTCCTCGTCTACCAGATCGGGCGGTACAGCTACCTGGACTTCGTCAAGATCGGCGTCCCGCTCAACCTTCTGACCTGGGCCGTCGGGGTCGCCGTGATTCCCTACTACTTCCCATTCTGAACATGGCCGGCTGTGCTTGCGATCAGAAGCGACGCCACTATGCTGCGCGGCAGACATCGGGTCGCCTTGCTGTGCGACCGGGCTGGCGCTCGGACGGGCGAACCCAGTCAGACGCCCGTCGATAACCTGGCGTCACGACCGCTGACCCCAAAGGGAGGCCGCCGTGGCGCGCAGACTGACGTTCGAATTCCTCAAGACCGAAGCGGCCTCGGCCAGCATCCTGGCGACGGCGGCCCTTGCGGCCCTCGTGGCCGCGAACTCGCCATGGGCCGGCGACTATTTCCACCTGCTGAAGTCCGAGCAGACCTTCCAAGCGGGGCCGCTCGCGCTGACCCTGTCCACCTCGGAATGGATCAAGGAAGGGCTCATGTCGCTCTTCTTCCTGGTCGTCGGGCTCGAGATCAAACACGAGATCCTGCGGGGCGAACTCAGCGACCCGCGCAAACTGGCCACGCCGGTCGTCGCGGCGCTGGGCGGTATGCTGGGGCCGGTCCTCGTCTATCTGGCGCTGTCCGCGAGCCTCGGCGCGCCGCACGCCGGTTGGCCGATCCCGGTCGCCACCGACATCGCCTTCGCCCTGGGCGTCCTTGCGCTAGTGGGCCGTGGCCTGCCGCCCTCGCTGCGCATCTTCCTCCTGACGCTTGCGATCGTCGACGACCTCGGCGCCATCGTGCTGATCGGGGCGCTATACAGCGCCGGGACGGACTGGAGCATGGCGAGCGCCGCGGCGCTGGTCCTGGTCGCGCTGGCGCTCGCCGTGCGTTGGGTGCGCATACCGTCACCGGTCTGGATCGTGGGGTTCGCCACGGTCTGGTGGTTCACGGTCGCGGCCGGCCTCAGCACCTCGCTGGCCGCGGTGGCGTTCGCCGCCATCGTCCCGCTGAAGCCTCGACGGGAAGATCACCAGAGCCCGCTGCAGGAGGCGATGCACGACCTGCATCCCTGGAACGCCTTCCTCGTCCTGCCGCTGTTCGCGTTCGCCAAGGCGGGCGTGGCGTTCGGCGGTCTTACGGCGGAGCAGGCCCTGGCGCCCCTGGTCGTCGCCATCGCCCTGGGGCTCTTCCTGGGCAAGCAGGCGGGCGTCCTGGCCGCGGTCTGGGCCGTCACCCGGTTACGGCTCGGCGCTCGGCCGGACGGCGCCAACTGGCTGCAGATCTACGGTGTGAGCCTGCTGTGCGGCATCGGCTTCACCATGAGCCTCTTCATCGGCGCCCTGGCTTTCCCGGGTTCAGGCGAGACCATCGACGCGGAAGTGAAGCTGGGCGTGTTGGGCGGCAGCCTGCTGTCCGCCACGACCGGCGCTGTGGTCCTGGCGTTGGCAGCGCGCCGGCGGCGGAGCCTCCAGGATCGAGCCTGACTGCCTGCGCGTGTGAGCGACCCGAGCGGGCGGTTCATGCCCCGACGCGCGCGGTCCGACTGTCGAAGAGCCACCGCGCCACCCCCAGCGCCGCCAGCGAGCCGACCACCTGGGCCCCGATGAACGCGGGCGCCGAGGCTGGTGCGATGCCCGCGAACGTGTCGGTCAGGCTGCGCGCCAACGTCACCGCCGGATTGGCGAACGAAGTCGAGGCGGTGAACCAGTAGGCGGCCGTAATGTAGAGGCCGACCGCGGCGGGGGTGAAGCCGGGGCGGAAGCGCAGCGTTCCCAGGATGGTGAGCAGCAGGCCGAAGGTGGCGACGCCTTCGGCGAAAGCCTGCGACGGGCCCTCGCGCAACTTGGTCGAGACCTGCAGGAGCGGCGCGTCGAACATCGCGTGGGCGACGATCACCCCCGCCACCCCCGCGACGACCTGCACGGCGACATAGCCCAGCGCCAGCCCGACGCCGATCTCGCGCCTCAGCGCGAAGGCCAGCGTGACGGCGGGATTGAAGTGGGCGCCCGAGAGGGGGCCGAAGACCGTGATCAGGACCACCAGCGCCGCGCCGGTCGCGAGCGTGTTGCCGAGAAGCGCGATGGCGTCGTTCCCACCGGCCAGGCGCTCGCCCATGACGCCCGAGCCGACCACGACCGCCAGCAGCAGCGCCGTGCCGAGCGCCTCGGCGGCGAGACGCCTCGGGACGTCGAACGGTTCGCGGGGCGGCTCGAGGCTGGCGTCGGTCATGCCGGCTTCGGGACCCCTCGGGTCTGGCCGATTTCGTCCAGGCGCTTCTGAAGCGACATCCGGTCGAGCTTGGCGAGCGGCAGGTTCAGGAAGATGGAGATGCGGTGGCTCAACATCCGATAGGTGTCGGCGAAGGCAAGGGCGACCTCGGCGTCGTTGCCGGTGGCGCGAGCCGGATCGGGCAGGCCCCAGTGCGCGGTCACCGGCTGGCCCGGCCAATAGGGGCACACCTCGCCCGCCGCTTCGTCGCAGACGGTGAAGACGAAATCGAGCGCGGGCGCATCCGGGGCGCCATCGCGCGAGAACTCGTCCCAGGACTTCGAGCGGAGGCCGCCCGTCTCGTAGTTGAACTTCCTGAGCAGGGCGAGGGCGTGCGGGTTGACTTGGCCGGTCGGGAAGGAGCCGGCGGAGTACGCTTGGAAGCGTCCGCCGCCCAGGCGGTTCATGATCGCCTCGGCCAGGATCGAGCGGCACGAATTGCCGGTGCACAGGAAGAGCACATTGTAGGGACGTTCGCTCATGGCCGTGTCCTTGGCTTCAGCAGCGGGCTCCCGGCCCGCAGGGGTCGCCGGCCATGGCGACCAGCGGGGCGCAGATTTCAGGCTTGCCGGCGCAGCAGTCCTCCATGAGGAAGGCGAGGAGGCCGGTCATGCGCTCGTAGGCGGCGCGATAGATGATCGACCGGCCGTCGCGCTGCGAGGTGACCAGCCCGGCGGTCGACAGGAGCGTAAGATTCGCCGACAGGCTGCTCAGCGGGCTGCCGACGGCCCGAGCGATCTCGCCCGCCGCCATCCCGTCGGGTCCCGCCCGCACCAGCAGGCGGAACACGTCGAGACGGCCGGGGTGGGCGAGCGCCGAGAGGGCGCGGATCGCCTCGTCCTTCTCGAGGCCGTCAGCCACAGCAGGCGCCGGTGGCGGCGGGGACCGGCTCGACCTTGGGGGCCGGGCCGCAGCAGGCAGCCTGGGGTTTCGCCGAGGCCTCGAGAGCGGCGAGCGCGTCGCTGGTCCCATATGTCGTGGCCTCGCCGAAGGTATAGAAGGTCTCCCAGCGAACGCCGGCAGGGTCGGCGACCCAGCTTTTGTCGGACTTGGCGTAGCAGCAGGTGGTGGCGTCCTCGTCGAAGGTCTGTGCGCCAGCGGCCTTCAGGCGCCCCGACAGCTCGCTGAGCTCGTCGCTGCTGTCGACCTGGATGCCGACATGGTCGACGCCCGCGACGCGGTTCGGTTGCTTGGAAATCGCGAAGTTCACCCTGGGATCGTCCAGCATCCACTTGGCGTAGTCGTCCTTCACCACGCTGGGCGCGGCGCCGAACAGGGTCTCGTAGAACTGGATCGATTGGGCGAGGTCGGGGACGCTCACGTGCAGGTGGAGGCGCTTCATGGCTTGGCTCCGCTGAATGACGTGAATTCTATATTTCTAGAAAAATAAAATAGTCAAGAGGCCAACGCTTTCTGCGCGCTGGGATCGGCGTCCGCGCTTGACTTCGCGCAAGGCGAGGGCCGCCGACCTGCGTCCCACTGCGCGCGAGAGGAGGCCTCCATGGCGCAGCATCTCTTGTCCGACATCCTCGCGGTTCTGGCGGAGGGCCAGGACATGGCGGTGGCCACGACCTTTCCGGACGGCGCGCCGCATGTGGTGACCGTGAGCTACGCGAACGATGGGGTCGCCCTCTACTTCGGCTGCTCGCCGGCATCCCAGAAAGCGCGGAACCTCGGCCGCGACGATCGGGTGGCGCTGACGATCACGCTGCCTTACCGCGACTGGAGCCAGATCCGCGGGCTGTCGATCTGCGGGAGGGCGCATCCGGTTCGGTCCGGCGACGTGCAGACCAGGGTGGCCTCGCTGTTCGCCGCCAAGTTCAGCGAGATCGCTCAGTATGTCGGCGACATGGACGCCGGCGAGATGGCGCTGTTCGAGGTGACGCCCGAAGTGGTCGGGGTGCTCGACTACGGCAAGGGGTTCGGGCACGTGGAACATGTCCGGATACTTGAACGTGACCCGCCGCGCACGGCGCGTCTCCCGCCCGAGTCGGCGCCGCCCTCCGATGGCGCCGCCGCCTTGGGTCTGACCCCATGAGTTCGCCCATCCCCGGCGCCGGGCGCCCGAGGCGTTCGTTGCCCCTCGCGGCGTTCGGCCTGTTTTGCCTGATCGCAGGCGTCGGCGGATTGGCCGCCCTTTTCGTAGCCGTCTACGGCGATGCGCCGGCCAACGGCGTCTGGTCTGTCAGGCTCGGCCTGGCCGGCAGCCTGCTGGCGTCCGCGGCGGCGCAACTCCTCGTGCTGGTCGGGGGCTGGGCCATCTGGCGCGGCCTTCGCGCCCGCTAGGGCGGTCGGATCGCTTGACGACCGTCAAGGCCGCACGGGCGGCCCTGCGCCACGCTTCAGCCTCCCATTGGAGATCGCCATGAGCTTTCGCGACATCCTCGTCCAGGTGGACGATTCCGCGGCCGCAGCCCCCCGCGTGCGCGCCGCCGTCGATATCGCCCGCCGCATGCAGGCCCATGTGACGGGCGCGTTCCTGGCCAGCGACATGCCGCCGGAATTCGTGACTCCGGACGAGTCCTACATGACCCTCACGCCCGAGCTGGTCGCCGACCTGATGAAGACCCACGCCGAGACGCTCGAGCGCCGCGGGGAAGCGGCCCGCATGCGCTTCGAGGCCGCGGCCGCCGACCAGGGCGTCCAATCCGAATGGCGGGTTTTCACAGGCGACAGCCGCGGTCAGCTCGTGGCGGCGGCACGCCGCTCGGATCTCGTCATCATGCCGCGCCAGGCCATCGCCTGCCTGGGCCGCGAAAGAGTGGAGGCCGCGCAGGTGGCTCTGGCCTGCGGCGGACCGGTCATCGTAGCGCCCGAGACGGATTTCGCGCCCTCGGTGGGCAAGCGGATCCTGCTCGCATGGAACGGCGGCCGCGAGGCCAGCCGCGCCCTGCGGGACGCCTGGCCGCTGATCGCCGACGCCGACGAACTCCACATCGTGGTGGTTTCGCCGAAGGGCGAGGGTGGTCCCGACGCGGGCCTCCAGCGCCTGCTGGAACACCATGGCCAGGCGGCGAACCTGATCGTCGACCCCAGCCCCGACGGCTCGGCCGGCGAGGTGCTGGCCCGCCAGGCGGTGGTGCTGGACGCGGACCTGGTGGTGATGGGGCTCTACGGGCGGCCGCGGCTGCAGGAGCTCGTGCTGGGTGGGGCGAGCCGCGATATGCTGGCTCGACTGCCGGTTCCCCTCTTCTTGTCGCACTGACCCCGGCGCCGAATCCGCAGCGAGGCTGCCCATGAGACGGATGCTGCTGGAACGTCCGCGTGTCCCGCTGGTCGCGGAGGTCTGCGCGGATCCCGAGCCCGGGCCGGGAGAGTTGCGCCTCAGGGTTCGGGCCTGCGGCGTCTGCCGAACCGACCTGCACATCCTGGATGGCGAACTCGAGACGAAGGGGCCCGTCGTGCCCGGCCACGAGATCGTGGGGGTCGTCGACGCCATCGGACCGGGTGTGAGCGGCGCGGTCCTCGGGGAGCGACGCGGCGCGCCCTGGCTCGGCGGCGCATGCGGCCGCTGCGTGTACTGCCGGGAAGGGCGCGAGAACCTCTGCGACGCCGCCGAGTTCACGGGCTGGTCCCGGGACGGCGGCTACGCCGATCGCGTGATCGTCCGGGCCGACTACTGCTTCCCGCTGCCGCCGGGCCTGGAGGACGCTGTCGCCGCCCCGCTGCTCTGCGCGGGCCTGATCGGGTTTCGCGCGTGGCGGCTCGCCTGCGAGGCGCATCCGGTGGCGCGCCTTGGGCTCTACGGCTTCGGAGCCGCCGCCCACCTGCTCGCCCAACTCGCCATATCCGAAGGCCAGGAAGTGTATGCGTTCACCCGCCGGGGCGACGAGGGGGCACTGGGCCTGGCGCGCCGCCTCGGTTGCGCCTGGGCCGGCGCGTCGGAAGACGCCGCGCCGAAGCCCCTGGACGCGGCGATCATCTTCGCGCCGGTCGGCGCCCTTGTGCCCGCGGCGCTGGGCGCCGTGCGCAAAGGGGGAACGGTGGTCTGCGGCGGCATCCACATGACCGACATCCCGGCCTTCCCCTACCGGCTGCTCTGGGAGGAACGCCGGCTGCTGTCGGTGGCCAACCTCACGCGGCAGGACGCGTTGGACTATCTTCCGCGCGCGGCGGCGGCCGGGGTGCGGCCGCACGTGGTGAACTACCCCCTGGCCGAAGCCAACCAGGCGCTGAGCGACCTGCGCGCCGGAGCCTTCGCCGGCGCGGCGGTGCTGGTTCCCTGAAGGCGCCGCTCAGGCGGGCTCGGCGGTCGCCAGGCCAGACGCCCCTTTCGTGACCGCCGCACGCCCATAGCGGAACTCCGGTCCCTCCAGATCCACCGCAGGCAGCGCCTTGCGCTCTGCCCAGTAGTCCTGGGTATGCCGCCATTCCGTCGCCTCGCCCCGCCGCGGGAGCCGGTGTTCGCCCCGCAGCAGGTAGCCCGGGTTGAAGTTCTCGGGCTCGACCCAGGAGAACCGCGCCATGTCTCGGTCCTGCGGACGCAACGTCACCTCCACCGTGTCGGCGCCACGCTCCGTCATGTGGTTCAGCAGGCGGCAGACGAAGTCCGCGACCAGGTCGACGCGCAGCGTCCAGCTCGCCCGGAAATAGCCGAAGATCCAGGCGAGGTTCGGCAAGCCGGTAAACATCATTCCGCGGTAGGTGACGGTCTCGGCCGGATCGACCGCATGGCCATCCACCGTGAAGGCGATGTCGCCCAGCACGGAAATCTCGAAGCCGGTAGCCGTGACCACGAGATCGGCATCGAGCGTGCGCCCGTCGGTGAGCCGCACGCCGGCTTCGGTGAAGGCCTCGATCTCTCCGTCCACCACCGAGGCCTGGCCGGCCTGCACGCACTGGAAGAGGTCGCCGTCGGGCACGAAGGCGATGCGCTGGCGCCAGGGCAGGTAGCGCGGCGTGAAATGCCGGGCGGTGGCCTCTGGGCCGACGAACGCGCTCACGCCGGCGAGCAGTTCCGCCTTCACGGCGTGGGGCTCGGCGAAGGCTCTCTGGGTGAATGCGTCCTGGTCGTGCAGGATCTTGCGGCGCACGATCTCGTGGGTCCAGGCCGGCTCGACCTCGAGCGCGTTCAGCGTATCCGCCAGTTCGTTGGCGTTGCGGCCGGGGATGAAGTAGGTCGGCGACCGCTGCAGCAGGGTGACGTGGGCGGCCTCCGGCGCGAGCGCCGGCAACAGGGTGGCGGCCGTGGCGCCGGAGCCGATCAGCAGGATCCGCTTGCCGCGCCAGTCCAGGTCCTCGGGCCAGGTCTGAGGATGGACGATGCGGCCCCGATAGTCGGCCATGCCCGGCCACTCCGGAGTGTAGCCCGCCTCGTGGCGGTAGTAGCCCTGGCACATCCACAGGAAGCCGGCGGTGAAGGTGGCCCGCGCTCCGGTGTCCGACTGTTCCGCCTCGACCGTCCATTGCGCGGCGGCGCTGTCCCAAGCGGCCGTCAGGACGCGGTGGCGGTAGCGGATGTGCGGGGCCAGGTCGTCCTCGGCGATGACTTCCCCGAGATACCGCTGGATTTCCTCGCCACTAGCGATGGGAGTCCCGGTCCAGGGCTTGAAACGGTAGCCGAAGGTGTAGAGGTCGCTGTCCGAACGCACGCCCGGATAGCGGTGGGTGCGCCAGGTGCCGCCGTAGCCGTCAAGGGCGTCCAGGAGGAGGAACGTCTTGCCCGGACACTGCTGCTTCAGATGGTGAGCTGCGCCGATGCCGGAAATCCCGGCCCCGACGATCAAGACGTCTACATGCTCCGGCGACGCTCGGCCAGGACCCATTGCGCCATCCATCTCGCTCTCCTCACTCGTTTCGGGAAAGCCTATTCCGTTGCCGGGCCGTTGCCTTGATCTGAGTCAAAAAATGACGGGGGCGTCACCTTTGATCCGGTGGGCGGTTAGGCGCCGATGGTCACGTGATCGTCCACCGCCGTCACGCCGGGCGCGCTCCAGGCCGCCCGTTCGACGATGTCACGCTCATGCCAAGCGCGGACCTTGCCGTCGAGCCGCACCTTGCCGTCCTGCACCGTGATAACGATGTGGTTCGCCTCGACCTCGGCCTGGCGTCCCAAGGCCTCCTCGATGCGGCGCTTGATGTCGCCGACGGCGACCTTGGGCTTGATCATTATGAGGTTGGTGAGTCCGCGGACGCCCTCCAGCCGGCGCAGGCCGGCCTCAGCAGCCAGGCGCTGATAGGCCCACTCGACATCGCCGCTGAGGCTGACCCATCCCTGCTCGACCTTCACCTTGATGGCGTTCTTCGGCAGGAGCGCGTCCCACTCCAGGATGTTGGCCACTTGGATGGCGATGGCGTCGTCGCTGTGCACATCGCCACTCGGCTGCACGATCAGGTCTTCGACATAGCCGCGCACGCCCTTGACGCGCTTCACGGCGCTCTCGATGGCGGACTTCTGGGCGAAGCTTGCCACCCGTCCGTTCAGGTGGACGATGCCCTTGTTGACGCTCACGCCGATGTGGGCGGCGTCGACGCTGGGTTGGAACTGCAGCTCGTCCTCCACGAGCTTCTTCACGAACTTGTCGTCCATGACGTCACCTCGGTTCAGGCCTCAATTGGCCCATCGAAACCGTGCGCGCGCGCCGCGAGGCCGCCTTGCGGGAAATCAAGCGGCGTCGGATTGATCTTGCGCAAGGCCGGGAGGCGAGGGCGCGCTAGGGTGAAAGCGCTCCAGCCGCCCCCGGCGGTGGAGGAGCGGGGCCGGGTCCACACCGGAGTCTGCCCACCGCGTCCAAAGCCACGACACGAGGACGGTGGCGGCGGATCAAGCCACTTGGGCCGGGCCTCCCGCCCGTGAGGGAGGCCCGGCCGCGGTCCGCGCAACGCAAATCCCATCCATGAGACGCGGGTCCGGTTGTCAGGGCGCCTTGGTCGCCATGGCTCTCAGTTGCGAGCCCGAACCCTCAGGCGGACCCCGTCGGCGACCTTGTCGGAGGGAAAGACCACCACGGTGTCCCCCGCCGCCAGGCCGCGGCGAATTTCCGCCGCCGCATCGGTCATGGCGCCCACGTCCACCGGGACGAGCCGGGCCTGGCCCCCCTCGACGCGGTACACAGCCCAGCGACGGCCGTCGCGCACCAGGGCGCCGAGCGGCGCGGTGACCGCCTGGGGTTCCCGGCGCAGGAACACGCGCCCCCATAGGCGATAGCCCGGACCCAGCCGGGACCAGCGCTGCGGGTCGCCCGTGAACTGCAGGAGGACGAGCACCCGCTGCTCCTCCACGCCCAGCGCAGAGACCTTCGTGAACCCTTGAGGCTCCACGCGGCGCACCAGGGCGGGGATTACGCCGTCTCCGCCCCAGTCGAAGACCTCGGCCGTCATGCCTTCGCGGATCCGCACGGCGTCCTGCGTCAGGAATTCGACGGCGGCCTCGAGCCCGCGCTGGTCGCCGATCTCGACCATGGGCGCGCCCACGGCGACGGTGCGCTCGCTCTGCTGGAGGACGCGGGTCACATAGCCTGAGGCCGGCGAAGTCACCGCGAGCGCGCGGCGGCCCGCGGCCTCCGGCTCCAGCAAGGCGGCCTCGGCGGCGGCGAGCTCGGCGCGGCGCACGCCCAGCTCCGCCACGGCGGCCCGCAGGTCGGCGCTGGCGGCGCGGGCTTCGGCCTCGCCCGCCTCCAGCGCCTGGCGGGTCGCATATCCCTGCGCCGCGAGCGCGCGCAGGCGGCGCACGTCCTGGTCGGCCCGAGTGGACATCGCCGCCGCCTGTTCCCGATGCGCGACGGCGGCGGCGACGGCCGCGCCCGCCGCCGCCCGCGCGGCCTCGGCTCTTGCGCGGGCGCGAGGGTCCAGAAGGTCTGCGGTCGCGGGCCAGATCCGGGCGACGACCGTCGTCCCGGCCGTCACGTGGTCGCCCACCCGCAGGTCGATCCGCTGCAGGCGCCCCGCGACGGGCGCGGCCACCACATAGGCGTCGCGAACCTGGGCGTAGCCCTGGTCGGCGACCGCGTCGGCGATCGGGCCGCGGACGACCTTCGCGACGTCGGCGTCGACAGGGCGAGGGGCCAGCAGCAGGGCGATCGCCACGATGACCAGTGCGACGACCGCGCCGCCGACGACCCACCGCATCCAACGCACCTTCGGCATCGGCTACTCCCTGGTCTTCAGAACGGCCACGAGGTCGAAGCCCCAGATGCGTCGGGCCACCGGCACGGCGGCCAGGGCCACTGCGCTGAGGTAGGCCGCGATCGAGATCCCATAGCTGCGCGCGCTGATCACGGCCGGCAGCCGCACCTCGTCCCGGCTGTAGGCTGCGACGAGCCCGTGCGCGAGGGCCTGGCCTCCCAGCACACCCAGCGGCGCGGCGAGGAGGGCCAGGATGGCCAGCTCACCGATCAGGATGTAGGCGCAGTCCGCCTGGCCGAACCCCAGCACCCGCAGGGTGGCGAGGTCCCTCGCGCGCTCGGACAGGGCGATACGGCAGGTGTTGTAGGCCACGCCGAACGCGATGGCCCCGGCGAAGCCGACGTAGAAGCTCACCGTGACCCGGAAGGCCTCGGCCATGGCCTGGCGCCAGTTCGCCACGGTCTCGTCGCGCGACGAGGCGCCCGCGATCTGGGGGACGCGGGCGACGGCGCGATAGAAGGCCGGTCGGGCGTCGTCGGCGACCAGAAGCTGCGCGCCGCTGGCCACGTCGCCTTCGCCCATCAGGCGGTTCAGTTCCCGGCGGGGCATGTAGGCGGCGAAGCCGCTGTAGTCGCGCGCCAGGCCGGTGACCGGCAGGTCGGCGGTCGGCGCAGAACCGTCCAGCACCTCCACCCGCACCAAGTCGCCGGTGGCCAATCCGAGGCGTCCCGCGAGGGCCTCGCTGACGATGACGCCGCGGCCGCGGAAAGGGATCGGCCGCTCCAGGGCGTCGAGGGGGCGCTGCAGGCGCGCATCGGACTCCAGCCCGACGATACGCGTCAGTTCCTCGCGGCCCCCGGCCTTCAGCCGCACCGCCACCACGCGTACGGGCTCCGCGGCGTAGGCGCCCGGCAGTCGCGCCACCTCGGCCATGGCGGCGACGCTGCGGGCCTCGACGAAGCCGATGGCTTCGCTCCAGCTTTGCGCGCGGTAGTAGGCCTGATCCACGACCCGATCGAGGCTGTCGAACAGGAATTGGGTTCCCACCAGGAGGGCCAGGCTCGCGGCGAGGCCGGATGCGGCAAGCGCGCCGCGGAGCGGGAACCGCTCGAGGTTGCGCACGATGATGCGGGTCGCCTGGTCCACGCTGGGCCCGCGCACGACGCGGTCCAGAACGCCGGGCCGGTAGGCGGCCGGGCGGAGCGGCTGCATGGCGATGGCGGGGGAGAGCGACGCGGCGCGCCGCACGGCCGCGAACGACCCGGCCAGGGTGGCGCCGAGGGCCACCGCGGTGGCCGCTCCGAACGCGGGCCAGTGAAAGCTTGCCGCCAGCACGGGGAAGCGGAAGTACTCGCGGTACTGCTCCACGACCGCGGCGGCCAGGGCCCCGCCCGCGAGGCCGCCGGCCGCGGCGCCGAGCACACCGATGACGGCGGCCAGGCGCAGATAGGGCGCGGCGGCCTCGCCATCGCGATAGCCGAACGCCTTGAGCAGGCCGATCTGCTCGCGCTCGGCCTCCACGAGGCGCGAGACCGTCAGGTGAACGAGCGCCGCGGCGACGGCCAGGAATATGGGCGGCAGGATGGTCGCGGAGGTGGAGAGCTCCTTGAGCTCCGCGGCGAGGAAGGCATGCGATGGCTGGTCTGCGCGCGCGTAGGCGGCCCGCCCGCCATAGGGCGCCAGCCTGCGGTCCAGCGCCGCGAGCGTCGCGGCGACCGAGGCGCCCGGCGCGAGCTTGAGGGCCACGCTGTTCACCGTCCCGCTCATGGCCGCCGCGCGTTCCACGACCGGACGTGGCGCCCAGAGCACCGCCTGGTGGGCGTCGTCCGGCATGAATGACTCCGGCGCAGGCACATATACGAACTCGGGCGACAGAGCCGCGCCCACGACCGTGAAAGTCACCGCACGGCCGTTGATGACGGCCGTCAACCGATCGCCGAGCGATACGCCCGCGGCGTCGAGGAACGTCTTCAGCGCCACGACCTCGCCGGGTCGCTGCGCATCCGGCAGACGGCCGCGAACCAGACCGATCCGATTCAGGGCGCGACGTTCGTCGTCGGGCAGCGAGATGAGTCGCACATTGGCGGGTCGCGCGAGCCCGGGAACATTGACCAGGCCCGCCTCGACGATCCGCGCGTCGGCGGCCACGACGCCCGGCAGGTGCGCCAGGTCCTTGGCCTGAGACACCGGGATCCGCTTGGCCTGTGCGAAGATATCCGCGAAGCGGCTCTGCATGTAGAAGGCGTCTTGCGCCTTGGTCAGCGCGCGCTGCGCCGAGAGCGACATCACCGCCACGGCCACGCCACAGGCCGCGAGCAGACCGACGGCCAGCAGTTGCCACCTCAGCCGCCAGAGGTCGCGCAACAGCTTGCGATCGAGCGGCGCGAGCGTCACCAGCGCATCTCTCGCGGAGAGAGCTTCTTTGGGTTGCGAGCCACCTCCTGGATCTGGCCGTCGCGGAACCGGATCACTCGGTCGGCCAGCCCGGCGATGTCGCTGTTGTGCGAAACGATCATGGTGGTGGCTCCGACGTCGCGGGTCACCTCGACCAGCGCTTCCAGCACCTGCACGCCGCTCTCGCTGTCGAGCGATCCCGTCGGCTCGTCGCAAAGCAGGAGCTCGGGCCGCTTGGCGATGGCGCGGGCCACCGCGACCCGCTGCTGCTGGCCGCCGGACAGCTGTGCGGGGAAATGGTCGAGCCGGTCGGACAGGCCGACGCGCGCCAGCGCCTCCTCGGGCGGCATGGGGTCGGCGGCGATCTCGGTGATGAGGGCCACGTTCTCGCGCGCCGTCAGGCTCGGGACCAGGTTGAAGAACTGGAAGATGAAGCCGACGGATCGGCGCCGGTAGCGGGTGAGCTCCGCATGGCTGGCCGCGCAGAGGTCCTGGCCGTGGAAATGCGCCGACCCGCTCGTCGCGCCGTCGAGCCCGCCCAGGATGTTCAGGAGCGTCGACTTGCCGGATCCGGACGGACCCAGGAGGACGATCGTCTTCCCGGCCTCGATGCGCAGGTCGACGCCGCGCAGGGCATGCACGTCGCCGGCCCCGGTCCGGTAGACCTTGGTGAGGCCACGGATCTCGAACGTCGCGGGTGGATCCGGGCGCGCCTGGGGCATCATCTGGTCCGCTTAACGGTCGCTGCGCGACCCCGCCTTGACCTCACTCAAGGGTGGTGGGCTGTGGCCGACCGAGCGCCGGCTCAACCGAAGTCCACGGCCCCGAGCAGCATGGAGATACGGCCGTCGCCCCACATCGGGAGGAGCAGGCGCGCGTAGGCGGGGCCGCCCTCGTCGGCGTCCACGCGCCAGCCGGTGGGACGGCCGGCTTCGAGCGTGGCGCTGCACTGCGCCCGCAGGAAGGCGAGGGGGCGCGGTAGCTCTGTCTCGTCCAGGAAGCAGCCTTCCAGCCCGGCGCCGCCGAGCTCGGTCCCGACCGAAGCGAACCGGAAGCGCTCGGGCTCGGCAAAGGCGTCCACCAGGAACAGGCGGTCGGCCAGGTCAGGCAGCTCGGTCGGCCGGTAGTCGTCCCAGAACGGCATCTGCGCGGAGCCGCGAAGCAGGCCGCGCCAATAGGCGTCCACCCGGGCGAGGTCCGGCGACAGATGGGTGGGCTTGGGGAAGGGATGATGCATGACGGGTCCACCCGAGACGCGCGCCGGCCGCGCAGTTGGCGACAGGATGGGGCCCGGGCGGGCGCCGCGCCTTGAGCGAGGTCAATGGCGGGCGTTGACCTCGCTCAAGGACGCCGACCGGCGGCGATCGCAGTCTTGGGGCAGAGGACGCCATGCCCCTGATCGTGACTGTGACCCCGAACCCCGCCGTCGACGTGTCTACCTCGGTCGCGCGGGTCGAGCCCGTGCGCAAATTGCGCTGCAGCGCGGCGAGCCGTGACCCCGGTGGCGGCGGCGTCAACCTGGCCCGCGTGGTGAGCCGGCTGGGGGCCAATACGCTGGCGCTCTACACCAGCGGCGGCCTGGCGGGGCAGGAGTTGCAGGCGCTCGTGGCGCGCGAGGGCGTGGAGAGCGTCGTCGTTCCCATCCGCGGCGAAACGCGCGAGGACTTCACGGTCTTCGACGAGACGACGCGTGAGGACTACCGGTTCGTGCTGCCCGGGCCGCGCGTCGCCGAACGGGAATGGATGGCCTGTTTGAAGGCCCTGGCGTCGATTGAGCGCAAGGCCGACTACATCTGCGCGAGCGGCAGCCTTCCTCCGGGCGCCCCGGTCGACTTCTATGTCCGCGTGGCCGAGATCGCCGAGATGCATGGCGCCCGCTTCGTCCTCGACACCTCGGGGCCTGCGCTGAAGGCGGCGCTGCAGGAGCGCGTTCACCTAGTGAAGCCGAACCTCAGCGAGCTGCGCGAGTTGGTCGGCGGCGCGCTCGACGAGGAGCCCTCCCTGATCGCCGCCTGTCGCGAGTTGATCGCCGGAGGCCGCACCGAGGCGGTCGCGCTGACGCTCGGCGCCGACGGGGCGTTGCTGGTGACCGACGAAGCCGCATGGCGCGCCCGCCCACTGCCCTTGCGGGCCGTCAGCACCGTCGGCGCTGGGGATAGCTTCCTGGGCGGCATGGTCTGGGCGATGGCGGCCGGTCTCGGTTTGGCTGAGGCCTTCCGCCACGGCGTGGCGGCTGGTGGGGCCGCGGTTTTGGTTCACGGCGCGGAGTTGTGCCGCCCGGACGACGTGCGCCGCCTGCTGCCGGAGGTCGTCATCGAACCCGCCGGCACCGCGGCCTCCGCCGGAGCGCGAGCCAGCCAGTGACAGGAGGAGCCACGATGTACACGGGACTGACCCACGCGGTCCGCGCCGAGCTTTCCGCGCTGGCGACCACGGGTGTCGACGCCGCCATGGCGGACGGCATCGTCACCCTGAGCGGTGCGGTGGCCGACGAGGCGACGCGTCGCCTCGTCGAGCGGCGGCTGTTGGCGCTGCCCGAGGTGGCGGATGTCCACAACTACCTGGCGGTGATCCCTGGGTGCGCCGCCAGCGGGCCCCGCCTGCTCGAGGCGCTCGCGGCTGCGCGGGTGGACGCATCCCGGATGTGGGTCTCGATCGCAGGCGGCGTGGTCACCTTTTCGGGGCAGGCCCGCAGCCCTCAGGACCGCGACCGAGCCGGGGCCCTGGCATGGACCCTGCCGGGAGTTTGCGAGGTGGTGAATCGCCTGGCGGTCAGCGAACCCGGCTAGGGGGCCAGAGGAGGGTGGCGTCAAGACAGCCTAGCTCGCCGCCGCCGCCCCGCTCGTTGATCGAGCGCAATGTCAGCGGCTCCCCGAGCGGTCAGGTTGCCTAGAGGAACGTACCGGGATTTCGAATGACTACTGACCTCGACCACGCGCTTGGCAAACGTCTTCGGCAGCGGCGGCGGCTGCTCGGCCTCCGGCAACGGGACCTCGCCGCCTTGTGTGGGGTGCGCTTCCAGCAGATCCAGAAGTACGAATGCGCCGCCAGCCGAATTTCGGCGGTCATGCTGTTCAAGCTAGCGCGAGCCCTGGACGTGGAGGTGGGCTATTTCTTCGCCGGCGTCGCCGACGGCGTCGAGGGCGAGCCTAAGTCCTGGCGTGAGGGGACGTCCCTGGGTTGATTTTCCTACCTTGCCGCGCGGTGGGGTGGTAATGTCTCGCCTTGGGATCTGACGTCGTGGGCGGGCGCCATGAGTTGGTTCACGCTGACAGAGAATATCCGCCGCTACCAGCAGCTGCTGTCTGGGCGCCTCGACGCGCAGCGCCGTCGAACCATCGAGACCTTGCTGGCCGAGGAAAAGGCCGCCCTGGCGCGCGCACTCAACGAACCGGACACCACGCCGTCCCAGGCGCCCAGCGGTCGTCCGAGCGCCTGATCCCCCCGTCGTGAGGCCTGCACGGGGCCACGAGCGTCAGGCGGGGGCCCGTCCAAAGCGCCGCCAGAGCTCGACGCTCCGCAACAGGTCTTGGATCGTCACGATGCCGACCACAGTCCCGCCGTGCACCACCGGCATCCGCTGCACCTGCAACGCCTGCATCCGCTCCAGGACGCCGCCGGCGTCGTCGAGCAGCGCCGCGGAAGGCGTCTCGGAGGCGGGACGGCAGATGTCGCCGAGCGTTGTCCGCGACCAGGCCTCGCGAGGTACGCGGAGCACATCTTCCGGCGTGACGACGCCAATCCACACTCCGTCGCGCTCCACCGGATAGAGGCCATGGCGGCTGCTCAGCAGGCGCTCGTCGACGAACCGATCGAGGGTGTAGGCGGCGGGCGCCCGCTCGACCTCAGGGGCCATCAGCTCCGCGATCGCATGCCCTGCGAAGAGACGCCGCGCTTCCAGATCCTTGCGCGCCCCTCGCGCGGCGCTGTGGAGGAACAGGCCGATGAGGATCCACCACAGCCCGGTGGCCGCACCTGCCGTGAAGACGGTCATGAGGCCCAATGCCATCAGGCCGATTGCGAGCACCTCCCCGGTGCGGGTCGCCCAGCGGGTCGCCTTCGCGAAGTCGCGCGTCGACATCCAGATCAGCGCGCGCAGCACGCGGCCGCCGTCCAGCGGGAAGGCCGGGGTCATGTTGAACGCCGCCAGCACGAGGTTGAGGGTCGCGAGGTAGCCGCTCGCCAGGATCAGCTCGCCCGGCCCGCCCGCCGCCTGCATCTCGCCGGAGAGGCCGCCGAGGGCAATGCCGAGCGCGACGCTGAGGGCCGGGCCGGCGAGGGCCATGGCGAGTTCGGCGCCTGGCCGCCTCGGCTCCTCCGCCAGCTCGGCCACCCCGCCGAACAGGAAGAGCGTGATCCGGTTCACCGGCACGCCCAAGGCGCGGCCGACGAGGGTATGGGCCAGCTCATGCAGCACGATCGAGGCCGAGACCAAGAACGACGGCTCCAGCCGCCAGCCAATAGCCGCCTCGAGGCAGGCCGGCGTACAGCGCGGGCAGCTCACCGGCGGCCAGGGACCAGGCGATGAACAGGGCCATCAGGAGCCAGCTCACGTGGATGCGGATCCTGACGCCAAGGATATTGAAGCCGGTCGCATGGGTCGGGATCAGGTTCGGCATAGCGGCCTCAGCCCTCCGCTCGCGCGAGGCGCGGCTGTGGCCCGGCGGCCGCCTCCGCCTCGCGTACCACGGCGAGGGTCCTGGAGAGGCTCTGCGGGTTGACGCTCATGGCGTCGATCCCGAGTCGCGTGAGGAACGCGGCGATCTCCGGGTAGGTCGCGGGAGCCTCCCCGCAGATCCCGACGTGGCGCCCGTGCCGATGGGCGCCGTTCACGGCCTGGCGGAGCATCTCCAAGACGCCGGGATCACGTTCGTCAAAGTCGAAGGCCACGGCGTCGGAATCGCGATCCACCCCGAGGACGAGCTGGGTGAGGTCATTGGAGCCGATCGAAACGCCGTCGAACAGCTGCGCGAAGGCGTCGATCTGGATGACGTTGTTGGGGATCTCGCACATGACGTAGACCTCCAACCCGTCCTTCCCTCGCGCCAGGCCGTGGCTGGCCATGGCGTCCAGGACGCGCTGCGCCTCCTCCACCCTGCGGCAGAAGGGGACCATCACCTTGACGTTGGCCAGGCCGAGATCGCGGCGTACCCGCGCCAGCGCCTCGCATTCCAGGGCGAAGCCGTCGGCGTAGAGGGGATGGGCGTAGCGGGACGCGCCGCGGAAGCCGAGCATCGGGTTCTCCTCCGCGGGCTCGAAGCCGGCCCCGCCGAGCAGCCGGGCGTACTCGTTGGTCTTGAAGTCGGACAGCCGCACGATGACCGGCCGCGGAAAGAACGCCGCGGCGATCAGGCCCACGCCTTCCACCAGCCGCGCCACGAAGTAGTCGCGCGGCGAGGCGTAACCACGGCTGAGCCGGGCGATCGCCGCGCGGTCGCGGGCCGAACTCACGCGATCCGGGTGGGCCGCCGCCATCGGGTGCAGGCGGATCGCCTCGCCGATGATGAACTCCAGTCGCGCGAGGCCGACGCCTTCGCTCGGCAACTGCGCCAGCCTGAGCGCGAGGTCGGGCTGGGCGAGGTTGAGCATGACGCGGGTCCGGGTGGGTGCGACGCCGCCCATCTCCACGCGTTCGACCTCAAACGGCACGTCGCCGGCATAGACCCGGCCGGTCTCGCCCTCGGCGCAAGAGACTGTGATCCGGGCGCCGTCCGTCAGCACGCGCGTGGCGTCGCCCGCGCCCACGACGGCGGGAACGCCCAGCTCGCGGGCCAGGATCGCAGCGTGACAGGTTCGGCCGCCACGGTCGGTGACGACGGCGGCGGCCTGCTTCATCACCGGCTCCCAGTCGGGATTGGTGACCTCGGCGACCAGAACCTCGCCGGGCCGGAAGGCCCTTAGGTCCGCGTGTCCGCGCACCACCCGGACCTGTCCGCTGGCGATGCGCTCGCCCACCGCCCGGCCGGAGGCGAGGACGGGGGCGGAACCCTTGAGGCGGAAGCTCTCGAGGGTGGCGCTGCGCTGGGACGCGACAGTCTCGGGCCGCGCCTGGACAATGTAGAGGCGCCCGTCGGCGCCGTCCTTCGCCCACTCGATGTCCATCGGCGTCGGACGGTCCGCCCGGGTGGAATAGTGATCTTCGATCCGCAGCGCGGTCTCGACGAGTTGCAGCACCTCTTCGTCGGTCAGGCAGAACCGCTCGCGCTCCGAGCGCGGCACGGGACGTGCGCGCAGGCCTCCTCGACCGCCGGCGCCGCGCCAGCCCATCCGGCTCTGCTTGCCGCCCAGGCTGCGCTTGAGGACGGCGCGCTTCCCCGCGCGGAAGGTGGGCTTGTGAACGAGCCACTCGTCCGGGTCCACGCGGCCCTGCACGATGGTCTCGCCCAGCCCATAGGCCCCGGTCACCAGCACGACGTCACGATTGCCGCTCTCGGTGTCCAGGGTGAAGATGACGCCGCTCGCGGCCTCGTCCGAGGCCACCATTTGCATGACCGCCACCGACAGCGCGACCTTCAGGTGGTCGAAGCCGTTCAGGGTGCGGTAGACGATCGCCCGATCGGTGAAAAGCGATGCGAAGCAGCGGCGGCAGGCTTCCACGAGCGCGCCTTCATCGCGGATGTGCAGGAAGCTGTCGTGCTGGCCGGCGAAGCTGGCGGTCGGCAGGTCCTCGGCCGTGGCGGAGCTGCGCACCGCCACGCTGAGATCGCCGCTGCAGTGGGCGCGCAAGCCGTGAAACGCGGCCACGATCTGCGCCCGCAGGCCGGGCTCGCCGGTGGCCTGGTAGACGATCTCGCGGGCCGACGCCGCGCGTCTCGCGAGCTCGGAGAGATCGGTGACGTCGAGGCCTTCCATCAAGGCCGCGAGCCGGGGCTCGGCGCCGGCTTGCCGCAGAGCCTCGCGATAGGCGTGCGCCGTGATGGCGAATCCATTCGGAACGCGGATCGGTCCGCGCCGCAGCAGTCGGTGGAGCTCGCCGAGCGACGCGGTCTTGCCGCCGACCAGCGGGACGTCCTTCATCGAGAGACTCTCGAAGGTGCGGATTTCGTCGGTGCTCGTCATGGCGCGCTCCCTGGATGACGAGAGCGTCGCCTCCGCTTCGGCGAGGCGCCTTGAGCGGTGTCAATCCGCGCCGCTCGCGCGATTGATCTGCGTCAAGTCCGTGTGGCCGGACGGAAGCGAGGCTGGGCGCACCCATCCCGGAGTTTCACGTGCGAGCCATCCTTGTCCACCGGGCCGCCGCATCGGCCATGGCGCTGCTCCTGGTCGCGGCTCCAGGCTGGGCGGCGGACGTTCCGCAGGATCGTCTGGGCCGGGATCTCCTGCGCCGGGATTGCGCGGCCTGCCACGCGGTCGGCCGCCACGACCGAAGCTCGCGCCGGAACGCGCCTCCGTTCCGCGAGCTGTCGCGCCGCTACGACGTGGACGCGCTGAGCGAAGCGCTCGGCGAAGGGCTGATGACCGGACATCCCGAGATGCCCGAGTTTCGCTTTTCGCCGTCGGAGGTGGACGCCATCCTGGGCTACCTTCGCGGTCTCCAGGCCCCAGCGCCCCGCCGGTAGGCTCAGCCGCCGCGGGAGAATGCGACCGCCACCTCAACCCCTCCGAAAGGCGTGCCGCCCAGTCTGGCATGGCCGCCGAGCTGTCGCGCCAGGGCGTCGATCAGGCCGCGGCCGCTGTGCGGGGCGGGTCGGACTCGACGGCGGTCAGGCTCCTCGGATCTTCAAGGTTTGCCGTGTCCACGGTCGAACTCCTCGACAGGGGCGATCATCGTGCGCGTTCAGCAGGCGCGGGCTCCGTCGCGATCGCCTTGACCATCGTCAAGACGGACCTGCGAACGTCGGCCAAGCGTCAGGCGTCGTTCAGCAAGGGCGCCCGAACGCCCGCCTCGCGCAAACGACCGGCGGCCACCCGAGTGCAGATGTCGGCGCTCTCGAGCGTGAGCCGCGCCCCCGCCTCGAGCAGGTCCATCGGTCCGCGGGCCAGGGCCACCCGCGTCAGATAGCCCGTCCACACCTCCCAGGCGCAGGCGCCGGCCCCGAACATCTCGCTGACGGCGTCGGACGGATCCCAGGCGGCGCAGGCAGAGCGGGCGGCCTCGGCGGTGACGGAAGGATGCGATGCGGTCATGGGCGTCTCCGATCCGACACAAGCTCGGTCCCCGGCGCGAGGCCCGCCTTGACTCGGATCAACCTCGGAGGGCGGGGATCTGGGTCCTGATCAGGATCAAGGTGGCGGCCGCGCCCTGCGTGGATCCTCCGATCCGTGTCGACCCCTGCTGAAACATCGATCGCTGCCGCCCCCGCGGCGCTGCAAGGCCTCTCCGAGGCCGAAGCCGCCCGCCGCCTGGCCGCCCAAGGCCCGAACCGCTTGGCGCCCCCGCGCCGCCGCAGGCTGCCCGAGGTCGTCCGCGACGTGCTGCGCGAGCCGATGTTCCTCCTGCTGCTCGCGGCGGTCGCCGCCTATTTCCTGCTCGGGGATCATGCCGAGGCCGCCTTCCTTTTTCTCGGGGCGCTGGCGACGATCGGATTGGTCGTTGTCCAGGAAGCTCGCAGCGAGCGGGCCCTGGCGGCGCTGAAGGCGCTTGCCGAGCCCACGGCCCAGGTTCTGAGGGCAGGGCGGACGCGCCGAATTCCCGCTGCCGAGCTCGTGACGGGCGACCTTGCCCTGCTCGCCGAGGGCGCCCGCGCCCCCGCGGACGGCGTGCTGGTGGCGGGCGACGTGCTGTCGGTGGACGAGTCCGTGCTTACAGGCGAGTCGGCGCCGGTGGTCCGGACGCCCGCGGCCTGGGCGGAGGGGGAAGCGGTCCCGGAGAACGCCGCGGTCTGGGCCGGCGGACTGGTGGTGCGCGGCCACGGCGTGGTCCGCGTGATGGCGACGGGCGCCGCCACGCGGCTGGGCGGCATCGGCGCCGCGCTGGCCGAGGGACGGGAGCCGCCGACGCCATTGCAGCTGGCCACGCGGCGCGTGGTGGGGTGGCTTGGCGCCGCGGCGTTCGGC
This sequence comes from Phenylobacterium sp. FG114, assembly GCF_057809855.1. Classification (NCBI taxonomy): domain Bacteria; kingdom Pseudomonadati; phylum Pseudomonadota; class Alphaproteobacteria; order Caulobacterales; family Caulobacteraceae; genus Phenylobacterium; species Phenylobacterium sp. FG114. The sequence continues at coordinate 21,660 of NZ_JBMDKU010000013.1, read as the reverse complement.
CTGACGGCGGTGGCCTTCCTCGCGCATGGCGTGCTGCATGGCGACTGGGTCGGCGGGGTGCTCGCGGCGCTCACACTTGGCATCGCCCTGGTGCCGGAAGAATTTCCCATGGTTCTTGCGGTGTTCCTGGCCCTCGGGGGCTGGAGACTCGCCCAGCGCCAGGTGCTGGTGCGCCGCACGGCCGCCATCGAGGCGCTTGGCGCCGTGAGTGTTCTCTGTGTGGACAAGACCGGCACCCTTACGCGCAACCGCATGCGGCTGGCTGCCCTATGGCGGCTGGAAGGTGGCGTCACCGCCCCGCGCGATCCCGCCGGTCGCGATCTGCTGCACGCGGCCGTGCTGGCCAGCGCGGCGCACCCCTTGGACCCGATGGATCGGGCGCTTCACGCCGCGGCGCGCCGTTGGCGGGGAGCCGGGGCGCCCCTGAGATCCTACCCTCTGCGACCCGATCGGCTGGCGTTCATTCAGGCCTGGCCGGCGCAAGGCGGCGCCGCCTTCGCCGCCAAGGGGGCGCCCGAAGCGGTCTTCCGCCTCTGTCGCCTTTCACCCGCCGCGCGCATGGCCGCCGAAGCTGCCGTCGCCAGCTTCGCACGGAGCGGCCTCCGGGTGCTCGGTGTGGCCACGACGCCGCCTGGCCCCGACGATGGGGGCGATCCCGACCGCGCGCCATTCCGGTTCGCGGGGCTCGTGGCGTTCGAGGATCCCGTGCGCGAGGACGTCCCGCCGGCGCTGGCGGCCGCTGCGGCGGCCGGGATTAAGGTCGTGATGATCACTGGCGACTTCCCGGCCACCGCCCTGGCCATCGCCGCCACTGCCGGGATCGATGTTTCCGGCGGCGTCCTGACCGGCGCCGAGGTGGCCGGGATGGACGACGCGGCGCTTCGAGCGGTTGCCAGGCGAGTGCGTGTCTTCGCCCGCGTGGCGCCGGAGCAGAAGCTGCGGCTGGTGCGCGCGCTACAGGCCAATGGCGAGCGGGTCGGCATGTTCGGCGACGGCGTCAACGATGCTCCGGCGCTGGAGGCTGCGGACGTCGGCGTGGCCATGGGATTGCGCGGGGTCGACGTGGCCCGCGAGGCGTCCGACCTGATCCTGCTCGATGACCGCTTCGCGTCTGTGGTCGCCGGCGTGGCCGAGGGGCGGCGGATCTACGCCAACCTGCAGGCGGCCTTGGCCTATCTCGTCGCCGTTCATATCCCGATGGCGGGGCTCGCACTGTTGCCGCCGCTGTTCGGCGGTCCGCCGGTGCTGTTCCCGATGCAGGTCGTGCTGCTGGAGCTGGTGATCGACCCGATGTGCGCGCTGGTGTTCGAAAGCCGCGGCGCGAACCCGGCCGCCATGCGTCGGCCACCCCGCGCCGCGGGGGCCTCGTTGCTCGCGCCGGGGCGGCTCTGGCTGGCGATCGGGCAGGGACTCGCGCTGCTGGCGGTGGCCTACGCGACACACCTTGCGCTGCTCGGCGCGGGTCTCGAGCCGTCGGCGGCGCGCGCCGCCGCCTTCGTCGCCTTGGTCGCCGCCAATCTTGGCGTGGCGGCCGTGATGGCGGGGGCCGGACGGGCGGCCGACCTGGCGCAGCGCCTGGCGTTCGCCGGGATCGCCGTCGTGGCCGCGGCCGGACTCGTGGCGGCGATCGTCGCGCCGCCGCTCGCGGCGCTGTTCCTCTTCAGCGCGCCGCCCGGCGGTCTGGCGTGGGTCGCGGCGGCCGTGGGCTTCGGTGGCGGGCTGGCCGCGGGCGCGGCCGGTCATCTGCGCCTCCGTACGGATACTTAAGCGGCGCTCCCGAATGGCGGCGGCGCGTCGGGGGACGTTAGCTGGCGCCAACATCGGGAGACAACGCCATGCTCGCCTTCACCGAAACGACCCTCGCCCAACCGGCCCATCCGGCCCTCGTCGCCAGGACCGACTCTGCCCGCGACGCCGAACGCTATCTCCTGATGATGCCCGCGGGTCGGACCATCTGGGTCGAGGATCCGGGGGCGGCCACCGCCTTCGCCTCGATGCGCGAAGCCACGCGGATGGCCATGCGACTGCCGGCCAGCGAGCGGGCCTACGGTCTGCCGCGGGACGCCGAACTCGCCGTCCGACGCGATCACTGAGGCGGGAGCCGGCGGCTATGCAACAGGCGCCTCCTCCCGATCCTGCCCCCGGCGCATCGGCGCAGGTCGCCTCGCGGGCCTACCGTCTGGCCGCCCTGGACACCGATTTCCTTCTGGGCGCCTCGATGCGCGCGACCCGCTTCATGCTGGAGTTCGCCAAGGCCGACGAACTGCTGCGGACCTTCGGCGTCTGCTCGACCATCGTCGTGTTCGGCAGCGCGCGGATCTGCGAGGACGGTCCGGGGCCACAGGCTCGTTGGTACGCGGCCGCGCGGGCCTTCGGCGCTCTGGCGTCGCGACAGGGCGGAGCCCTGCTGACCAGCGGCAAGCACCGGCACAACGTGATCGCCACCGGCGGCGGCCCGGGCGTCATGGAGGCGGCGAACCGGGGCGCGGCCGACGCAGGCGCTGTGTCGGTGGGCTTCAACATCAGCCTGCCGGAAGAGCAGACTCCCAACGCCTATTCCACGCCCGAGCTGACGTTCCAGTTCCACTATTTCGCCATGCGCAAGATGCACCTGGCGATGCGGGCCAACGGCCTCGTGGTCTTTCCGGGCGGCTTCGGCACGTTCGACGAGCTCTTCGAAATCCTCACGCTGCGCCAGACGCGCAAGTCGCCGCCGATCCCCATCGTCCTGTTCGACGAGGCCTACTGGCGCTCGATCCTCAACTTCGAGGGGCTGGCCGCCTCGGGCATGGTCGACGCCGACGACCTGAAGCTGTTCCGCTTCGCCGAAACGCCCGAGGCGATCTGGACCCACCTGCTCGAAGGCGGCCTTCGCGCCGGCGCCGAGCCGATGTGGGCGGTCGGCTCCGACGTCCGAGCCTAGACGCCTACGCTTCGCGACGGCGCGTGAGTTCGGGATCGTCGAGCAGTTTGGCGACCCGCATCCGTCCCAGGTCGGCTTCCGATGGTGCGGCCGTGAACCCGAAAGCTCGCGTCATGCCCAGCATCCGGGGATTGTCCGCCGCGACGTCGCCCCAGACCTCCTTCAGACCGCGGTCGCGGCCGTAGTCGAGGACGGCTTGCAGCAGCAGCCGCCCAAGACCCGCGTTCTGGCGATCGCTGCGAACGAGCAGTGCGAACTCTCCGCTGTCCCCTTGCGGGTCCTCCACGAGCCGCCCGACCCCCAGGATTTCGCCCGCGGCGGTCTCCAGCACCAGGGCCATGTGTCGGTCGTAGTCGATCTGGCAGAGCTGGCGAGCCAGCCGCGGATCGAGGTGCAGCATGCCGCTGCTGAAGCGAAGACGGCGGTCCTCCGGCGTGCAGAGGTCGATTAGCGCGATCAGCCGCGGCGCGTCATCGGGCCGGATCGGCCGCAGGACCAGCGCCTCGCCGCCGCTTTCGATCGTACGGCGCAGGTGGGAGGGATAGGGGAGGATGGCGGCCCGCGCGGTGGCCGCATCGACCGGGCGGACGGCGATACGAGCGTCGATCGCCAGCGCCCCGGCCTCGTCGCAAAGAACCGGATTGAGGTCGAGCTCCACGACCTCGGGAAGGTCGCCGCCCAGCCGCCCGAGCGCCACCAGGATGCGCGCCAGCGCATCGACGTCGGCCGGCGGGCGGTCGCGATAGCCCGCGAGGAGCCGAGCGACCTGGGTGCGCCCGATCTGTTCGCGGGCCAGGGTGAGATTGAGCGGAGGAAGCGCAAGAGCGCGGTCCGCGAGGACCTCCACGGCGACGCCGCCATGACCGACCACGACGACGGGCCCGAAGGTGGGGTCGCGGACCAGTCCGGCCAGCATCTCCCGGGCCCTCGGCCGGATCGCCATGGCCTGGACGAGAAAGCCCGCGAGGCGCGCGTCGGGCCGAGCCGTCTGGAGCCGCGCTTGCATGGCCTGGGCGGCCCGCTCGGTCGCGTCGCGCCCGACCAGACCCAGGGCGACCCCGCCCACGTCCGACTTGTGGCTCACCTGGGGGGAGACGATCTTCAGCGCCACAGGCCGATCCATCTCGGCCGCAGCGTCCCCGGCCAGCGCCGGAGTCTCGGCGAAAGCGATCGGCAGGCTCGGAATGCCGTAGGCCCCGAGCACGGCTTGAACCTCGAGCGGGTCAAGATGGTCGCGTCCGGCGGCGAGCGCCGCGGCGATCACGGCCCGGGCGGCAGGGGCGTCGACCGTGTCGGCTTCACCGTCCGGCGCCTCCATCAGTTGGTCGTGCAGGGTGCGAATGTCGCCGAGCCTGCGGAACGCGTGCACGGCCGCCTCGGGCGATCCGTAGCTGGGGATCCCGGCGGCGCACAGGCGAGCGCGGCCTGCGGCGACACTCGCATCGCCCAGCCACGCGGCGAGTACGGGCTTGCGGGACCCCTTGGCGGCGCTCACCACCGCGTCCGCGGCCTCGCCGCTGTCGGCCACGGCCGTGGGACAGTTGATCACCAGCACCGCTTCGACCTCGGGCGCGGCGAGCAGCATACCCAGGCCTTCCGCGTAGAGGGCCGGCTTGGCATCGCCCAGGATGTCCACGGGATCGCCCACCGCGGCGTTGGCCGGCAGCCGGTTGCGAAGTGTGGTCTGCGTGTCCTTGGACAGGGATGTCAGCCGCCCGCCAACCCGCTCAAGCGCATCCACGGCCAGCACGCCGGCGCCGCCCCCGTTGGTCAAGATGGTCAGGGTCGCGGGGGCGGTGGCGCGCGCGCCGGCGAGCGCAAGCGCCGTTTCGAATAGGGCGTCCAGCCCGTCTACCTGCAGGATGCCGGCGCGATGGAAGGCCGCCGAATAAACGGCGTCGGCGCCCGCCAGCGCCCGAGTGTGGGAGAACGCGGCCTTGGCGCCGGACGCGCTGCGGCCGCCCTTCAGAACGAGGACCGGCTTTTCCCGCGCGGCCACCCGGCCCGCGCTCATGAACTTGCGCGCGTCGCTCAGGCTTTCGACGTAGAGCAGGATCGCCGACGTGGCGGGATCGCGGCCGAGAAAGTCGAGGACGTCGCCGACGTCCACGTCCAGCGAGTCGCCCAGCGTCACGACGTGGGAGAAGCCCAGCCCGTGGGCGGGCGCCCAGTCCAGCGCCGCCGCCGCCACCGCGCCCGACTGCGCCACAAGCGCGATTGATCCGCCCGGTGGCATGGCCCTCGCGAAGCTCGCGTTCACGCCGCGGCCGGGCGACAGCACACCCAGGCAGTTCGGCCCGACGATCCGCAGAAGGTGGGGTTTCGCCGCGTCGAGCAGCGCTTGGCGGCGGGCGGCGCTAGCCGGGTCGTCACCTTCGAAGCCGGCGCTGATCACCACGGCGGCCCGACAGCCCCGTGCGCCCAGATCGGCGATCAGGCCCGGGACGCTTTCGGCCGGCGTCGCGATGACCGCGAGATCGGGAACGTGCGGCAGCTCGGCGACGGTGCGGACCGTCTCGCGGCCGTGGATTGGCCCGCCGCCCGGATTGACGAACATGAGCTCGCCGCCGAAGCCGCCCGTCGCGAGGTTGGCGGCCAGCACGTCGCCCACCGAGCCGGGCCGGCGGCTGGCCCCGATCAGCGCGATGGCGTGAGGCGCGAAGAGGGCGTCGAAGTTGCGTGTGGTCATCGCGTCTAAGTGGCTTGCCCCGGGATGGTCGCCTTGATCCGCCGCAAGCGGGTGGGCTTGATTTTCGTCACTGCGGCGTGCGCGCGGCGTCGTCAGGTTGCCGGCAGGAGACGAGCTTGCCCAGCCCTGCGCGACAACGCGGTGACAGCGCCGCCTTCACACTGATTTCAGGCGGTCGAGCGGTGGGCCGCCGGACGGTCCTGACCGGGGCGATGGCGATGGCCTGCGGCGGGGCCTGGACGGCCGAGCCTGCGCTGTCTGCCGAGGCGCGCGCGGCGATCGTCGCAGAGCTTGACCTTGAACCCGCGGCCGCAGTGTCGTTGTCCGACGAGGCGCTGGTGGCTCGCCTGCTGGCCTATGCGCGGCGCGAGACCGGACAGGCGCTGCGGCCCGCGGCGATCGACAACCGTTGGAGCCTGGCGCCAGGCGCGCGCGACATCGATGCCGAGTTTCGCGCGGCGCGTGCCGACGGCCAGGTGGCGAGCTGGCTCGCGGGCCTCTCGCCGCCGGACCCCGCCTACGACGCCCTGCGCGCCGGGCACGCCCGATACGCCGCGCTCGCGGCCTCCGGCGGCTGGCGGCCCATACCGGAGGGAGCGCCTTTGAGGGACGGCGCGCGCGGCGACCCGGTCGCTGCCTTGCGGGAGCGGCTGTCCGCGGAAGGATATGCCGCCCCCGGCTCTGGGGACGATGAGACCTTCGATTTCCCCCTAGAGCAGGCCGTGCGCGCCTTCCAGGCCCGCCACGCCCTCGCCGTCGACGGCGTGGCGGGTGGTGAAACCCGACGCGCGCTCAACGTGTCCGCGGCGGAGCGGCTTGCGCAAATCGACGCCAACCTCGAACGCTGGCGCTGGCTGCCGCGCCCGCTGCCGGCGGACCGGGTGGAGGTCGACACGGGCGCCCAGGTCGCCGCGCTCTTCCGAGGGGGCGAGGAGGTGCTCCGCATGCGCGCCATCGTCGGCAGCCCGGCCCACCCGACCCCGATGTTCGCCGCCCGGATAGAGGCGGTGGTCTTCAATCCGCCTTGGAACGTTCCCGACTCCATCGCCCGCAACGAACTGCTGCCGGCGGAGGCGCGCCGTCCGGGCATGCTGGCGAGCCTGGGTATCCGCTGGGTGGATGGCCGCCTGCAGCAACGGCCCGGCCCGAACAATTCGCTCGGCCAGATCAAGTTCGACGTGCCGAACCGCTTCGGCGTCTACCTGCACGACACACCGGGCAGGGGCCTGTTCGCCAATCCGGTGCGGGCCTTCAGCCACGGCTGCATGCGGCTCGAAAACCCGCGCGCGCTCGCCGCGGCGTTGCTCGGCGGGGCCGGCATCTCATCGGCCGAGATCGACGCCCGTATCGCAGCGGGGACGACGCGGCGGATCCGGCTGCCGGCGGCCGTACCCCTCTTCGTCGTGCACCGTACCGTGCATCCTTCCGGCGAAGGGCCTCCGGCCTTCCATCCGGACATCTACGGTTGGGATGCGCGGCTGGCCCGCTCCCTGCCGCGCGATTGAGGCGGATCAAACTGGCTCGCCGGCGCCGCGCGCATGCTTAGCCGCATGCTCTCCCCCGTCGCCCTGTCCACCCCACCTGGTCGCGGGCCCCTCTGCGGACCTGAAGCCGCGGACGGTTTGACCTCGCGCAAGGCGTCTCCGCCCCGAGTGGGGAAAGTTGCGGACGTCAGCAACGGAGGTTCCAGATGATCGCCCCTACGCCTGCAAAGGACCTGGTTCCCAACCTGCAGCGCAACGCCATGACGCTGTTCGCGCCGCTGCAACGCGAGTTCAACCGCTTCTTCGACGACCTGGGCGAGGGCTTCGGCGCTCTGACCGAGGCCTCGTTCGCGCCGCGCATGGACGTGGACGAGACGAAGTCCGGCCTGCGGATCACCGTCGAGGCTCCCGGCCTGACGGGCGATCAGATCAAGGTGACCGCGGAAGACGACGTTCTCACCATCAGCGGCGAGAAGACCGCCGCCCAGGAGAAGGTCGACGGCGAGGCCCGCCTGACTGAGCGCAGCTACGGGCGCTTCTCGCGGTCCGTCTACCTGCCCCGTAGCACGGACCCTTCGAAGATCAGCGCGAGCCTGAAGGACGGCATTCTGACCGTAGAGATCCCGAAGCGGCCGGACGCCGAGGCCAAGACCATCGAGATCCAGTCCAAATAGTCCCCCAAGACGGACTGGCGACCTGGACGCCCCGGCCCATTGGGCCAGGGCGTCCTTTTCCTGGAGAGCTGCATGCCGCGTCTGAACGCGCCGCCCGAGAGCCCGCGTTTCAGCGAGGCGAGGTTCCGCGCCCTGCTTGAGGGCGCGCCCGACGCCATGGTCATCTGCGACGAGGATGGCCGCATCGTTCTCCTCAATGCGGAGGCCGAGCGGCTGTTCGGCTATTCGCGCGAGGAACTGATCGGCGACTCGATCGACGTGCTGATGCCAGAACGCTTCCAGGGCCTCCATGGCGCCTATCTGCAGGCGTACCTCGCGAACCCGCAGACACGGCGGATGGGGGACGGGGCCAACATGTTCGGGCGGCGCAAGAACGGCTCCGAGTTCCCCATCGAGACCAACCTGAGCCTGCTGCCGGATCACGGACATCCCTTGATCACCAGCGTGATCCGCGACCTGACGCCCAGGCTCGAGGTGCAGGAGCGCCAAGTACTGCTGATCCGGGAGCTTAATCACCGGGTCAAGAACACCCTTGCGAGCGTGCAATCCATCGTCGCTCAGACTGTCCGCTCGGCGTCGACGCCCGAGGCCTTCGGCGAGGCCGTCATCGCGCGCATCACCGCCCTGTCGCAGAGCCACGACGTGCTCACGCGCAACGACTGGGTCGGCGCCCACGTCGCCGATATCCTCGCGGAGCAACTCCTTCCCTACGGCCGCGAAGGGGCGCCGTTCGTGTCCGAAGGGCCGGACGTCGTGCTCCGCCCAAATCGAGCCGTGACGCTCGGAATGGTCGTGGGCGAGCTGGCGACCAATGCGGCGAAGTTCGGCGCGTTCTCGGCGGCGGGCGGCGCCCTGGCGGTGAACTGGTGCGTCGAGCACCCGTCATCCGGCCCGCGGCTGCGGCTCACCTGGCAGGAGCGCGGCGGCCCGGGCGTTTCACCCCCGGCGCGCGAAGGTTTCGGCACCCGCTTGATCAAGCGCAGTCTGGCGGCGGGTCTGCATGGGACCGCCACCCTCGACTACGCCGCCGACGGCCTGACGGCCTCCCTCGAGTTCCCCTTGGTGGACGGCGAGGCATGAAGGGGACGCGGGCGCTCGCGGGGCGCCGGATCCTGGTCGTGGAAGACGAACCCCTCGTGGCGCTGCTGATCGAGGATCTGTTGCTCGATGCGGGCGCGGAGGTGATCGGGCCCGCGGCGACGGTCGCGGCCGCGCTCGCGCTGGTGGCCGCCGACCCGCCGGAGGGGGCGCTGCTCGACGTCAATCTGGAGGGCGAGTTCGTCTATGCTGTCGCGGAAGACCTGGCGCGCCGCGGGACGCCCTTCGCCTTCGTGACGGGCTACAGCCAGTTGGGCGTCGATCCCTCCTTCGGGAACGTCACGGTGCTGCCAAAGCCATTGCCGCTGGGCGACTTCGCGCGCCGCGTGGCGAAGGCGCTGGGATGGGAGACGGCAGGGGACTAGGCGGCCTGCGGCGGGTGCGCGCGGAAATGAACCCGCGCGGCGCTCGTCACCCGATCGAGGATCTCGGCCACGAAATCCCGGGAAATGTCGGAGACGATGCCGCCGAAATGAGCGTGGTCGACCACCTCGAGCCCACAGGTCCCCGCCAGGTGTCGGTCGAAGAGGCGCAGCAGGTCGCTGAGGGCGCCCGTGTCCCGCACCCACTGGTCCGGCGCTCCGGAGGTGGTGAAGCTGATCAGTTGGCGGCCGGTCAGCGCCGGATTGGTCCCCCCGAACCCGGGCGTGAAGCCGAAGCCCATGCTGAAGACGCGATCAACGTAACCCTTGAGGATCGCCGGCGGCGCGTTGAACCAGAGCGGGTAGACGAACGCGAACACGTCGACGTCCGCGAGCAGAGCGCGCTCGCGCAGAACATCGGCGCGGAACCGCGGCGGCTTCGGCCCGGGAATCTCAGGGGCCCACAGACGGGGATCGAACCGCATGCGGTAGAGATCGCGCACGACGACGTCGTGGCCGAGCGCGGTGATCGCGGCCTCGTAGCTCGCCGCGATGGCGGCGTTCAGACTGTTGTGGGCCGGATGGGCCAGGATGACGGCGTGCTTCATGGCGTTTTCCGCAATTTGCGTGGCGCGGCCTGGAGCCGCAGGACGAGCCAGGGCGTCAACCCCATCGCAAGCAGTCCCAGAGGCATGAGCCCGCCGTGCGCCAAGTCGTATTCGGCGAAGGTGTGCTCCAACCCGAGGCCCATGAGCCTTCCCAACGCGACCTCGAAGCCGAGCGTCAGCGTCACCCACAAGGCGCCCACGAGAAGCGCAGCGCGCGCCGAGCGCAGTCGCAGCCAAGGGAGGCAGACCCAGGTCACCCCGAACACGATCAGGACGCCGACGACCACAGAGACCTGGCGCAGGGCGAAGGTGACGTCCGGGCTGAAGAGGAATCGGCGCGCCATGCCATGGGCGCTCTCGCCAAGCATGATCAGGAGCCAGACAGCGAGGGCGCGTAGCAGGGCGGCGAGCGGGGCGGGCATCGCGGACCTCAACGGGCCGTGTAGCCGCCGTCGATCACCAGCTCGGCGCCGGTGACGAACTTGGCTTCGTCGGAGGCGAGATAGACACAGCCCCAGGCAACGTCGTCGGGATCGCCGATGTGACCCAGCGGATGCATCGCCGCCAGGCTGACTTGGGCGCCCGTCTCGTCGCCGGTGTCCTGCACATAGCCCTCGACCATCGGCGTCCAGATGAAGCCAGGGTGGATCGAGTTCACGCGGATCCGATCCTTCGCGTAGAGCAGGGCGTCGGTCTTGGTCATAAGCCGCACGGCGCCCTTCGAGGCGTGGTAGGGCGGCACGTCGGGCGCGCTCACCAGCCCGTAGATCGAGCTGAGGTTGATGATGGCGCCGCCGCCGGCGCGGCGCAGGTGGGGGATCGCGTGCTTGGTCCCGAAGAACACGCCCTTGACGTTGATCCCCTGCACGAAGTCCCACTCCGCCTCGGTGATCTGGTCGGTGGGCTTGTTGACCCCCGCGACGCCGGCGTTGTTCACCAGAATGTCGATGCGGCCGAACCGTTGGGCCACCGCGTCCAGGACGCGCTTCACATCAGCCTCGCGCGAGACGTCCAGCTGCCAGCAGCAGGCGTCGAATCCGCGTCCCGCCAGTTCGTCGACGAAGGCGTTCGCGTCCTGCACGAGCACGTCGCACACCGCGACCGCCGCGCCCTCCTCGGCCATGCGCAACGCGGTGGCGCGCCCGAGGCCAAGCGCGCCGCCGGTGATCACGGCAACCTTCCCCTTCAAGCGGTCCATGGCGGCCTCCCGTGGTCTATCGGAAGAGGCTAGGGACGGGGCCAGGTCGACGCCTTGCGCAGGATCAACTGCGGAGTGTCGTCAGAACCGATAGCCGACGCCGGCCGAGAGCACCCAGGGGTTCAGGGTCACTTTCGACTTGATCCCGCTGGCCTGGTCGACTGCGTCGGTTTCGAAGAACACCTTCTTCGCATCCAGGTTGACGCTCCAGCGGTCGCGCGCGGCGATATCGACGCCGGCCTGAAGCGCCGCGCCGAATCCGTCGTCGAGCTTGAGGTGGAAGCCGTTCTTGTCGTCGCCGCCGTAGAACAGCATGTAGTTCACGCCCGCGCCCACATAGGGACTGACCCGCGCCTCCGGCGCGAAATGGTACTGCAGCGTCACGATGGGCGGCAGCACCCAGGTGTCCTTCACCTTCAGGTTCGTGCCGGGGCCCTTGGCCCTGACCGTGTGCTGGGTCGTGCCGGCGATCCCTTCGATCGCCACGTGATCGCTCAGGAAGTAGGCGACGCCGATGGTCGGCATGACGTCGTAGCCGACCTTCGAGCGCAGTCCGACGCCGGCGCCCGCGAGGGTCGTGATCGGGTCGGTGCCGGTGGGCGCGATTTCGGTGACGCGGACGTTGAGGACCACATCGCCCTTGGCCTTCGGCTTAAAGTCCTGGGCCTGGGCGCTTCCGCCAGCCGCCAGGGCGGCGAGCGCCGCCGCAATCAGATGCTTCGAGTTCACGGTTCTATCCCCTTCGCGGCGGCGTATGGCGCCGCTTGTGAGGACGGTTTGGCGCCTGCCGATCAGCGGGACTTTGATCTGGAGCAAACCCGACTTTCGAAAATCGGATCGGCGGCCGGAGGGCGCGATCATCCCGCGCGGATAGGGCGCAGAAGCGTGGTCAGAGCGCGGGGCGCGAGGGCGCGAGGGCTATGGCCACGGCGGCAAGTCCCGCCACCGCGAGGCCCGCCGCGGCGTAGCACCAGCCGCAATGGGGGGCGGCGTCGGCGCCGCAAATCGTTCCGATGAGGGCCATGTGGTCGCGGGCGAGGTCGGCGGCGAGGCCTGCACTGGCGAGCAGGATGCCGCCGACCGTCCCGGCGCCCAATCGGAACACGCGGTCTTCATAGGGATGGGCGAGACGGCGCATTCGGTCCTCCGGAACGCCGCCTTGTCGCACCCCCCGGAAGCGGGGGCGTTGACGGAGATCAAAGCCGCCCCATGCGCGCTGCGGCAGAAGCCTGAGCGTCTCTCAACGCAGCCGTGGGTTCCATGACGCAGGCCCGAGCCTTTCGCGACGACGCGCCGTTCGACGCCGTCGCCCTATATGTCTTCACCGGCCTCTGCGCGTTCGCCGCGCTGCTGGCGACCGCCTTCACGCAGGACCCCAGCTTCAGGCTTCACAGCTGGATCATGCTGGGCGCCTTCGCCGTGGGCTTCCTTGCGATGTCGGTCTCGATGGCCGACGGAAAGCTGCGCGCCGACCCAACCCGCTACGCCGACGGCGTTGTGCGCGCCGGGGTCATCGCCACCATGTTCTGGGCCGTCGCCGGCCTCGGGGCAGGGGTGCTGATCGCAGCCCAGCTCTCCTGGCCGAGGATCTTCTATTTCCCAGACGCCGAGTGGCTGAACTTCGGCCGGTTGCGCCCGCTGCACACCTCGGCGGTGATCTTCGCGTTCGGGGGCAACGCCCTGATCGCGACCTCCTTCTATGTGGTGCAGCGCACCTGCAAGGCGCGCCTCGCGGGCGGCGTGTGGCCCTGGTTCGTATTCTGGGGCTACCAGCTGTTCATCGTGCTGGCGGCCACGGGCTACCTCGCCGGGATCACCCAGAGCCGGGAGTACGCCGAGCCCGAATGGTACGTGGACCTGTGGCTGACCATCGTGTGGGTCGCTTACCTGCTCGTGTTCCTGGGAACGATCTGGAAGCGGAAGGAACCCCACATCTATGTGGCCAACTGGTTCTACCTGGCCTTCATCGTCACCATCGCGATCCTGCACATCGTCAACAACCTGGCGATGCCGGTGGGCCTGCTGGAGTCCAAGAGCTACTCGGCTTTCGCCGGGGTCCAGGACGCCCTGACCCAGTGGTGGTACGGCCACAACGCCGTGGGCTTCTTCCTGACGGCCGGCTTCCTAGCGATGATGTACTACTTCGTGCCGAAGCGGGTTGAACGGCCGGTCTATTCGTACCGCCTGTCCATCGTCCACTTCTGGTCGCTGATCTTCATCTACATCTGGGCGGGTCCGCACCACCTGCACTACACGGCCCTGCCGCAGTGGGCCCAGACGCTGGGGATGACCTTCTCGATCATGCTCTGGATGCCCTCCTGGGGCGGCATGATCAACGGCCTGATGACGCTCTCGGGCGCTTGGGACAAGCTGCGCACCGACCCGGTCGTCCGCATGATGGTCGTCGCCATCGCCTTCTACGGCATGGCCACGTTCGAAGGGCCGCTCATGTCGGTCCGGGCGGTCAACGCGCTCAGCCACTACACGGACTGGGGCATCGGCCACGTCCATTCGGGCGCCCTCGGCTGGGTCGGCTTCATCAGCTTCGGCGCGATCTACTGCCTGGTGCCCTGGCTCTGGAAGAAGGACCGCCTCTACTCGAACACCCTGGTCGAGTGGCACTTCTGGATCGCGACGACGGGCATCCTGCTCTACATCGCCGCGATGTGGGTCTCCGGCATCATGGAAGGCCTGATGTGGCGCGAATACACGCCGCAGGGCTACCTCGCGAACGCCTTCGTCGAGACCGTCGCGGCCAAGCATATCGAGAACGTCATCCGCACGATCGGGGGGCTCATGTACCTCGCCGGCGCGGTGATCATGTCCTTCAACCTGTGGCGCACGATCCGCATGCCCAGGCCCGCGACCGCGGACCTGCAGGCCGCGGGCGCCCCCGCCCTGATGGCGGCTGAGTAGGGCCCTGCAAATGTGGAAGCGTCACGAAAAGTTCGAGCGTCATTCGCTCGTCCTCCTGATCGGCATCATCATCGTGGTCTCGATCGGCGGCCTCGTCGAGATCAGCCCGCTCTTCTACCTGGAGAGCACGATCGAGAAGGTGCAGGGCGTTCGGCCCTATACCCCGCTCGAGCAGGCCGGCCGCGACATCTACGTCCGCGAGGGCTGCTACGTCTGCCACTCGCAGATGATCCGCCCCCTGCGCGACGAGGTCGAGCGCTACGGCCACTACAGCCTGGCCGCGGAGAGCATGTACGACCACCCGTTCCAGTGGGGCTCAAAGCGTACGGGCCCGGACCTAGCGCGCGTGGGCGGCAAGTACTCCGACAGCTGGCATGTCGATCACCTGAAGAATCCGCGCGCCGTCGTGCCGGAGTCCAACATGCCGCCTTACGCCTTCCTGGCTGAGCGCGAGCTGGACTACCGCGCGGTGCAGAAGCACCTCGAGGCGCTGACACGGGTGGGCGTGCCGTACACCAAGGACCAGATCGCCAACGCCAGCGCCGACCTCGAGCAACAGGTCGATCCGTTCGCGGGCGAGACCTCGAACCTGAAGAAGCGCTACGGCGCGAAGGTGCAGCAGCGCGACTTCGACGGCGATCCTTCCCGGATCACCGAACTGGACGCCCTGATCGCCTACCTCCAGGTGCTCGGCACGATGGTCGATTTCCGCACCTACAAGGCGGAAGACCCGGAGAACCTGCGATGAGCGGTCTTTCCTACGAGGCCGTGGCGACCTTCGCCCAGCAGGGCGGGACAATCTACTTCGGCCTGATCTTCGCCGGCGGCCTGATCTACGCGCTCTGGCCGCGCCACAAGGAGGCGTTCGATCGCCTCGCCAAACTCCCCCTCGAGCAGGACGAGAGCGACCATGTCTGACCGCGAGCGCGACGAGCACTCCGGCACGGAGACCACCGGCCACGAGTGGGACGGCATCAAGGAGCTGGACACCCCGCTGCCGCGCTGGTGGCTGTGGGTGTGGTACGGCTCGATCGCCTGGGCCATCGTATACTGGATCCTGATGCCGGCTTGGCCTGGGATCACCGGCTATACAAAGGGTGTCCTGGGGCTTTCAGACCGGGCGGCCGTCGTCCAGGAACTGGGCGCCCTGGCCAAGCAGCGGCAGGCCGGCGAGACCCGGCTGCGCGACGCGTCGCTGCAGCAGATCGAGGCCGATCCCGAGCTGCAGGCCTATGCCATGCAGGTCGGCCAATCGGTGTTCGGCGACAACTGCGCCACCTGCCACGGCGCAGGCGGCGCGGGCGCCAAGGGCTATCCTAACCTGCGCGACGACGTGTGGCTCTGGGGGGGAACGCTCGACGAGATCCGCCACACCATCCAGGTCGGCGTGCGCTCGGGTCACGCGCAGGCGCGCGGGGAGGCGGTCATGCCCGCCTTCGGCCGCGACCAGATGCTGAGCGATGCGCAGGTGTCGGATCTCACGGAGTACGTGGTTGCCCTTTCGGGTCGCAAGGCGGAGGCTGCGGCGGTGGGTCGGGCGCGCCAGACCTTCGCCGATCAGTGCTCGGCCTGTCACGGGCCCGCCGGAACGGGCGACGTGACGCGCGGCATCCCGAACCTGACCGACGCCGAGTGGCTATACGGCTCGGACCGGCAGACGATCCGCGACCAGATCTGGAATGGTCGCAATGGCGTCATGCCCACCTGGGAGGCCCGCTTCTCGCCCGAAACGATCAAGGCGCTGGCGGTCTACATCCACGCCAACGCCGGTGGCGAGACGGAGCCGGCCGCCTCGGTCGCGGCGGCGTCGCAGGGGAGCGCCCTCGGCGCGGCCCGCTGATGCCGACCGTCATCGATACGGTGTCGAAACGAACGGACGGCGGGCCGGAGTCCGCCGCCGAACGCGTGCGGCGCAAGGAGAAGGGGACCGGCGGCCTCTATCAGCCGCGGGTGCCGATCTACCCTAAGCTGGTCCACGGCCATTGGCGGCGGATCAAGTGGGCGCTGCTGATCCTCACGCTCGCCATCTACTACGTCACCCCGTGGATCCGTTGGGAGCGGCCGGGCGCGCTGCCGGACCAGGCGGTGCTGGTCGATTTCTTCGGCCAGCGGTTCTACTTCTTCGGCATCCAGCTGTGGCCCCAGGAGGTGTACTTCATCACCGGCCTGCTGGTGATCGCGGCGCTTGCGCTCTTCCTGGTGACCGCGTTGTTCGGACGCCTCTGGTGCGGCTACGCCTGCCCGCAGACGGTCTGGACCGACCTCTACATCTACATCGAGCGGGCCTTCGAAGGGGATCGGAACGCCCGCATGCGACTGGCGGCGGCGCCGTGGTCGTTCGACAAGCTGTGGCGCAAGGGCGGCAAGCACCTCGTCTGGCTGGCGGTGGCGTTTGGCACGGGCGGCGCCTGGATCTTCTATTTCCGCGACGCGCCGACGCTGTTCGTGGAGTTCTGGACCGGCAAGGCGCCGATCCAGTCCTATCTCTCGTGCGCGATCCTGACGGGCACCACGTACATTTTCGCCGGTCACATGCGCGAGCAGGTCTGCACCTACATGTGCCCCTGGCCGCGCATCCAAGGCGCCATGCTCGACGACCACTCGCTGCAGGTCACTTACCGCTACGACCGGGGCGAGGTCCGTGGCCCCCACAAGAAAGGCCAGACCTGGGAAGGCCGGGGCGACTGTATCGACTGCCACGCCTGCGTCGTCGCCTGCCCGATGGGGATCGACATCCGCAACGGCCCGCAGCTCGAGTGCATCAACTGCGGCCTGTGCATCGACGCCTGCGACGAGATCATGGACCGGGTGGAGCGCCCGCGCTCGCTCATCGCCTATGACACCGACGCGGCGGCGGCCGCGCGCGCCCGCAAGGAGCCGCCCGTCTACAAGCTCGTCCGACCGCGCACGCTCTACTACGCCGTGGCGCTGGCCTTGGTGTCGTCGCTGCTGGGCTGGGGGCTGCTCAACCGGCCCGCCATGGACCTGCATGCGCTGCGCGACCGCAATCCCATGTTCGTGCGGCTGCACGATGGATCCGTGCGCAACGGCTATACGCTCAAGATCGCCAACCGTACGTTCCAGCCGCAGACGGTCTCCGTCGCGTTCGAGGGCGTGGGCGGCGAACGGCTGCGCATCCCGGGCGAAGCGGCGGGCGCGACCCTGACCGCGACGATCCCCGCCAACGAGGTGCGCGCCGTAAGGGTGTTCGTGACGGCCGATCCCTCGGACGCCGCGACCGAGAGCCTGCCCGCCACCTTCGTGATCCGCGGCAAGGCCGGCGTGTTCGAAGCCAAGACCACCTTCATCACCGGAACGGAAACGTCGCGATGAGCGCCACCGACACCTCCACCCGTCCGGGGTTCACGATCCGTGGCTGGCACGTTCTGGCCGGCATCACGGCCTTCTTCGCCGTCGTCATGGGCGTGGATGCGACGTTCACGGTGCTCGCGCTCCGCACGTTCCCGGGCCAAGTGTCGGTGACGCCCTACGAAGACGGGCTGCTCTACAACCGCAGGATCGCCCAGCTCGAGGCTCAGGAACGGCTCGGCTGGCGGGCCGCCGCCGCGGCCGAGCCCGGTCAGGTGCGGCTGGAATTCCGCGATCGCGACGGCCGCCCCCTCTCGGGCCTGGCCATCGTCGGCCGCCTCGAGCGCCCCGCCACCGAAGCCGGACGGATCAGCCTGAAGTTCGTTGAGGCTTCTCCGGGCCGCTACATCGCGCCGGCGGGCCGGATCGCCGGGGCGTGGGACCTCACGGCCGACGCCAAGGGCGCCTCGGGCGGCGCCTTCCTGGCGGAGCGGAGGCTCACGTGGCCCTGACCTACGACGCGCCCCGACGCGACCTCGGCGCCTTTCTCCGCCGCCGCGACGATGGCCGTAGCACCCTGGAACTGCTGGTGCCGGACGTGCGCTGCGCGGGCTGCCTCTCGAAGGTGGAGCGCGCCGTCGGCGCGGTCCCAGGGGTGGCCACGGCCCGCGTCAACCTCAGCCTGAAGCGGCTGTCCGTGGAGTTCCAGCCGGGGGCGGGCGATGCGACGGAGGTCGTCGCGGCCCTGGACCGCCTGGGCTATCCGTCGACGCCGTACGATCCGCAGGAGGCGCGCCTCACTCACGATCTCGAAGGTCGTGAACTCATCCTGGCCATGGCCGTCGCCGGCTTCGGCGTCATGAACACCATGATGTTCTCGGTTCCGATATGGGCGGGGCTGTTTGGGCAGGAACTGGGTCCGGCGACGCGGACGGTCATGATGTGGTTCTCGGGCATCGTGGGCGCGCCATGCGCGATCTATGCCGGCCTGCCGTTCTTCCGTTCCGCCTGGCGTTCGCTGAAGGCGCGCCGCGCCAATATGGACGTGCCGATTTCGATCGGCGTCCTGCTGACCCTGGCCATCAGCTTCTCGGAGACGATCCTGCATGGGCGGGACGTCTATTTCGACGCCGCGGTCTCACTGCTGTTCCTGCTGTTGATCGGGCGGTGGCTGGAGCATCGCCTTCGCGCGCGCGCATCCAGCGCGGCCGCGGATCTCCTGGCCCTGCAGGCCACCACCGCGACCCGCATCGGCCACGAGGGAGACCTCGCGGTGGTGCCCCTCGATCAGGTCGGCGTTGGCGACATCCTCCTGGTGCGTCCCGGCGATCGGCTGCCGGTCGATGGCCAGATCGTCGAGGGCGCGTCCGAGCTGGACAACAGCCTGCTCACAGGCGAGACGGCGCCGGTCGCCGTGGGAGTCGGCTTGGCCTGCCGCGCCGGCGCGCTGAACCTTTCTGGTGTCCTCCGCCTGCGGGCCACGGCGCGTTCGGAAGACTCCGCGGTCGCCGCCATCGCCCGGCTGGTGGAGCTCGGCGCCCAGTCGAAGTCCCGCTATGTCCGCCTCGCGGACAAGGCCGCCGCCGTCTACGTGCCGGTCGTGCACACGGTGGCCCTGCTCACCTTCCTGGGTGGCTGGGGCTATGGCCTCGATCCGCGCGAGGCCCTGATCCGTGCGGTGGCGGTGCTGATCGTGACCTGCCCATGCGCCCTGGGCCTCGCGGTGCCGGCGGTGCAGATCACCGCCTCGGCGCGGCTGTTCCGGCATGGCGTGCTGGTGAAGTCAGGCGCCGCGCTGGAAAGGCTGGCCGAAGTCGATCACGTGGTCTTCGACAAGACAGGCGTGCTCACCGAGGGGCGTCCCCGCCTCAAAGATTCCGCTCCCGCCGCGACTGCCATGGCCGCGCCGCTGGCGCGCGCCTCGCGCCACCCGCTGGCCCGCGCCCTGGCGTCGGTCGCCGGCGACGGCCCGGTGGCCGAGACGGTGACCGAGGTCCCGGGTCAGGGTGTCGAAGGCGTTGTCGACGGTCGCCGCTGCCGGCTGGGCAAGGCCGCCTTCCTCGGCATCGAGAGCCGCAGCGGCGAGACCGAGCTCTGGTTTGGGTTCGACGGCGACCTGCGGATCCGTTTCGCGTTCGTCGACGCGCTCCGGGCCGATGCGGGCGATGTCGTGACCGCCTTGCGGCGGCGTGGCCTGACGGTGGAGATCCTGTCCGGCGATCTGCCCGGACCGGTCGGCCGCGCCGCCGCCGGCGTCGACGTCGCGGACTGGCGCGCCGGCTGCTCTCCGCAGGACAAGGCGGAGGCGATCGACGCGCTGGCGCGGCGGGGCCGCAAGGTTCTTATGGTCGGGGACGGATTGAACGACGCCGGCGCGCTCGCCAAGGCGCACGCGGCGATGGCGCCCGGCACGGCGCTCGAGGCCAGCCAGAACGCGGCGGATCTCGTCTTCTCGGGCGACGCGTTGATGCCGGTCGTGGACGCCATCGACATGGCGCGCAACGCGCGCGCCCGGGCGCTGGAAAACTTTGGCCTTGCGGCCCTCTACAACCTGGTCGCCGCACCGGCCGCGATGCTGGGGCTGGTGAACCCGTTCGTGGCGGCGATCGCCATGTCGGGCTCTTCCCTCGTGGTCACGCTGAACGCCCTGCGTACTGGAGTCCGCCGATGGACATCGTGATGCTTCTGGCGCCCTTCTCACTGGGGCTCGGTCTGATCGCGCTGGGCGCGTTCTGGTGGACCCTGCGGGACGGCCAGTACCAGGATCCGGCGGGTGACGCGGCAAGGATCCTGATCGACGAGGACGACGACCGGCCGACGACTTGATCTGCATCACGGCCGTCGCCGGCCGTTCGTGATCAGGGTCACCGGATGAACAGTTCAGTCGTGACCGACCGCGCCCACCGCCTCGCCGATCTCGTCGCCCGCTTTGACGGCCGCGCCCCTCGCTACACCAGCTATCCGACCGCCGTGCAGTTCGCGCCGACCGTGGATGAGGCGGTCTATCGAGGCTGGCTGGCCGAGCTTCCGGCCACAGATCCGGTCTCCATCTACATCCATGTGCCGTTTTGCGCGCGGCTGTGCTGGTATTGCGGCTGCAACACCCGCGCGGTGAACCGGCGCGAGCCGATCGGCGAGTACGTGCAGCTGCTCCTTGCGGAGATGGACTTCCTGGCCCGGGCCATCGGGCGGCGGTTGCCCGCGCGCGCCATCCATCTCGGCGGCGGGACGCCGAACATGCTGTCGGCGGAGGAACTCACCGCGATCTTCGACGGCCTGAGCCGCGTCTTCGACCTGTCGCCCGACCTCGAGGTCGCCGCGGAACTGGATCCTTCGACCCTCAGCCGCGACTGGGTGCGAGCTGCGGCCCGACATGGCCTGAACCGCGCCAGTCTCGGCGTGCAGAACCTCGACCCGACGGTTCAGGCCGCCGTCAACCGCCGCGAGAGCTTCGAGGAGGTGGCCGCGGGCGTTCAATGGCTGCGCGAAGCCCGCGTTCGGTCGATCAACCTCGACCTGATGTACGGGCTGCCGCACCAGACCACGGCCAACACGCTTGAGACGGTGGACGCGATCCTGGCGCTTCGGCCCGAGCGGATCGCGCTCTTCGGCTATGCGCATGTGCCCTGGATGAAGGCCAACCAGCAACTGATCGACGAGGCTGCGCTGCCGGGTCCTGAGGAGCGGCTCGCCCAGTCCGAGGCCGCGGCCGACCGGCTGGTCGAAGCCGGATACGTCCGCATCGGCCTCGACCATTTCGCGCGGGCCGACGACGATCTGGCGCAAGCCCTCGGCGAAGGACGCCTCCACCGCAACTTCCAGGGCTACACCACCGACACTGCGAACACCCTGCTGGGCCTGGGCGCGTCGGCGATCGGCCGCCTGCCGCAGGGCTACGTGCAGAATATTGCTCAGGAGCTCGGCTGGCGGGTGGCCGTCCAGACCGATCAGCTCCCGATCGCGCGGGGCGTGGCCCTGACCGAGGACGATCGCCTGCGCGGTGAGATCATCGAGCGGCTCATGTGCGACCTCACCGTCGATCTGGACGCGGTTTGCGCGCGGCACGGCGCGCAGATGTCGCACCTTTCCAAGGCGATCTCGCGCTTGGCGCCCTTCTTCGCGGATGGACTGGCCCGCCTGGACGGTGCGACGCTCAAGGTCGTCGGCGATGGCCGCCTCATCGTGCGTTCGATCTGCGCCTGCTTCGACGCCTATTTCGACGCCGACGCGACGCGGCATTCCAAGGCGATCTGACGGCCTTGATCCCGGTCAAGGCCGCGGGGTGAGTGGACCTCCATGGTCCCCCGGCCCCAAGGAGCCCCTATCGACATGGACTACGCGCTGGCCTTCCGCACCGCTCTGGACCGTGTTCGGTCGGAGGGACGTTACCGGGTCTTTG